>JAWOIF010000065.1:0-4569 GCA_046484805.1 Bacteroidales bacterium
TGCCAAGGGAGGCCCCCAGGGCCCACTCGGACAGGGATGGTCATACCGGTGGAACTACCAGATGATGGCCGCCAAAGGCTACATAGTGGTTGCACCAAACCGTCGCGAGAACAGCGAATTCCGCAGTGAATGGAGGGAGCAGATATCAGGCGATTACGGTGGAAAAAATATGCAAGACTATCTGGATGCAATAGACGCAATGGCACAGGAATCTTTCGTTGATGAAGAAAGACTTGGAGCCGTGGGTGCCAGCTACGGAGGTTACAGCGTTTTCTATCTTGCAGGCATCCACAACGGCAGGTTCAAGGCGCTGATATCCCATTGCGGCATGTACAACTTCGAAAGCTGGTACGGATCAACGGAAGAGTACTGGTTCCCGAACAAGGATATCGGGGGGCCTTTTTGGGAAAAACCAAAACCCGAAAGCTACAGCTTCTCCCCCCACCTGATGGTCGATAAATGGACGGCTCCGATACTAATTATTGTTGGAGAACACGACTACCGTATTCCATACTCTCAGAGCCTTGAGGCATTCAATGCGGCACAGCTAAGGGGTGTGCCCAGCAGATTGCTCTTCTTCCATAATGAAACACACTGGGTGACAAAGCCTCAGAACTCAATCATCTGGCAGCGGGAATTCTTTGAATTCCTCGATGAACACCTGAAGTAGTATTAGCAGTTTTCATGCCTGCCAGCTGTCAACGATCATAGCGATGCCGGAACTGCGTGGCAGTTTGCCGTCAATCCAGTTTATCTTCACTCCCCTGCGTTCCATCCCCCGGAACCATGTCATTTGCCGTTTTGCAAACTGATGAATGGCCGTCTCAAGACCACGGTACATCTCTTCGTAACTCAATTCACCCCTGATAAACAGCACCAGATATTTGTACTCAAGGCCGTAATAGATCAGCGTCTCTTCATTAACCCCGGAAGCCAGCAGTTTCTCCACCTCATCTATCATCCCATCCTTGAGCCGCAGCCTGAGCCTCTCGCTTATTCGCCTTCTTCTCTCTTCACGGTCGTAGCTCACAGCAAAAATAATTGGCTTTATTTCAGGAAAACTGATCTCCTCCGGTGACCTGCCTGAGTAGAATACCTCTATTTCAATGGCCCTTATCGCCCTTTTTACATTATCAACATCCGTTTGGTTATGCAACCGCTTATATGTCAAAAGTATCTCCTTAAGCTTTTCAAGTCCATACCCTGCCATTTCACGACGAAGCTCATTATTCACCGGCACCGGCAACAGCTTGTAACCACTAACGATGCTGTCAAGGTACATGCCTGACCCCCCACATACAACCGGCACGACAGCTCTCTCTTTTATGTCAGTGTATACCCTGAGAAAGTCGCGCTGATACTCAAAGACATTATACTTACATCCGGCATCGATAATATCTATCAGATGATATGGAACCTGTTGGCCTTCTACTATATAGTCACTATAATCCTTGCCGGTACCTAAGTCCATACCCCTGTATACCTGCCTTGAATCGGCACTTATAACCTCACCTCCAAGCCTTCGGGCAACACCTGCCGCAATGGCAGTCTTGCCCGAAGCAGTAGGGCCTGTGATTACAATCAGATCATACCTGCTACTCATAGATAAAGGTTTTATGGTTCAGACAAGATGACAGAAGCAATCGATGTCAAGATGACAAACATAAAGATAAATTTCCGTATTTTTGCCGGGCAGAAAGATCGCATATACAATGGACTTCAGGTTTCTATATTACCGAATTGTAAACCTTCTGTTAAGACCGGAAAGAGCCTGGCAGATAATTTATTCCGAAAACAGGCCTGTTGCAGACATAAGGAGAAGCTTTTTCCTGCCTCTAATCTCTCTGGCCTCTGTTTCTGCAATACTGGGATCACTATTCTTCACACATGGCGGACTGTCGGTCTTCTACCCTCTGTTTCTTGGCATCAGGTATTTTATACTGTTTATCGCTGCAACCTATATTTCAGCGCTGGTGCTCAACGAAATAACAAACGCGCTTGACCTTGGAAAAGACTTTGCCAGATCATTCAAGCTTGTAGGATATTCACTGGGGCCATATTTCATCTGTCAGATAATAAGCCTCCTTTTCGAGTCACTTCTGTTCATTAACCTGCTATCGCTATATGGATTATATATCTTTTGGCTGGGTATGGAGAAGATGACAGAACCACCTGAACATAAAAAAATGCCTCTCATGATCGCTGCATGGGTTTCAATAATAGCGATCTACGTGGCACTAAACTGGGTGCTTCGTATTATTATTGAAGGCATCTACTTTTCGATATTCGCTTAGGCATGATGAAGAGGGACACCAGCAATATTGTCATTAAGAACAGAAGAGCCTCTTTTGAATATGAGCTTATTGAAAAATATATCGCCGGAATTCAGTTGAGGGGCACAGAAATAAAGGCCCTCCGGCAGGGTAAGGCCAACCTTAATGATTCATACTGTCAGTTCTACAGGGGAGAGCTTTTTGCAAAAGGTCTCAATATATCGGAGTACTCGTGGGGAAATATAAATAACCATGACCCGCTGCGTGAGCGAAAGCTTCTGCTTACTGCCCGGGAACTAAGAAAGCTTGAAAGAAAAGTCAGGGAAAGCGGCCTCACGATCATAGTTCTCAAAATATTCATAAACGAACGTGGGCTGGCAAAGGTAGAGATTGCACTTGCAAAGGGTAAAAAGTCGTACGATAAACGTGAAGACCTGAAGCAGAAAGATGCGCGTCGCGAGATCGAACGCAGCGCAAAGAAATGATCACTTGCGTGTAAGGGCACGAGCCTGTTCAACAGTTATCTGGTCTCCTCCCTGAAAGGCTGTTATAAAAGCACCAACTGTTCCGGCTTTTGTAAATCTCTCAAGTATCTCCAGTGCGCACTCATAGCTTGGGCACTCTCCTGTCTGGTATCTGTAGAGGTTACCTGCCTGAACGACGGTCACCTTATCATTAAAAGTAATTCCGAGTCTCTTCTTCAACTCCTGATCAGTTAAAAAAGATGATGAGGTCAGAATCTGTACCCTGAAAGAAACCATACTGCTTCCCTTATCGTCACTAATATCATGGAGAGTCTGCTGAACACCGCCCCCTTCGGTCTGTCTTGACAATCTTCCTGTTTCCATCGCCCCCGGCACAGGGGTAATCGCGATATTAACGGCAGGTATCGCCACCGATACTCTGCTGTTGGCTTTGTTCACCCAATAAAACCTTCCTGGTATCTCTACCGATCCTGACACCTCCGCACCCGGCATCACCTCATAAATTACACGAACGCTCTTTCCTGCCGGCATACGAGCCCAGACGATATTGAGTGAATTATTCCCCGGGAACATATCTGAACCAGACAACTCTACAGCCCTGAAAAGAAAGCCTGTGGGAAAATCCTGAACAACCCTGCATGGACCGGAACTCTCCGCTCCTGATATTACAACCTCCATGCGCGACCAGCTTCCCTGTCTCCACTCACCCGTTGCACCTGCAGATACAGATAACTGCTGCCCACTGGCAGGTACCACCAACCAGAGGAGGAGACTTAACTGGCAAATGATTTTGAGCAAATGATTCATCTACCGTTGTATATAATTAATATTATCAGAAGTTCGGACTGAGCAAATATCTTGTATAGAATCTGACTATAAGATCCACAGCTTCATCTGTAGTATCAACTACCGAGAAGAGTTCCAGGTCAGACTCTGAAATATTTCCCTCCTCCAGCATCACATCCTTAATCCACTTTACCAGGCCCTCCCAGTATTTCTGTCCCACAAGAATGATAGGGAAGGCTCCGATCTTACGGGTCTGGATCAGGGTAATGGCCTCAAAAAGCTCGTCAAATGTTCCGAAACCACCCGGCATTATAATAAACCCCTGGGCATATTTCATGAACATTACCTTCCTGATGAAGAAATGATCGAAGGTGATCAGCTTGTCCTTGTCAATATAATCATTGGGTTTCTGCTCAAACGGAAGATCAATATTTATTCCTACCGATTTGCCGTTTCCCCTTCTGGCTCCCTTATTTGCTGCCTCCATAATACCCGGTCCGCCTCCGGTTATTACTCCATAACCTTTCTGAGTAAGCTTGAAAGCCAGCTCCTCAGCCAGCTTGTAATACTTGTTGTTGTGATGTGTCCGTGCCGAGCCGAAGATAGAGACACACGGGCCGATTCGCGCAAGCTTTTCAAATCCTTCAACAAATTCCGAAATGATCTTGAACACCCTCCAGGAATCCATCATATGAATCTCATTCCATGTTTTAGCCTCAAACGCTTCCCTGACCAGGTCTGCTGAATTATCCATGCCGAAAATATTTTAATGTTTTAGGTTTGTAAATATATTCAAATTATCGTGTATTTACTTTACAGTGTCTCAAAGTTCCTTCCTTAGGAACGTTCCTGTCAGGCTGTCACTGCAACCCTTCACCTCCTCAGGTGTGCCGGCTACAACGACCGCCCCTCCTTCTCTTCCTCCCTCCCGGCCAAGATCGATAATATGGTCAGCCATTCTGATCACATCCATATTATGCTCAATTACAATAACGGTGTTGCCCCTGTCAACCAGTCTCTTAAGC
>JAWOIF010000091.1:0-12867 GCA_046484805.1 Bacteroidales bacterium
GGAACCTGAATTGTACGTGGGGTACCTCCCTCGGCCGGGATGACCTCATAACCGATTAAACCACCGGTTGTCAGAGATCTGGTCCTGTTGGCCTCAAGATCAACCACAACACCTGCGAGGTTCTCGTAAGGCACTCCGAGCCTCTCAACCGGAGTGATACCGTCTCCTTTTGAGTTGAGGAACCAGGAACGGTCAGGACTCAGGTTTGACAGAGAGACATTCTCGTGTCGCGGAGCAAGAACGTGATTTTTAAAGGCATCAGGCGGCTCCTGATATCCCTTCTTTGAGAACATATCCTCCTGTGAAACAAGTGGATTGACCACCAGCATCACAAGGGAGATCAACAGGCTGAATCTGAAAAAATTGTGTTTCATAAGTTGCATATTAATTTATAGTTAATTCATTACATATTTCCATTATCGACTAGTTACCGAACCAATGATCCTGAAGAAGCCTGAACGGAGCTTCCATGGTCTTTCCGTCAACAATAAGTCTTACGGTATATTCTCCGGGTCTGGCCGAAGCTGCCGCGGTACGTGCCATGGCCTGCCTTCCGGTAACTTCACCGGCAACTGCTGGAGGCCTTATCGAATAGTTCCAGAGGAAACGATTTACACCTTTCTCCTTTGCAGCTTCGCCCTCAAAGATAACCCTGACACCATCGAGTACCTGAATCTTAACATCTTTAGCTTCGCTCTTAAGGTGGTAATAGATATGCGCAGCGACAGGTTCACTTGGTCCATTATAATTTATATATGAACTGTGGTGCGAAGGCGTACTTATCCATTTCACCCTTGTCTGAGGATTAAACAGATGTATCTCCTTTGCCAGGGTAGCCTGGCTGATCTCTTCAAGATAGCTTATGTCAGCAATAAAAATGCTGCGTCCATGCGTTCCGACAATGAGATCCTTCTCACGCGGATGTATCTGAATATCCTCTACCGGATTATTGGGCATATTGTTCCTGAACTGGTTCCACACCTGACCACCGTCGAAGCTTACATAAACTGCTTTGGTGGAACCCACGAACAGAAGGTTGGGATTGACCGGATGCTCGCGTATGACGCAGAGCGACTCATCGACCGGCAGATTTGAAACTATCAACTTCCATGTCTTTCCGTAATCAGTTGTCTTATACACCCATGGGCGGAAATCATCATGGCGATGACCGGTTATTGTAACATAGGCGGTTGCCTCATCGGCATTTGACGTTGCAACTCTGCTAATCCAGTATCCTGGATGACCCGGTATATTACCGGTAACATCATTCCAGTTCCGGCCTCCGTCGGGAGTAACCCATACCTTACCATCATCGGTGCCTACCCAAAGTACACCCACTTTTGCCGGCGATTCCTCCATTGTTGTTATTGTACAATACTGAATATTGCCAATACCTTGTATTTTTACCTCATCCTGTGTGGTCAGATCGCCGCTTATCTCCTCCCATGATTCGCCCTGGTTACGGGAACGCACCACTTTGTTACCGGCATGATATATTGTTTTGCTGTTATGAGGACTTACAACTATAGGCGCATTCCAGTTCCATCTCTCCATATTCTGGTATCTGATCGACTTTCTCTCACCTGTTAACTGATCAACTCTTGCTAATGGTCCAAATTGCGACTCATTATAAAGCCAGCGGCTGTCAGCCCAGTCGACTACATTATACATTCCGTCACCACCTCCGGTTGATCTCCAGTCCTCGATCCTTATAGACCCTCCATTACGTTTGGTTGACGGCCCCCTCACCGAGCCGTTATCCTGCAGACCTCCATAGACATTGTATGGATAATCATAGTCGAAGCCAACCGCTACAAACTGTCCTACAGGCAGATGATCTACATGAAACCAGGTTCTGCCGGCATCATAGGTTATTCCCATTCCCTGATCGTAACCCAACAGCATATGATCAGGGTTTTCCGGATTGATCCACATAGCCTGATGATCGCTTCCCATTGCCCTGAAAGTGGACCAGTTCTTTCCACCATCCCTGGAATCATGCATGCTTACCGATAGTTTATAGACATGATCAGGATTCTTCGGGTTGACTCTTATATCGATCAGATAGTATCCGATACCGCTACCTCTGACGTCACCTTCACGGGTCACCTTGCTCCAGGTCCTTCCCTTATTATCGGAACGATATACCTCTTCTCCCTTGTCTCTCTGTGCTGAAGGTATTCCGATTTGCAGCTGGCGAAGCCTCTCCTCGTCAGTAACGCCCTCAACATTGGCATTTTCAATATTTGCATATACGATGTTCGGATTGCTCCTTGAAACATCTATACCGATCCTTCCGAGCATACCTCCGGGGAGTCCGTTGGTTAACTTTGACCAGCTGTTGCCTCCGTTAGTCGTTTTGTAAATTCCACTGCCAGGCCCGCCATGGTTGAATGTCCAGGGGGTTCTTATCTTATCATATGTAGCAGCATAAAGTATATTTGGATTGGAGTGGTCGATAGCAAGTTCAACTACCCCGATATGCTTTCCGTGACTTTCAACCGACAATACCTTTTTCCAGGTCCGGCCACCATCAGTGGTCTTGTACACTCCCCGCTCATCATTGTCGGAGTAGAGAGGACCCACGGAAGCTACCCACACAATATTCGCATTCTTCGGGTGAACAATGATGCGGCCAATATGCTGGCTGTTCCTGAGGCCCATATTCTGCCATGTCTTGCCTCCATCCACAGATTTGTAGACTCCATCTCCGTAGTATGAAGTCCGGCTGTTATTTGACTCTCCCGAGCCTACCCAGATTACATCAGGATTGTTATGATCGATAGCAATGGCGCCGATGGAAATCACACCCTGATTATCGAAAATTGATTCGAAGCTTTGTCCGTTATTGACAGTCTTCCATAGTCCTCCGCTAGCCATGGCAGCATAGAATATGGAAGGGTTCTTCTCATATACTGCAAAATCGACAAACCTTCCGCTTATTCGGCTCGGACCAATGGCACGGTAAGTAGCCGCACCGAGAATTTCACTACCCACAGGCTGTGCCTGCATCCTTGCAGGCAATGCAAATGAGACTATCAGGACTGCCAGCAATAGCATGCGCAACCCTATCCTTAAATCGTTCTTGTTCATAGGTAAGTTAAGTTTGGTGTTCAAGCAGGCAATTTAACAAGTTTTCCCGTTTACCTGCCTTGTATATTAAGTGAAAATTAAACATTTAACAGCTTTTAACTTTTACAAAACAGATCTATATGGCAAACAATAAGAATCTGCTCCCGGAAGGTGAGTTCTGTTTGACAGTCGTAAAGATCATATCTTCTTTCAAACATTTTTTTATCTTTGGGAATCTGTTAAGTATAAGGTTATACCATCTGGCGGTAATAAGTATCATAAGGGCAAAATTTAAAGAAGTTTAGAGTAATGGATACAAGCGGTAAGGCTTTCAGAGCATTTCGTGACCGTGAATCGGCGCTGAAAAAACAGTATGATGCCTCCAGGGCTGCAAAACAGCACGCCAAAGGGAAGCTGACAGCATGGGAACGGATAGATCTTCTCTTTGATGAGGAGACTTTCGAGGAGATCGATGCCTATAATACTCCTGCTGCAGGTGAGGTGGAATTCGGAAAGGTTGAAGAGACATACGGTGACGGTGTGATTGTGGGTCACGGCAGGATAAATGGCCGGCTCGTATTTGTGTATTCCCAGGATTTCACGGTTATGGGAGGATCACTGGGCATTGTCCATGCAAAGAAAATAGCCAAGGTCCAGGAGATGGCACTCAAGATGGGTACACCCGTCATAGGGATAATGGACTCGGGTGGGGCAAGGATACAGGAGGGTATTGCCAGCCTGAGCGGATATGCCACAATCTTCCATAACATTATCAGCTCATCGGGTATTATTCCTCAGATTTCGGTCATAATGGGACCTGCTGCCGGTGGAGCTGTTTACTCTCCCGCCCTTACCGATTTCGTTTTCATGACAAACCTTACAAGCTACATGTTTGTAACCGGTCCGAATGTTGTGAAGGAGGTGCTCAATGAAGATGTAACCTTTGAAGAGCTGGGAGGAGCCGATATTCATGCCAGAAAGAGTGGCGTGGCTCATATGATTTATGATGACGAGGAAAATACAATCCTTGCGCTAAAAAAATTCCTTGCATACCTGCCTTCCAATAATCTCGAAAACCCATCCGAGTTTGCTGATGATGGCTCGGTTCCCGATATCAATCCAAAATTGAGGGATATAGTGCCTGATGACCCGAATAAAGCCTATGATGTAAGGGATATTATCATAAATATTGTTGATAAGAACAGTTTCTTTGAAACGGCTGAACTTTTTGCAGGCAGCCTGGTGACTGGCTTTGCCCGCCTGAGGGGCAAGACCATCGGTATCGTAGCCAACCAGCCTAAAGTCCTTGCCGGAGTACTCGACATTGACTCATCAACAAAAGGAGCAAGATTCATCAGGTTTTGCGATGCTTTCAATATACCGCTGCTTACGCTGGAGGATGTACCCGGATTCCTTCCCGGCATTGACCAGGAGCATGCAGGAATAATCAGGCACGGAGCCAAGATGCTTTTTGCATATAGTGAGGCTACGGTTCCGAAAATAACAGTAATACTGAGAAAGGCATACGGAGGTGCCTATATCGTAATGAACAGTAAGAACCTGGGCGGTGATTTCAATTTTGCATGGCCTACGGCTGAAATAGCAGTAATGGGACCCGATGGGGCCGTTGCCATTCTGTATCGGAGAGATCTTGCAGCATCAGACAATCCGGCAGCTTTGAAAAAGGAACTGGTGAAAAAATACAGGGAAAAGGTTGCCAATCCATTTATAGCAGATGCTAAAGGCTATGTTGATGAAGTCATTGATCCGGCGGTAACCCGGAAAAAAATAATATCGGCTTTCGATGCACTAAGTAATAAATGGGTGAAGGCACCGGAGAGAAAACACGGTAATATGCCGTTATAGCGGTAAACGGTAAACGGTAAACGGTAAACGGTAAACGGTAAACGCGAAAGAAATGGGAATAAAGAGGATTTTGATTGCCAACAGGGGCGAGATTGCAGTCAGGATTATGAAGACGGCAAGAAAGATGGGAATTGAGACGGTGGCTATCCGTACCCATCTTGAACCCGGGGCAATGTATCTGGATTTTGCTGATAAAATTCACGACCTGTCGAATGAGGAGCCGGAAATATCTGTTTTCCTCGACATCGACAAGCTTATTGAGGCGGCGCTGAAGACCAAATGTGATGCAATCCATCCGGGTTACGGTTTTCTTGCTGAAAATGCATACTTCGCACAAAAATGTGCCCTTAACAAGATCATATTCATCGGGCCCTCACCCGACTCGATCTACAAAATGGGTAACAAAACCGTGGCTAAGCAGATCGCTGCAGCGTCCTCTATTCCAATGGCCTCCGGCAGTAACGGCAACCTCAGTCATGAAGATGATGCGATAAAAGCCGCTGAGAATATCGGCTACCCTGTTATTATCAAGGCAGCCTCGGGAGGAGGAGGCAGAGGAATGAGGATCGTAAGATCTTCTGCCGAAATGGAGAAAAACTTTATCCTTGCCAGCCGGGAGGCAGAAAAGGCTTTCAACGACCCGTCTGTCTTTATCGAAAAATATATTGAAAATCCCAAACATATTGAATTTCAGATACTGGGAGACATCCACGGCAACATTATCCATTTAGGTGAAAGGGAGTGTTCGATACAGAGAAAGCATCAGAAACTAATCGAGGAAGCCCCTTCCGCAGCCATCGACGAAAAGCTTCGGAAAATCATGGGTTCGATGGCAGTAAAGATAGCTAGGGCCGTGAATTATTTTTCTGCAGGAACTGTGGAATTCCTGCTTGATTCCGACCAGAATTTTTATTTCATGGAGATGAATACCAGAATTCAGGTAGAGCATCCGGTAACTGAGATGATCACCGGCATAGACCTGATTGAATGGCAGATAAGAATAGCAAACGGCGAAAAGATCCCTTTTGTCCAGGAAGAAATCAAGCTTAACGGATGGGCAGTCGAATGTCGCATAAATGCAGAGGATGTGCAGGCCGGATTCGCTCCTGATCCGGGGAAGATCGAAAAGATAATCATGCCTGAAGATGATTATGTAAGAGTTGATACAGGTGTCAGGGAAGGATCCGTTATTGTGCCCGGCTATGATTCGATGATAGCCAAATTGATAGTATATGGCACGGATCGTAAGGATGCGATGAGGAACCTTAAGATGGCACTTGACAAGGTTTGGCTGAAAGGATGCAAAACCACCCTCCCCTTCTTCAGGATGCTGGTAAGAAACCAGAAATTCCTGGCGGGTGATTTTACTACTTCATTTATTGAGAAGGATATTGACCAGTATCACTATAACAGCGAGTACGAAGAGAAAATAGCAGCCTGGCTGGCAGTCAAACTCTTTATTGAGGAGAACTACGGAGTGGGGAGTGATGGTAACATTGCAGGCCAGAACCAGGAAATGAGTCCATGGCTGCTGAACAAGAGAATCAAACAGTTTTGAAACTGACTATTATGGCTGAAAGAATCAAGCATAAAAAGCTTTACGCATTATCTCAGGGACAGAAAAGACTGAGCTTCCGGATACCCCTTAAAGAGAGTATCAGAATCGGTAAGAGAGACTACAGTATTATGCTTAAATCTGATGAAAAGTATGGTACCTATATATTATGGAAGAACAGGAAATACCCCGTCGATATAGTACGATCAAAACAGAACAGTTACGAGATACTCTTCAATGATGTCAGCTATACCTTCAGTATCGAGACACCCTTTTCAATGAAACGCAGGCTCTTTCTAAGGAGTTCGGTAAAGGGAAAGACAACCGAGATTATAAAGGCACCGATGCCGGGTAAGATAATTGATGTTCCCGCCAAGGAGGGAAGTGCCACATCACGTGGCGAGACTGTTGTTATTCTTGAAGCCATGAAGATGCAGAACGAGATACAGTCGCCGGTAACGGGTGTGGTGAAGCGAATTCATGTCAAAGCTGATATGAATGTCATGAAAGATGACCTGCTCGTTGAGATTGAGCCTGAAGGCAAATAAAAAAAGAGGCGCCGGTTTGAAGCGCCTCTTTCCATTTACTAATTAAGTCATCCTATTTCACGGGTGCATTTTTCAGCGTCTCAACCATAAAATCCCAGAATTTCTGGACGGTATCAATATTTACCATTTCATCAGGTGAATGCGGATTCCTGATTGTCGGCCCAAAAGATATTGTATCAAGGCCGGGATAAACGCCCATGATGATTCCACATTCAAGACCTGCGTGTATTGCCTTTATCTCGGGAACAACGCCATACATCTTGTTATAGACATCCTGCATTGTTTTAAGTATTGCAGAGTTCATATTTGGCTTCCATCCCGGGTAGCTACCGTCAAGCTTAACCGTTGCACCAATCAGCTGGAAACCGGCTGCGACCTTCCATGCAGTAGCTTCCTTGGCAGTATCAACAGAGCTGCGGGTAAGGCAAAGGCTGCTGAATTCTCCTGCAACACACCTTACAATAGCGATATTGTTTGAAGTTTCGACCAGACCAGGCATAGAAGGACTCATCCTCATCACACCATTTGGACAGATGTATACAGCCCGAATTATGTTGTACTGCTCTTCTGCATCCATAACCTTAGCCGGCATGGCAGTTTTCTCAGCAAAGAATGCAATATCAGGATCGGTTTCTGCAAATTCATTTTTATAAATCTCATCATATCCCTTAACAAACTCTTCAAAAGCTGTTGCCTGACCTGAATCAACACAAACAATAGCATGGCCCTCACGGGGTATCGCATTGCGAAGGTCTCCTCCCATTGCTTCGGCAATTCTGATCTTAAAATCTGATTCAGCATGCATCAGGAACCGAAACATCAGCTTATTTGAGTTGCCACGTCCCAGAGGAATATCCAAGCCGGAGTGTCCACCCCTCAGACCCTTAATAACAACCTTGTATGCAGAGGTTCCTGACGGTGCATTAATCTCCTTGTAGCTCTTTGAGGCACTTACATTAATCCCTCCGGCACAGCCTACATATAATTCCCCCTCATCCTCAGAATCGGTGTTTATCATTACCGATCCTTTCAGTATCCCGCCTTCCAGATTATTAGCGCCACCCATTCCGGCCTCTTCATCTACGGTAAACAGACCTTCAATCGGACCGTGCTGCAGATCTTTTGCAGCAAGAACGGCCATGGTAGCAGCAACTCCGATTCCATTATCTGCACCAAGGGTAGTACCTTTTGCCTTTACCCAATCACCGTCAACATATGTTTGAAGAGGGTCCTTCTCAAAATCGTGAACGGTGTCGTTGTTTTTCTGAGGAACCATGTCGAGGTGTGATTGCAGAATAATCCCCTTGCGGTCTTCCATACCGGAAGACGCAGGTTTTTTAATAATTACATTTCCTCCCTTGTCGATAATCGTCTCCAGCCCGTTCTTCTTTCCGAACGCAACCATATATTCAACCATTTTGGCCTCCTTCTTCGAAGGATGGGGTATCTGGGTTATCTCATGGAAGTAATTCCAGAGAGCTTCTGGCTTAAGATTCTTGATTTCACTCATAATTTTTATAATTTAATTGGTTCGTTGATTCGTTACGAGCGATAAAAATAGGAAAAAAAAATAAAACGGGGAACGGAATATCGGTGGTCTACCGGATACCGTTTACCGGATACCGGATACCATTTACCGTCTACCGTCTACCGTTTACCGTGTTATGAACTCTTAATCATGGTAAGTATCATCTTGAACCGCTCTGTTGCCTTCACGGCATGGGGTATATTGGCGGGCATGATTATGCTGTTTCCGGCTTTCACATCGAATGGTTTGCCGCCGATAATGATTTGTCCGGTGCCATCGACAACCTGTATCATGGCATCGAAGGGTGCTGTGTGTTCGCTGAGTGCTTCACCTTTATCAAAAGCAAAAAGCGAGATATTTCCGGTTTCTTTCTTGAGGACGGTTTTACTAACTATAGCACCTGAAGCATAATCGACCGATCCGGCAAAGCTGAACACTTCACCTTTAACAAATTCATTTTTGCCCATATCTGAGATTTTTGATTGCTATTATGATAACAAAAGGCAGATAGTTTAGTTCATACAAAACCTGCATCAAAATCAATGTTCCGGAATAATGCTGGCTTAACTAATCAGGAAGGCTGACATGATAAAGATATCCTGTTACCCCACCTGCACCTTCTGCCGTAATATAAAGTTCAGAATCGTTAATAAAGAGAACAGCTTCAACCTGCCCGGGTAATGACGTAAACGGGTAATGAATAGCCTTCCCATCGAGGAAACTACTCCCCTGGAAATCGCTGAATACAATCAGCCTGTCATATGTCAGAAGTACAAACTTTCCTGACTCTGTATGTATATCAGCAGATGTAACCCTTACAGCAGACGTTGTGGTACCAATATAAAACCTCCCCGAGTATTTTGCGATATGTGTACCGGGTTGTGCCGGAATTTTATACATCCTGGTATAGCCAGAGAGAGGTGAACTTCTGTCCTTCGTGAACATAAAAAGAGAGTCATTATGCCAAATCACTGCTTCCATATCATAGTGTCTCTGAGATGCAGGAGGGGGAAATGATGTCTGGTCATCATACGAATACCTTATCACCTCAGCAGTTGCCGAATTTCCTGCGATCGATTCAGGATCAGGTATGCGGTATATTGCGAGATCCTGCCTGTCGTTGTTGTTATTGCCGACGTCGCAGATATACAACCTTTTCTGGTTATCCAGAGCCAGATCTTCCCAGTCTGTGTTGCCTGTATTTGAAATTGTGATTGTCCGAAGCAATGTTCCGGCAGTATCAAAGCAATAAATCTCATTTTCATTACCTGAATCGTTATGGGACCATATTCTTCCCGGCAATGTCATGGCAATTCCGGAACTTTCGTACAAAACAGAGGGAAGTCTCACAACAGGGGTCAGGGATACGGGGATAGTAACGGTCTCGCCTGTAGGAGGAGTTTCGTCATCAGGTATCAGAGACTTATCCCTGATGCACCCCTTCTGAAGTGCCGGGACAATCATGCCTGAGATGACGAAGCTGATCAGAAACAGACTGATCGTTTTCATAGAAATAGTGTTGATTACTTATGGAGGCCCGTATATCTACACTAGCCTTTATCCTGCCATTTAATAAAAGGGGTTCTTAAAAGCATTGAATTGAAATAGCGGGCGTCTCCGGTAACCTCCTCACCCAGCCAATCAGGCTTCTCAAATGCCTCATCCTCTGATGAGAGTTCGATCTCTGCCAAAATCAATCCGGCATTATCACCATAGAATTCATCAACTTCAAAAACATGGGTCCCTTTGGTGATCTCATACCTTGTTTTATCTATCACACCCGGCTCGCAGATATTCAACAATTCTTCAACCTCTGAAACCGGTATCTCCTTCTCCCACTCGTATCTGATTACTCCCGAAGCGCTTACCGGGCCTTTAATGGTTATGAACCCCTTATCTCCCCTGATACGGACCCTTACCGTTCGCTCAGGCACTGATGACAGATATCCCTGGGTGATTCTGGTCACCTTTCCTCCTTCAACTTTGAAATCTCCCTTGACAAGGAATTTTCTTTCAATTTCCTGTGCCATACCGAAATCTATTCTGTGCCCGGTTAACTTAGGCGCCCATACCCAAAAAGTCTAATCAAACTGTGGCATGAGATCCTTCAGCCATTTTTCTACGCGGTCGTCGGTTCTGTCAGCTTCAAACTCCTCATCAATTGGCAGACCCACGAATACCCCATTAACCAGTGCCTTCGAATCCTTGAACTGATAATCAGATGGATCGACCTTACCAATCGTATCAACGCCCTGGGCAGCTATCTTTTCATAAATATCACCGATAGCATCAACGAAATGATCGGCGTACCTGATATGATCACCAAGACCAAAAATTGCGATTTTCTTTCCCTTGAGACCGGCCTTGTCAAGCTCATTGATAAATCTGAACCATCCGCTTTTAAGATGTATTCCATCCCAGGTTGACTTACCCAGAGTCGATGCTCCAAATATCAGATTATCGTATTTTTCAATATCATCTTTGTCACAGTCTTTGACCTTAAGCAGGTCGCATTTATCTGCACCAATAAGATTCCATATCTTTTCTGCTACTTTTTCAGTCTTGCTTTCAACATGTCCGTAGAATAATCCGATCTTTTTCATTTATTTCCGAGTATTTAAATATCCGCAATATAGTAATTCCCTCTCAAAAAAAGCCACCCTGCATGTAAACAGAGTGGCTTAGTAATGGTTCACGTAACCATATAATATTAATTATCAACCGGTTTTACCGGATGGCAATTCAAGTCCGTACCCCTGTCGCTTATCAGCCTGCTTAAGCTTATAAGCCAGGAATATTGATATCAGACCGCAGAGGACAAGTACCAGAATAGGAATACGGTAATCATAATAATTAAGCATCTGGTTTTTCTGCAGTACTTTGATCAATTCGCTGATACTTCCGACAGACAGGCTCCCTTCAGAGAGGAGTTCTTCCTGCATTTGGGCGACATATTCAACATCAACCTCTGCCTCCTTCATTGCAAGTGCCTGAGTGAGCTCATCAAGAGTTACTGAAACACTTTCAACCGAACGGGTCTCACTAACCTCCAGATCAGCCCTTACTTCATCAATGGAGTTTAGAGTCTGCTTGTTAACGGGTATGGCTATCAGCAATGCTCCAATACCCCAATAGAAAAGACCCAGTCCCCAGTTTTGTATTGTAAACATTGTAGCATAAGCGGTACCCAACCTGTTTTCGGCCACTATTTTGGCTACTGAGGGCCACATGGCTGCAGGCACAAGTGAGAAGGCAATACCCAGTGACAACAGTCCCATATAGGCAAAAAACGGACTGTTTGACAGAGAGAGGGAGACATGAGCAAAGATGAGAAGAAATGCTCCAAGCATCATTAGTGATGCGGCCTTACCCTTGTTATCAACAATACTTCCGAATATCGGGGTGAAAATAATTGTTCCCAGCGGTATCAGTGCAGCGGTCTTCGGACCGTTTTTAAGCCACAGGCCTATCATCTCAATGTTTGATATTACGACTACTGCAAACAGAGCAAGTATAATAATTCTGGCGAGATTTTTCCTGCCGGAGCCATTAATGTTGTTTGGTATAAGTGTAATACCCAGTGCAAAAAGGAATACCACTATATACACCAATGCATTACCCATTGACTCGCTACCGAAAAGCACTACAGCCGCTCCATCTGGTAGTATATATGAAAATCCGAACTTGTTCACCAGCAGATCAGGTGCATACTGAATAAACGGAAAAACTGCTGAATAGAACGCAACACAAAGGAGTGCTATATAAATAAAGGAATTGTTTTTGACCAGCTTGACAAGATCGGAAAATTTGAATTCTTCCGATGCATCGGGAGTCTGACCGGTGGCACCTTCGATTGCCGCATCCTGCTTATCGATTTTATAGTCAAAGAATGCATAAATCAAAAACATAATCATTGCCAACCCTATAAGCAAAGCTGCAAAATTGACTGCAGGGGCAACAGTGTCTCCGGCAATATCAAGCGAGATTGCTATGGCAAGAGCCGAGCCGAGTCGACCGAAACCGACGTTTATGCCCATCGCAAGTGCAATTTCATACCCTTTAAACCATTTCACCAGGGTTCGCATGACAATTACACAGACAACTTCCAGACCTATACCGAATAATATCCTTCCAAGTATGAAACCTATCAGGGGATTGTCGGGAAGGATGATACCAGATGCTGTAAGTGCTGAAACAAGACCCCCGAGTGTTGCCAGACCTCCAAACGCAAAACCCGCGATTCTTATACCCCATTTATCAAGTATGATACCTCCCACGATTATCATACCGAAGATATT
>JAWOIF010000073.1:0-7878 GCA_046484805.1 Bacteroidales bacterium
GGAATTGGCATAGGAGAATGAGGGCGTATAAGGGCGTATGAGGGCGTATAAGGCGTATAAGGCGTATAAGGGCGTATAAGGGCGTATGAGGGCGTATAAGGGCGTAATGGGCGTATAAGGCGTATAGGGCGTATAAGGGCGTAGCAGGAGTATGGGCTCATTCAACCCTTATCAGGGTATAATTCTTCTTCCCTTTCTGTATAAGCAGGTATTTTCCGTTAAGCAGGTGATCGGTGGTAACGGTCATTTCAGGGTCGGTAACCTTCTCCTTGTTGAGGCTGACGCCTCCTCCCTGAATCGTGCGGCGCAACTCTCCCTTTGAAGAAAAGACAGCAGCCTGAGTTCCGCAGAGTTCTGAGAAGGCAATGCCTTCGGCCAAAACCACAGCCGTAATATCAAACATCGGAACCCCCTCGAAAACCGATAGAAAGGTCTTTTCGTCCATTTTACGCAGCGATTCTGTTGTGCCTTTGCCAAACAGAATTTCTGAAGCCTCCACCGCCGCTTCATAATCCTCGCGGGAATGCACCATAACTGTCACCTCCTCGGCGAGCCTCTTCTGCAGCAGCCTCATATGCGGAGCTTCCTGGTGTTCGGCTATAAGTGTACCAACCACCTCACGCGACAGAATGGTAAATATCTTTATATATTTTGCGGCATCCTCATCCGACACATTCAGCCAGAACTGATAGAACTGGTAGGGTGATGTCTTCTCGGAATCGAGCCAGACGTTTCCGGACTCTGTCTTACCGAACTTTTTACCATCACTCTTGGTTATCAGCGGACAGGTAAGGGCGAAGGCCTCGCCTCCGGTCTTGCGCCTGATAAGTTCTGTGCCGGTGACGATGTTTCCCCACTGGTCTGAGCCTCCCATCTGGAGCTTGCAGCCGTACTCATTATAAAGATGCAGAAAGTCGGTACCCTGCACCAACTGGTATGTGAATTCGGTGAAAGACATTCCCTGTGCAGCCTCGGCGCTAAGACGCTTCTTCACTGAATCTTTTGACATCATATAGTTTACGGTAATATGTTTTCCTATCTCGCGTATAAAATCGATGAAGGAGTAGTCTTTCATCCAGTCATAGTTGTTTACCAGATAGGCACTGTTTGGGGCAGAGGTGTCAAATTCGAGGAATTTGGTGAGTTGCTTACGGATACACCCCTCATAGTGGCGCAGTGTATTCAAATCGAGCAGATTTCTCTCCTGCGAACGGCCAGACGGATCGCCAATGAGGCCTGTGGCTCCGCCAACAAGGGCAATGGGTCTGTGACCAGCCCTCTGCAGGTGCTTAAGCATCATAACACCCACCAGATGGCCGATATGCAGCGAGTCGGCAGTAGGGTCAAAGCCCACGTAGCCGGCAGTTTTTTCCTTGAGCAGTAACTCTTCGGTTCCCGGCATAATATCGTGTATCATGCCCCTCCACTTCAGTTCTTCAACGAAATTCATAATAACGGGTTTTCAAACCGCAAATATAATTGTTCTGACGGCATTACTGCAACCATTATGCAGTCACTTACTTCATGTTCATTATTAGTGGAAAGTCATGCCCTATTGAAAATGTACTTGGGAACTGTCTGTGCCTTATCAGCCGGTACGACAACTCAGGGACCTGATCATCAACATATGATTTAAGCTCGTAAACCGTTATCTTTTTGTCAGCCGGCGCCCCGTCAGCTTTTCCCCTTAATGCCTCAAGCAACACATAGGTAAACAGGCCATGGTTCAGGCTGTGTATTTCGGCCGATTGCTGAGCCCTTTCTGATGAGGCAATGACATGTATTCCTGAACTTCTCGACAACTGGGCGAGGGCCTTTTCCTCTGCCGAGCCGCGCATGGCCAGATATTCAACCGAACCGCCCGAGTGGCATGCATCGATGAACACCACCTGTTTCAATGCCGGAAGCTGTTTAAACTTCTCCTGTAACTCTGCCACGTGAAGGGCATTTTTTAGTCTGTCTGTCTGGTAAATACCGGTTATCTCGGTTGTTATGAAATAGAAGTCGTTACCCACCGTGCTGCCGTGCCCGGCAAAAAAGAAGATGAAGAGATCCTCCTTTCTCATCCTCTTCCCTATTTCATCGAGGGTAGAAAGTACCTTAGCCTTAGTGGCATCCCTGTCGAAAAGGGTGTAGTTATAAACCTTATTGAAAAGCTCCTTTCCCCCGGCAGCAACCTCCGAAGCAAATATCCGTGCATCCCCGCGCGCAAAGCTTAGATTGAGGCTCTCATTTTCATAGGAGTTTATCCCCACACTGAGAATATAACAGTCTGCCGTCTTCTGCAACCCATTGTATGTCACTGTTTTCACAGCTCTCTGCGATTCAATCTCCCCGTCACTCATGGCAGTCACTTCTATTTCATTTTCTCCGGGGACCAGCGCAAGGGCAAAAGTTTTCATGGCATATGATCCGGTCCGGGTAAGACGCCTGAGGTCAGAGTAATCTACCTCCTGCCTTTTACCGTTCTGCATAACCTTCAACTCCCTGACCCCACCTCCGTTATTTGTCACCTTCACCATAAATGACAACACCATTTCATCAGACACGTACTCGTCTTCAGGTGTCACAAACTCAACCGAAGGAGGCGGGTATCGTGTAACAGTTCCTGCAATACTTTGGCGGAACACAGGGCTCTCCTCAAGGAATGCCGTTCTGTAGAGGCCCGGACGATAAAACTCGTTGAAAAACTGACCCGCAGCGTATATTTCGTTGCCCTTAACGAATGATACTGAGCCGAAAGCTCCCTCTGAAGCATCGAAATAACCCTCCTTGTTGCTTATGAACCAGTCATCCTCATTGATGAATATCATTGATACGACCTCTCTCCGGCCTTCAACATCCCAGATACGCACTGAACCATCGCGGCTTCCCGAAATGATGTAGTTCAGGTCGTCAGTTACCGACACATCGCCGACACCCCCCTGATGACCCGCAAATTCAGATATCAGCTTCCCGGTCGTGGCATCCCAGTATTTGACCAGGAAGTCATCACCTCCCGAAACCAGATAGTCTCCCGACCTGTCGAATGAGGCGCTGTAGACCCCTGCCTCGTGAGCCCTGATCCTCAGCACCTGGAGTCCCGACATAAAGTCCCACACCCTTATGGTGCCGTCCCAGCCCGAAGTCACAAACCTGTCGCCCCGGCTGTTAAGGCTTATCGAATTTACAAGATCGGTATGCCCTTTGAAGAGACGTATCTCCTCTCCCGTATCTATTTCAATCAGCTTAAGGTTCTTGTCGAGACCCGCTGAAATAAAATAGACGGCACCTGGCATGAACTTAACCTTGTAAACAGCCATATGGTCGTGCGGGACGATTGTACGCACCCTTTCACCAGTTGCAATATCCCATATCACAACTGTTCCTCCCCAACTGGCTGTTGCAAGAAGGGTATTGTCATCGCTTATGTCAACTGAATAGACCGCCTCCCTGCGATCAGAGAAGGTTACTTCGCAGGCTTTATTGCCGGTCTCAACATCCCAGACGACAGCTCTTCCGTCAATCCCGCCAGTGGCAAGATAGCGTCCGTCCATGCTGAATGAAAGGCTTATTACCATTCCTTCATGTCCCCTCAGGGTCCTGTGTATCCTTCCTGTCTTAAAATCAACAAGCTTGGCATTATTGCCTGTCCGGCCCACTGCAATATACTTTCCGTCAGGACTGAGCTTCACTTCGTTGGTGAAAGCGGCCCAGTACATATATGGGCGGGTGATGACGCTTTCGTCTATCTGATTAAGGTATCCGTGGAGGGTAACTTCCCTGGCACCCCGTTTAATATCGAAAATATCGGCGGTTCGATTTTCATTTCCCGCCAGCAGTCTCCTGCCATCCGGACTAAATGCCAGAGAGAGTATTTTACCTGTATAGTAGTCACCTGATTTGAATATCTGTTTGCCGGTTTCTGTTTCCCAGACATAGGCAGTACCATATTCAACGGCAGCAATGAATTTGCCGTCATTGCTGATTATGAGGTTCTCCGCTGAACCTCCCTGGCCATAGAACTCCCTAACGAGCCGGCCTGTTGCCAGGTCGAACATCTGAACCGAATCGGAGCGTGATAAGAACAGGTATCTGTTGTCACCCGAAATAACAGCTTCAGTAATACAGGTCGTGCATGATGACCTTTTTCTTTTGAATTTACGGATCTCCCTTCCTGACTCTGCATCGAATAATATTGCAGTATAATCACCAACGCCTGCTGCAATATAGCGGCCGTCAATGCTGTACTTTACCGAGCCTGAACTTTCATATTCAAATCCCCGCTGCATGGCAATATCCTGTGGTGCGGCCTTTATCTCCATTATTCTTTCACCTGCAGCCATGTCAATTACATGAAGATGCGACCTGTATGTACCTGCCACTAACCTCTTCCCGTCAGGATGGAACGAGACCGCCGTGTACCTTAAACCCTCCGACTCACCTCTGATAATAATCTTTCCGGTGCTAACTTCCCAAACAATCCATTTCCCATCGTCTCCGAGAGCTATCAGAGCAGTTCCCTGACGATTGAATTCAACGGAGACAACTTTCCCGCTACTTCCCTGATATGTTCTGATCTCCCTGCCATCTGAGCTGTGCCACAACTTAACCGTCTTGTCGGCGCTTCCTGTAGCTGTCAGCATACCGTCGACACTAAAGGCCACAGCGCTGATCTCGCCGTAATGCCCAGTCTGTACTACGGTTTCCACCTCCTGTCCTCTCACTTCCGTCATAAAGCAGATGAATACCGTTAACAGGAAAACAAATGATTGTCTGTACATGTGGGTAGTGGTTTTATACCATAAAGTTAGGTTATTAATGTGAGAATTGGCAATTGAGATGATGAGTCGATTAGATGAACCCTGAACCGTGCGCAGCGGGTCAGCAAACTAATGGCAACAATCCTGCCACCTGCTCTCCGCCCTTTACCCTGTGCTTTCAGACAGTAACCGGTTCCGGTTTCCTTTTGAACTTTTCGAAGCTGTGTAGCAGGTCACCGCCCTCAATGAGAGGAAAGAGAAGTGGGGCGAAGTCTGATATCGGATAGTAAAGGATTGACCCTTTCAAGTGTTGCTCTGGCAGGAAGTTCTTCTTTTCATTAAAAGTGTTGAGAATAACAAAAATTATGCTGAGGATCAGGGCCGTTTTGAGCACCCCGAATACCGCCCCCAGCAACTTGACCGGAATTCCAAGAGCTACAGCTTCGAGAAGCTTATCTATGATATTCGCGATCAGGTGCACCAGCATGACAATTATTATGAATGTTATGGCAAATGCTACTACACCCAGGTATTGTGTAGAGAGGTCAAAATATTCTGTGAGCCTTTGGCCTACGAAACCTGAAAACCTTATTGCACCCCAGATGCCGAGAATAAGGGCCAGAATTGATGCTACTTCAATTATCAGACCCTTAATAAAACCCCTTACCAGTGCAAATACCAGTAAAGCCAATATGATGAAATCAATATAATTCATGCTGACCTGATTTATGCATCAAATTAAGCCAAATTAACAGAAGTCACAAAACTGATTCGATTATTTTTAGCATTCAGTCATTTCGCAATTATCTTCTGCGGTTTCAGTTTCGATTGTAACATGACCGATACCTTGTTTGCCGAGTCGTTCACGCACAATCTCCCTGATAGTTGCGATCTCTTTTGCGGAAAGTCCCGCGCTTACCACCAAATGGGCAGTAAGGGAGTTCAGGGTAGTGCTGATTGCCCATATATGTACATGGTGAACCTCTTCAACGCCCTCAACCGACCTGATCGTATCAACCACCTCATCGTGTCTGATACCGGCAGGTACAGCATCTGCGGTAAGGCGCAGGCTCTCTCTGAAGAGATTCCATGTTGACACTATGATAATAACGGCAATAACAATACTGATTACCGGGTCAATTACAAGCCAGCCCGTGAAGTGGATTACGATACCGGAGATAACTACTCCCAGCGATACCACTGCGTCAATAACGAGGTGGAGGAATGCACCCTTCATGTTCAGATCAGATTTTTTGTCTCTGAAGAACAGGGCCGCTGAAACCGAGTTGATAACGATACCTATTCCTGCTACGATGATAATAACCACTCCGTCGGTGGGTCTTGGTTCCGCGAACCTTTTTATTGCCTCCGCAAGGATTCCTCCTGTTACTATGAGAAGTATGACTGCATTAACGAGAGATGCAAGTATGGTTGATTTTCCGAATCCGAAGGTAAATCGTTTTGTTGCGGCTATTTTTGAGAGCCGGTAGGCTGCCAGCGCTATCAGAAGGCTTCCGACGTCACTGAGGTTATGTGCTGCATCTGAGAGAAGAGCCAGTGAGTCATATTTCAATCCTGCTGCAAACTCAACGGCGGTAAAGGCCAGGTTCAGGCCAATGCCGAAAATAAATGCCCGGTTGACCCTTGCTGAACCATCATCCGGAAGTGCTGTTTTGAATTGTTCCACGCTCATTTTCCCCTGCCGGTAGTATGTGCTATTTAGTTATAAACCTGCT
Source organism: Bacteroidales bacterium (assembly GCA_046484805.1). GTDB lineage: Bacteria > Bacteroidota > Bacteroidia > Bacteroidales > VadinHA17 > SLNP01. The sequence goes on from JAWOIF010000073.1 coordinate 6,479, forward strand.
TCAGGGCTGTTTTGTTTACTACAAAGGTGATTTATCTCTTTTACTTTTCAAAGTTTGTCTGAAAACAAAAATTGGCTTACTTTTGCGCCCTGATTCGGTCCCATAGTTCAATGGATAGAATGGCGGTTTCCTAAACCGTAGATCCAGGTTCGATTCCTGGTGGGACTACAGATTAAACCCCTTATTCATAATCGAATTAGGGGTTTATTACTTTTTCTCCATTATGGTTATAAAAATAGTAACAGATGGCTCCTCCTTTTCGGGCAGTTTATGCTAAAGATTTATCTGTTTACCAGCTTCATGCCCGATTCACCGTAACGCTCTCCAGTATTGGGATACCGGGCAATAATAGCCTCAATTGCCTTTATCTCAGAAGATTCAAGCACTATCTCTACAGCTTTTGCATTCTGCTCAAGGTATTTTCTCCTCCTTGTCCCGGGAATCGGTATTATGCTCTCCCCTCCGGCCAGCAGCCAGGCAAGCGCCATCTGCGCTACCGATATATTCCTGTTGTCAGCAAGCCCTTTAAGCTCCCGCATCATCAATTTGTTATTCTCCAGATGCTCACCCTGGAACCTCGGCAACGTATGCCTCGGATCTGAGGCAACCAGAGTATCAAGGTTCTCGAAGTTGTCAGTGAACATCCCCCGGCCCAGAGGCGAAAATGGCACAAGGCTTATACCGAGTTCTTCCGTCACTGACATAATCTCTTTCTCGATGTCCCTTGACAGCAATGAATACTCGCTTTGTAACGCTGTAACAGGGTGTACGGCATGGGCCTTCCTTATCGATGCCGCCGATGCTTCCGACAATCCTAAAAACCTTACCTTACCCTCCTTCACCAGTTCAGCCATGGCACCGAAGGTCTCTTCTATCGGTATCTCCGGATCGACCCGGTGGGCATAATACAGGTCGATGTAATCAGTTTTCAGTCTTCTGAGGCTTTTTTCGGCAGCCTGCTTCAGCCACTTTGGTGAACAGTCCAGCCTGGTATTGAAGTATTCTACACCCGGCTCGGCCCGGAAGCCAAACTTAGTGGCTATAAATATCTTGCTGCGGTTCTCCCTTAAGACCTTCGAGATAAGCCTCTCATTTTCACCGTTACCATAAAAATCGGCCGTATCCCAGAAATTAATACCAAGGTCGAGCGCCTTATGAAGAGTTGCAATACTCTCTGTGTCATCCCTCCCTTCATAAAAGTGCGACATACCCATACACCCCAGCCCTATGGCCGAAACATCTTCCCCGGTTCCACCAAGTTTTCGCTGTTTCATTGTTCTGTCATACATGTTAAGGTAAGGGCTCCTCGCCTCGCGCTATAACCAGCAATTCATAAACTTGATGCGCTTCGAAGTGCAACGCGCGCGCGACTATTACAGCGAAGCGCGCAATGCGCTTGC
>JAWOIF010000022.1:0-26220 GCA_046484805.1 Bacteroidales bacterium
ATACCACAATTCTACAGGCTAAACATGCCGGAAGGTGCCACCGGAACAAGGTATCAGGGTCTCGAAGCGACTCCTGCCATTACCGGTCCTGTCAATTTCCCCCTCTACCGCAACACCGAACCCAACGACGTGAAGGTTCTTGTCTTTGGCGATACTCAGCCCCGCAACGACAGGGAAATAGAGTATATCGAAAAGGATATCATTGCTGAACTGGGTGGAACCAGGGCCTCCTTTGGACTAACACTCGGTGATATCGTATTTGATAATCTTAACCTGTACGGTCATCTGACGGGAGCAATAGCTTCACTTGGCGTTCCATGGATCTATATACCAGGGAACCATGACTTAGACTTTACCGGCGACAACCAGACAGATGCTCTGGGCTCATGGTACAGCAATTTCGGTCCCGACTACTATTCATTTACCTGGGGTCCGGCTCATTTCGTGGTTCTGAATAGTGTCAGATGGCTTGTCGATGAAGACGGAAGGCGCTATCGCACCGGACTGGGTGCCGATCAGCTTGAGTTCTTCAGAAACGAAACTGAGCGTATAGATCCGGGCCAACTGCTTGTAATATTGACACATATTCCTTTTTCCCAATCGACGGCATGGTACGACGATGCTGAAAAAGAAGCATTCTTTGAAATACTTGCAACACATCAAAACAGCGTAACCCTTGCCGCACATACACACCGTCATTACCATCATATGCTCGACAGTGCTGACGGCTATCCGGGAGACACCCCTCATCATATGATCAGTGTCGGAACCACATGCGGAAGCTGGTGGACTGGCGCACCCGATGAATATGGGATTCCGCACTCAATGATGTCAGACGGAACACCCACCGGTTATTGCTGGCTGCATATCAGTGGCAACGACTGGAAGCTGCAGTGGCAGGGAGCGAGGCGACCTGCTGGTTTCCAGATGCATATCGATGCCCCGGCTGCAATTACCGAGGGAGAGATGACACATGTTACCGTAACTGCCAATGTTTTCAACGCACTTCCGACGGCTAAGGTAAAGATGAAAATAGGCCAGCAGGAGGAGTGGATAAATATGAGTAATGTAATCCGTACCGATTCGGTGCTGCACAGGGTTGTTGAAAGAGAGGCTGAACTTGGAGCCGTGCCGTGGCGACGTCTTTCAAGACCGGTTGCTACTCCACACCTGTGGGAAGGCATGGCCGATGTAAGCACTCTTTTGCCAGGGACTTATATGATAACTGTAGAATCGGTAGACGAATGGTACAGTTACACCGGACGCCACTATCTTCAAATAAGGGAAAGACCGGCAATCGTTGAATAGCAGTTTTCGCATGAAATCATAATCCAGATCCGTTGGTTTTATTATCTTGAGCCGTGATTCTAAAAATGAAGAAATAATCCTGTTTCAGAAAACTAACCCACGACAAAATGAAGAAAATCAAATCTCTTGCTCTGTTACTGGCAACCGTAATGCTTCTGACAACTACCCTTCCGTCATGTTTGATGACAAAAACCAGTGTTGGTGCTTATACTGAATCGTGGGGAAATGATTATACCTATGCCAAGGGAAAGCAACTCTGGCTTTTCTGGGGGATAGTGCCTATTGGCAGGACAAACGTGAACACCCCGGGTGACGGAAATTGTCAGATTATTACCAAGTTTGCCTTCAGCGATGTGCTTATCAGCGCGCTGACTCTTGGAATTGTAACTTCATATAGTATAAGGGTAAAGGCAAAGAGGGTATAAGGGAATGAGCTAATGGGCAAATGAGCAAATGTGCAAATGGGCAAATGAGCTAATGAGCAAATGAGCAAATGGGCAAATGGGCAAATGAGCAAATGTGCAAATGGGCAAATGAGCTAATGAGCTAATGAGCTAATGAGCTAATGAGCTAATGAGCTAATGAGCAAATGAGCTAATGAGCTAATGAGCTAATGAGCAAATGGGCTAATGGGCAAATGTGCAAATGAGCTAATGAGCTAATGAGCATATTGGCATATTTCTTAATTTAGTGCAAATTTTCATTCATGACGACAGTACTTCTTGTTATAGTTATCGTGCTGATTACCACGGCAATATTTCTTATCATTGCATTCCGGCCGACGAAAAATGATGATTTAAGAATACTGGAAGAGAAGCTTGCCACAATCCGTTCCGGCATTGAAAACATCGAAAAGACTCTGAAGGAGGACTTCAGGCTGAACCGCGAGGAGAACTCAAACCTTGCACGCGATAACCGCAAAGAGTTGACGGAGACGCTTACCGTAACCTTCAGGGGATTTCAGGAGGCGTTCGACAAGAATGTTCAGGCATTCAATGACCTGCAGCGCGAAAAATTCTCACAGCTCGATGAGAAGCAGAACAATCTGGTAAAAACCACTGAAGAGAAGCTTGAGAACATCAGGGTGATGGTCGATGAGAAACTCCAGAAGACCCTTAACGAACGGCTCGGACAGTCGTTTGAGCTCGTAGGCAAACAGCTCGAAAGTGTTCAGAAGGGACTTGGTGAGATGCAGATTCTGGCCCAGGATGTAGGCGGACTGAAAAAGGTACTGGGTAATATCAAGATAAGGGGAGGCATCGGCGAGGTTCAGCTGGGAATGCTGCTCGAACAGATACTTGCTCCCGAACAGTACGCCGAAAATGTCAAGACCAAACCGCGCAGCAAGGAGAGTGTTGAGTATGCAATCAGGCTACCCGGCCGCGATGATTCCGGCAGCGTGGTATGGTTGCCCATCGATGCCAAGTTCCCGAAAGACAAATACGAACAACTTCTCGAAGCATACGACATCGGCGACACTGTTCTTATTGATGAGGCGCAGAAAAACCTTGAGGATACCGTACGCAGAATGGCCCGCGACATAAACGAGAAATACCTTAATCCGCCCGACACCACCGACTTTGGCATAATGTTCCTGCCATTCGAGGGCATTTACGCCGAGGTTGTGAGAAAAGCCGCGCTGCTTGAGGAGCTTCAGACCAGATACAAGGTGATAGTAACCGGACCCGCAACTCTGGCTGCGCTGCTAAACAGCCTGCAGATGGGATTCCGCACCCTGGCCATACAGAAGCGCAGCAGCGAAGTCTGGAGAATACTCGGCGCAGTGAAGAAGGAGTTTGAAAGCTTTGGCGGTCTGCTCCAGAAAGCGCAGGGCAACATCCGCACCGGACTGGGACAGCTGGAGGATGTGGTAGGCGTTCGCAGCAGGGCCATTCAAAAGAGGCTGCGCAGTGTTGATGCCCTTGGTTCCGCCGAAACAAAACTGATACTTCCCGAAATCACCGACGCCGAAACCAGCGACGAAGACAAGGAATAGATTGCTCACCTGCCATACTGAACACTGCCACATTTATTCCCACCAACCAGTTAATCAGCTAATTGCCACATTATCATCATTTTTAGTATCTTTGGGCTCTGCCTCAGATCAGGCAAAAGGACAAAAAGCTATATTTATTATGGATACAACCATTAATATCAATTCAATAGAAAACATTGAAATTGTTTTCCTGAAACTTGAAGATTATGAAGAGATTAAAACGGTAATGTCTGAATCATATTCCAATTTGCAGGAAGCATACTGGGATGAAAATCAGATAAAAGATTTAATTGAGAAATTTCCGGAAGGTCAGGTAGGTATTAAATTAAACGATGAACTTGCTGGTTGTGCTTTATCAATTATTGTTGATTCCTCAAAATTTGACGAAAAACACACTTATAAAGAGATTACCGGCAACTACACATTTAATACTCATACTTCATCAGGTGACAAATTATATGGAATAGATATTTTCATCCGTCCCAGATTTCGCGGACTAAGGCTTGGGAGACGACTGTATGATTACAGAAAAGAGTTGTGCGAAAGATTAAATCTGAAAGGAATTGTTTTTGGCGGCCGTATTCCAAATTACCATTCGTATTCTGACAAAATATCGCCCCGCGAGTACATTGACAAAGTGAGGAGGAAAGAGATTCAGGACCCTGTGCTTGATTTTCAGATGTCGAACGATTTTCATCCGGTGAGGATAATTCGCGGCTATCTCGAAGGAGATAAAGAATCTCAGGAATATGCCGTACTACTTGAGTGGGACAATGTATATTATGAAAAGAGATCAGATTCTGCAGTAAGCAAGAAAAGCATCATCAGGTTAGGCTTGATACAGTGGCAGATGCGGCTATACAAAGATCTTGATGAACTTATGCAACAGGCTGAATTTTTTGTAGATGCTGTTTCCGGCTACAGATCTGATTTTGCATTGTTCCCTGAGTTTTTTCATGCCCCGCTGATGGCAGATTACAACCACCTTACAGAACCAGAGGCAATCAGAAAACTCGCCGAATATACCGATGAAATTGTCAAAAGATTTGCAGAGCTGGCCATTTCGTATAATATCAATATCATCACCGGCGCCATGCCGGAAATCGTTAATAATGATCTTCTGAATGTTGGTTATCTGTGTAAGAGAGATGGTGGCATTGAAAGATTTGAGAAAATACACGTTACACCTGATGAAGCCAGGTTATGGGGGATGCAGGGTGGTGATACAATACGAACCTTCGACACAGACTGCGGGAAAATAGGTGTTCTGATCTGTTATGATGTTGAATTTCCGGAACTGAGCAGGATACTGGCTGACGATGGAATGAATATTCTTTTTGTACCGTTTTTAACAGACACCCAAAACGGATACTCAAGGGTCAGGAATTGTGCTCAGGCACGGGCAATAGAAAACGAATGTTATGTTGCAATAGCCGGCTGTGTTGGAAACCTCCCCAGGGTTCACAACATGGATATTCAGTATGCCCAGTCAATAGTATTTACACCCTGTGATTTTGCCTTTCCCACAAATGGAGTAAAAGCTGAGGCAACCCAAAATACAGAAATGATACTCATAGCAGACGTGGACATTGATTTGTTAAGAGAATTGAATCAATTTGGAAGCGTTAGAAACCTGAATGACAGAAGATCAGATCTGTATTCACTTATTAAAATCAAATGATGGAGCAGAAAGACACACATCTGAGGGTGCTGATGATTGATGCATCTAACGGATATTACCGTATCAATAAATATCCGGTGGGCTCATTTTTTGGTCCGGTTGACCTGGGTATCCATCTGTCACATAAGCATAACAGCCTGAATATTGGTGGCGGTCTGTTGGCGGGCAGCATATTCCCGGGGTCGAACAGGCTGATTTTCAGCGGCATTTCACCATCATGGCATGGGTTTTTCATATCCTCGATGGGCGGTGCTGCCCTGGTATTTGACAATTTGGGGATCAACCTCTTTTCCATTATTGGCAAGGCTGAGACACCTTCTATTCTGTATCTGAATCGTAATCATGGCGAAGAGGTTGAAGTGGAGCTGTACCCCGTAGATCCTTATTCTTTATGGCAATCGGGAAGGGGAGGAATTTATGGGGTTATGCAGCATGCCCTGGATAAATATTCCCTGAGATACGAAAAAGACCCCAGGGTACTGGCTGTTGGTCCGGCTGCCCTGTACACCGACAGTGGGGCAATTGCCTCGGCTCCGGTGAAAAAGGGAGAGCTTACGGCGGTTGATTGCTGGGCTGGTCGTGGTGGGTTTGGAACCAAGCTTTTACAGCAACATGGCATTACAGGGATCATCTACGGTGGCACATGGGTTGATGAGGACTTTCGCGACCGGAAGGTGGCTGACGAGTGGTTTCATGACCGATACGAAAAGAAAATGGCTGCAAAAGACCTTGAAGCAACCACAAAATACCGCTACGATCCTGATTTTAATACCGGAGGCACCTTTGGAGTAAACTTCGCAACTGTGGACGAGATGATCATAGCGTTCAATTACCGGACAATCTTCATGACAAAGGAGGAACGCCTTGATCTGCACCAGAGGTTTATCATTGATCACTACCTCAAACAGTTCAATGAGGAGACGATTGAAACGAAACAGCAAAAGAATTGCGGAGAACCATGCGTTGCAGTGTGTAAAAAGATGAACGGGCATTTTAAAAAGGACTACGAGCCCTATCAGTCTCTGGGTCCGTTATGCGGAGTATTTGACCAACGCGCAGCCGAATTGCTCAACGGCAAAGCCGACACCTATGGCTTTGATGCCATTTCTGTAGGCGGGGTGCTGGCCTGGCTTATGGAGTGTATGGTAGATGGTCTGATCAGGCCCGAAGAGCTTGGAGCAGGTGCAGTTCCAAAGTTTTCACCCGATGGTTTTGATGTGGTTAACGACTCGATGCACAATGCGCGTATTGGTTCGGCAATGCTAGATGAGATGGTAAAACCCGGTGGTTTAATCAATCTGAAACAGGGGGCAAGGAAGCTTGCCCGTCACCTGGCCCGGGAAAAGGGGGTTGGGGTAATGGATCGTTTCGTGCATATCGGATTTGCCCGTCAGGGATGGATAGTTCCGAATCAGTACTGGACACCCGGAGTTTTGTCGCCTATGGCCATCATGGGGAAGTATTACATGGTATACGGCAAGAATTTTATACCTCCGCGTGAGCTGGGTCGTCAGAATGCCGGCCGGATGATTATGGAGCTGATGATGGACAACCTCGGGTTCTGTCGTTTCCACCGGGCCTGGGCAGAAGAGATGATGCCCGATGTCATTGAAGAACTCTATGGCATGAAAGATAAATTCATCCAGAATCTTAAGCTTACGGCTACCCGTATCAACAGCCGCAATGCATCAATTTTCTGGGAAGCCGAGCGTAATGTTGATTTCCTGTATCGGTTTTTGCGCAAGAAAGCTGAAGAGGATAATGTCAGCGACAAAGAACTGGACTACTGGATAAAGGCCTTTGAAGAAGACAAGTTTGAAGCCGCCCTGCAGTTCTGGTTTGAGATACACAAGGGAATACATGAAAGCCTGAGGGAATTTCATTAGATATCTGCTTTACCTTGATACCCATGCCGTCTCGGGCTTAGATGAATTTTTGCCGCAGAATCAACTCATCAAATAGTCAGTTTAAGAATTGAGAGGTTAACCCTGAGTCCGTCAAGGGTGATAAGCGGCCATGGCAGCTTTATAATGCCGTAATCTCCGTCGGCGAAGATGTATCCCGAAGGTGTTTTCAGCATACTCAGTATTGTAGCAATATTGCCAGAAAGGTTCTTATCAACTGCCCCTTCTCCGGCCAACGCAATTATTTCATTGAGAGCCGACTCAAGTGATGAGTGAATATCGTCAAGCTCTGATGATTTATACGCTGACCTCAGCGTTAGTATTGGAAGCTGGTAAGTGAGGCTGTGCGGGTCGGCCAGCCATTGAGTGCGGTCAAAACCTGCATTCTGCAGAAGCATGTCCTCATACTCATCGAGGAGACTCATGGCTGCATCAATCTTGTCAGACATTGGTCCGGTCCCCTCTGCCTCAGGCAGGGAAGAAATTACAATGGAGGCATGTTTATAGTTCTGTGGCAGCAAAAGACTATCACTAATCCTCTCCTTTGAAACATTCAGGGCGAGCAGCGCTGTAAGCGACGAAAAAATGACAAGCAGAAACAGTACTGCCACGGTATTGTATATGTTATAGTTTTCACTCTTTCCGGTAACATACAGGTAAACAGGAAGAAAGACTACGAAAGGAAGAGGAATGGCCACCATAAGCAACAATCCGGCTCCGGGCCAGTGCATTATTTTGAACAGCATCGACAGGAATGTCAGCAGGCAGGTAAACCATGTGATGATGTAAAGGGACAGGTTTTCTCTGCTCCCTTCCCCCCGGTAGCTGCTTCGAAGAGCCAGAGGCAAAAAGATAATGAGTAGCATGAAGATGCCGATTGTAAGCATAATACCTGCACCGGGCCAGTGCATAAACTTAAAGATCACTCCAAGAAAAACCAGCATGGTGGTTATCAGTCCGATTATATATGTCTTTGTTTTCATTTCTCTGATAGTTTAATGTCTACATGGCGTCAGTGATATCCCTGAGCAGTATGTTTTCTGCCGTAAGTACTGCATTTTTCATAAGCATCAGTGAGTGCAGGGCAGTCATCAGCGACATTTCGTCGCTGTCTCCTGAGGGAATAAATTCTGAAACTGTAAGCGCACTACTGAATCCGGCAATTTTTTCAGGAGAGAAGTTTGCAGAGAGGTAGTTTTTCAAGTCTTCTGCGGTGTCTTCCAGTCTTTCAAACCAGGGTGACCGCGATGCTATTAATTGACGGGCCGGTGCCGTAGTAAAGGGGTCTCTTAACCTGTTGTAGTCTATGGTCTGGAGTGAACCTTCCGTAGTAATCTGAGGCAGGTTATCCGGAGACGTGCTGTAGTTTTCATCAGATATAGCTACCATTTCAGCTTCAAGACTTTCGATGGCACTAACGACGCTTCCTGTCATGGAATGAAGCTCGTGAAGACGGGCTGTTGTTGCGCTGTCACCCCTTCCCGCGGCTATAATGTCATTGGTTCCTGACAAATAGTGAGACATGGCTATGGTACTTTTGATGTTGCTGTAGTAGCCCTGCTCGTAGTTAAACTGCCCGTCTATGCCTATCAGTGATGCCGGTATAAGCACAGCCATTGAGCCGACGACCATGAAGATAAATTCGGGACGTACGTGAGTGTCGTTCTGCATGGTGGTGATGACATACCAGGGTAAGGCAATGAGGAATAGGGTCAGCAGCCCTGCGACAATCAGCATTCCGGCGAGAGGCCAGTGCATTAGTTTGAAGAAAAAGCCAGCAAGACATAAAATTATTGCTATTGCGCCGATGATGTAGACCACCGGAGCGGCCTTACGTTCCCGTCTGACAAGAGTGCTGTGAAGGATGGCGGGCATCAGCAGCAGAACGGCAGTAGCGCCGGCCAGGGTAATGATTATACCGGCTCCGGGCCAGTGCTGTACCTTAAAGAGGATGCCTGAGATGACGAAAAGTGCTGTCAGAAAGGCTGAGATGAAGAGGAAAAGTCTCTTCGGGCTGCGTGACTCCTTCCAGAGTACGCCGAGCGCCGAGGGCATGAATACCAGTGCCAGTGTAAGGGCGCCGAGGACAAACATCATGCCGGCCATGGGCCAGTGCATGATCTTGAACATTGAGGCAAGACCGAATAGAATTGTTCCGGCTATGCCCGAGATTTTCATCGTTGTTTTCATTTTTCTGTATTTGGTGTCAACTGCGTAGAGTGTTTCTTCCTGAATTTCGCGCAGACGGCGGTATGAGCCCATTTTTCGCCTGATGGCGGCAGAGGCTTCGGCAAAGGAGATACCCTGCTGCATCATATACTCGATATCACAGCAGATGTGATCTATGAGGTCATCGGGCAGATGAGAAAAGATTATTTCCTGTGCCCTGACGGTGTCACTGACAATGGCAATCTGGCTTCTGCTAAGCTCAGGCATGGCTGATTCCGGGTTTAAGATCAATTATCTGGTGCAGAGATTCTATGAACTCCTTTAGTTCCTTTACCTTTTCAGCAACCAGTGAGTGGCCTTCGGGTGTCAGGCTGTAGCTGATGCGTATCCGGTTGTTATAGTTCTCAGAAGTGGTTACCAGCGCCTTTTCGCTTTCAAGCTTATGCAGCAGGGGATATAAAGCCCCGTATGAAAGTTTGATTCTTCCTTCAGTCAGCTCTTCCACCCTGCGGGTTATGGCATAACCGTGCATGGGTCCCTCTTCCTTGAGAAGCTTCAGGACTATCGTACGGAGGGAACCTTTCAACAATTCACTTGATATCATACTTTTCATATATATTACTTTCTTATATATTGCAAATATAAAATATTATTTTCTTAAGATGCAAGTTTTTTCTGGATTTTTTTTTCGTCGACTAACCGCAAGCCAGATTATAAACCTGAAAAATGCAGAATCATAAGCCGGCACGATTGTAGAACAATACCGCGGACTTCAGGAAATGAGAAAATTAGACACAAAAACCTCAATTTCAGGGGGTCTTCTTCCTCACCGCCTCAAACCTGCCGTTGGGCTGAATAAATATCACCGATACGATTTCACCATTTTCGTCTTCGGTAAATTCAAGTCTGAATCCCTCAAGGTTCTTAAATGCAAACAGGTTTGCACCGATAGGCTGAAGCTCATATTCGGGCTGGCCGGGGACAAAAAGGAACAAGGTGGTATCATTCCTGACATACACTTTTGCTACCATTCCGGCAAGCTCATATTCCCCTTCATACCTGGACAGGGTTTCTGCATCTACATCAATTACCTGATGTTTTCTTTTGAACTCGTGAGGCTTCAGGGTCTGCTCTACTGCAAACACCAGGCTTTCTATATTACCATCATCGCCTGTGCGGAAGTTAAAGCGAGCCGGTGGTTGTGCCGTTGTGTCTATACCCTCTGAGGTTACCTCGAAGGGCTCAAATATATCATAATGCAAATGTCTGAGCCAGATTTTGCGTGCCTGTGTAACTGCGTAGAGAGAATCTCCTGAAACCTCTATTCTGAAGTCGCCATAGCCGGGGTGGTTATAGGCTCCTGAATATTCAGCCAGTGTATGCGATGGCGAGGCGTCGGGTTTTTTGTCTGTGCGGCTTTTCTCCATTGCATCCTGCTGTGCCTTAAGTGATTTCTCCCTCTGTTGAAGTAGTTCCTTATTCCAGTCTTTTGCCGGCAGCCTGAGTATACGGTCAGTAATTATATTCCGAACCAGGCCAGGGACAGCAGAGGAATTCTGATTGGCAAGCACCACTATTCCCAGGCTGTCAGTCGGATAAAATACAGTCAGGGCCGAAAATCCGTCAATGTTGCCACCATGCTGAACCCGGTAGTGACCACGGTATGATGACATCATCCAGGCATAGCCGTATGTTGTCATGAAGACATCAGGATTCTCAGCCGAAGGCAGTCCGGGAGAAGCTACCATCTGGGAACTGATGGCAGCCTGAACAAATGATGCCGGAATCACCTGCTCTTCCCCGAATTTCCCTCCGTTTATCCATGCAATAATCCAGTTAGCCATTTCGGTCACGCTGCTGTTAATTGAGCCGGCAGCGCCGAGCCCCTGTATCTGGTAGTAGTCCTGCAATGCTATTGAGTTATCCTTACGCACCCTGTATCCAAGAGAAGCGTCATCGGCTTTTTCCATGGCACCGATAGTGAAGTTGGAACGATTCATACCAAGGGGAATGAAAAACTTTTCCGTAACACTCTCTTCCCAGCTTTTACCAGTGACATTTTCGGCTATCACTCCCTGAAGGAAGAACATGAAATTATTGTACTGCCAAACCTGCCGTACTCCCACAGATGGCTCATGGTGCCTAATTCTTTCGATAAGTTCATCCCTTGATGGTGATGGGAAAAAGTACCACGAGTAGTCATGTCTTGGTAGACCGGTACGATGGCTCATCAGGTCGCTAATGGTGATCTGGTTGTCCATTTCATTGTTGAAAAACCTTAATTGGGGAATGTAGAGTCGTGGGCTCTCATTGAGTTTGACCTTTCCTTCTTCTGCCAGAATTCCAAGCAATGAGGAGGTAAATGCCTTTGTGCACGAACCAATTGCAAAGAGAGTGTTGGGAGTTACCGGCAGCTTTTTTTCATTATCGCGATAACCGAACCCCTTTGAATAAACAACCTTGTCCTTCTCAACCACAGCTACTGCAAAGCCGGCTATGCTCCAGTCCTTCAACAGAGCCTCAAGCTGTGCATCCAGTCCGTTGAGACGTGTGTCAGCCCTCTCTCTTGACCTCTGTCCATGCAGGGGAGCGAGAACAAATACAATAATAATTAATAAGAATAATTTCTTCATAACAGCAATATTGATTTTAGATAATCTAATTTAAGGTACTTTGATTTAATGAACGCTTAATAATTGAATAAGTTACGAAAAAATCTGGCAATACCACCACCCGGTAAATCTACAGTGTGCGATACCGGAAATTCCTCTCCTGAACCAGACCCAAAATAATTTTACCATTTTTAGTATATATTTATTGTTTATCATTATATTTTTATCGTTATTTACCATGACAAATCAATAGCATTAAGAAACATGAAATCACAAACAAGATTTGTTTTTAACGCAGTGCACATCCTGATCTGGATTGTGTTCATTGGTCTTTGCATAAGGACAGGGACTTTGATTTTCACCCTGATACTTAATCTCTTTTTCGACATAGGAGAGATACAGGAATTTCTAGAAGATGTTACTGCAGAAAGCGGGAAATTGTATGAATATCGCAAGGCACACCATTACGCGATGTTTTCTCTCATTATTCTATACTCGGCTATTCATGCATATATCGCCTACCTTGCTGTTAGAATTTTCAGGAAACTCAGGCTTGAGAAGCCTTTCAGTGAAGGTGTAACAGCCCTTATTTCCCGGATGAGCTATGTCGCTCTCGGAACAGGTATACTGGCGCTGGCTGCTGAGGGATATACCGAATGGATCAGCCGTCAGGGGGTGGACATATCAAAGAACTGGAACGGAGGAAGTTTTCTCTTGCTGGCTGGCATAATATTCATACTGGCCGAGGTATTCAGAAGGGGAACCGAATTGCAGTATGAAAACGAATTAACAGTTTAGCTCATGCCAATAATCGTCAATCTCGATGTGATGATGGCCAGGAGAAAAGTGTCTCTCAATGAGCTATCGGAAAGGGTGGGGCTCTCACTTCCCAACCTGTCAATACTTAAAACCGGCAAGGCAAAAGCAATAAGGTTCAGCACCCTTGAAGCTATCTGCCATGCCCTTGACTGCCAGCCAGGCGACATACTTGAATATAAAAACCTCCGGCAGGGTGGTATTTAAAGGCCCTTATATGCCATCATACGCACCTTATTTACCTGATACCCGGCACCCGACACCTGACACCTTTTTTATTATCTTTGCCCTTCCGGAATTACGGGGACGAACAGGATTAAATAAAAGTTAAAACCATTATGAAGAAAGTACTTACGATTTTAATACTTACCCTTGCGGTATATGGTGTGGCGGACATTCAGGCACAGGATTGGCCACAGTATATGGGACCTGCACGTGACGGCATCTCAACGCAGCAAAACATATTACGGTCATGGTCTGAGGAGGGTCCGGAAGTTCTGTGGAGCGTTAATATCGGTATAGGTTTTGGCGGACCGGTAATAAAGGACGGTAAGGCCTACCTGCTTGACAGGGATAATACTGTTGGTGACAAAATGAGATGTTTCGATCTCTCAACCGGCCGTGAATTATGGAGTTATGGCTTCGGTTCCCCTGGAGAAACATCATTTCCGGGTTCACGCAGTGTTCCGGCAATTGATGGCAATTACATCTATTCCTGCGGTCACAGCGGCGACCTCTATTGTATCGATATAAATACGCAAAAGCCGGTTTGGACTGCGAATGTCTGGAAGGATTTCGGAGGTGAACGGCTTCCCACCTGGGCAATTTCACAGTGTCCGCTAATCTACGGGCATCTGCTGATAATTGCATCACAGGCGCCTCAGGCCGGTGTTGTGGCTTATGACAAACTGACCGGCAAGGTGGTGTGGACAACCCCGTCACTTGGTCCGGTGGGATATGTAAGCCCTGCGGTTGTTAAGGTCGGGAACCAGGACCATATTGTGATGATCACGGCTGCTACCGGAAGGGGTGCCAATGCAACCGGAGGCAGGGTTGTTGGCATCGAACCGAACAGCGGTGCAATCCTGTGGGACTATTCAGGCTGGAATTGTGTGATACCCATCCCCTCGGCTGTAGATGCAGGTGAAGGCAGGATACTTATAACAGGCGGTTATCATGCGGGATCTGTTATGATAAAAGCAGAGAAGAAAGCCGATGGTGGCTACCAGGTCACTGAACTTTACAGAAATGCCGAATTCGGGGTCCATACTCAGCCACCGATACTTTACAACGGGCATTTCTACGCCCAATGCTCCACCAATGAAACGAAGAACGGACTTATGTGCATGAGCATCGACGGGGAGACCCGATGGAAAACAGGCCGGTCTCCGATTTTTGAAAGGGGCAGTATCATACTTGCTGACGGACTGCTTATCAGCACCGACGGATTGACCAGTCTGTATCTCGTAGAGGCCAATCCCTCAGCCTTTAAGCCATTGGCCTCAGCCGCAGTTCTTAAAGAGAAAGGAGTTCAGGGAGCAAATGAAAACCAGAACTGGGCGCCGATTGCACTCAGCGACGGTAAGCTTCTTATCAGGAACCAGAACAGGCTTATTTGTGTAAGAATAGCCAACTGATACAAGGCGGACGCTCTATAAGCTGATTCTGGTAATTGCGATTCCAATAGCCATCATTTCAGCCGCATCCGCGGCCTGTGGGCAGAGTTCCTGATTGCGTGTCTGATTGTTCCAGAATGCGTGATCTATGCAACTTTTAGATATATTTATGTAACTTCTTCAGGTTAGGGTTCTCCACCTTTGTAGTATGTGGAAATTCATTCACATGGTAATAAATGATTATGAAAAAAACAATCAGTATCATTTGTATGATCGCATTGTCTGCCGGAACAGTTATGCAGGCACAGCTACAGGACAATGACAGAAGGGAAAAGATATCCATCGGAGGAAGAGCAGGCATTAATGTCTCAAATGTATGGGACGCAACTGGCGAAGACTTCGTAGCTGATCCAAAAACCGGATTTGCCGGTGGTATCTTTATAGGTATCCCCATGGGTAAGTATCTCGGCATTCAGCCTGAATTTCTGGTCTCTCAGAAAGGATTCAGGGGTTCGGGAACTATTCTTGCAGCACCTTACTCATTTTCGAAAACAACAACATTCATTGATATTCCACTTCAGCTGCAGTTGAAGCCGGTTTCTTTTCTGACAATCGTTGCCGGACCGCAGTTCTCCTATATGATTAAGGAAAAGAACACATATACCTTAGGAGGAAACGTGGCAGAGCAGGAAGAGGCATTTGCAGCGGATAATATCAGAAAAAATATTCTTGGATTCGGAGTAGGTATTGATGCAATCATCTCACGTCTTGTTCTTTCAGGCCGGTTAGGTTGGGATATGCAGGATAATCATGGTGATGGAACCTCGTCAACTCCACGTTACAAGAATCAGTGGGTACAGTTTACCCTGGGTATTAAACTTTAGTTTTTTCAGTAATTGCATGGGTCTATCCGAAGTGAAAAGCCGCGATGCATTTTACTCAGGGCACCGCCGCCCTTACCTGTAAATAATGTAAGTTTTATAAATAGTTATATAACACTTATGAGTTATTTGAGAGTGATCTTTGCTCTATAACCAAAAATTTAAAAACCTGTTATATGAAAAAGACAATCTATTGCATAATGGCAATAAGCATGCTATTTGCACTGAATCCACTTCAGGGAAGCACGTTAACGCCAACCGATCCACCGGTGGCAACAGTTCCGGCACCTGTAAACAATGCAGAGGCAGAGGCCCTCGTAAAACGTCTGGAGGTGATTAAGGGTATGGATAAAAAAACCTTTACCAAAGCAGAGAAGAAGGATCTCAGGGTCGAGGTAAAAGAGATCCGTGCCAAACTAAACGCAACCGGCAATGGTATTTACATTTCGGTTGGAGGAGCAATTATCGTTATTCTATTGCTCATCCTTTTATTGTAAAAGCATAACAGAAAGAGGCGAAAAAGAAGCCAGAGTCTTGGATTCTGGCAGAACGACCGTTACAATAAGGAAGTTTTTAGTAGTGGAAAGACGTCAGATGTGATAACCACAAAAGTTCCCCCTTTAGCATTTATAAATCTGATTGTCTTTTCACTGCTTTTATTTAATCTATAACTTGCTGTCTGGCAAAGTGATTCTCTTATAGACTTTTTCCGGAATTCCTGGTGGCCGGTGGCTGTCTCATCGGATGAGTACAGCCGCTTTTTATTTTAAATCACCGCTTCAAAATAGCGTAACTGCCATATTTTCTTTTTAATAGATAGGAGATAATTGTTTTTTTTGTATTTTTGATCTCAAAGAGAAGGAACAAGCCCTCATTATCAAAAGCATGAAGCTCTTCATTAAGAACATGGTCTGCACCAGGTGTATAATGGTTGTCAAAGCCGAGCTGAACAAACTCGGTCTGCACTATTCCAGGGTTGAACTGGGTGAGGCTGAAATTATGGAGGAGATTCCTGAGACTCAGTTTAAATTGCTGGATTCATCATTAAAAGAATCAGGGCTAGAATTGATGAATGACAGACAGACTATTCTGGTTGAGATGATAAAGACAACTATTATCGATCTGATTCACAGTGATCAAACAGATCTCAAGATAAACCTGTCAGATCATCTTAGTGAAAAGCTCAATCATAACTATACATACTTGTCAAACCTGTTTTCAAAAATAAAGGGAACAACAATCGAGAAGTTTTATCTCTCTCATAAGATAGAACGGGTAAAAGAGCTTCTTATATACGACGAACTCAATCTTACCGAAATTGCATATAAAATGCATTACAGCAGTGTTGCTCATCTGTCAAATCAATTTAAGAAAATGACAGGTCTTACCCCATCTCACTATAAGAATCTCAGGCACAAAAAGAGGATTATGCTGGGTGACCTTTGATGATAATTATTAATCCCCCTTTAGTCAAGCGTTTCGCTTTCCTCATCTGTAAATAATGTAATTATACCCGACAATTATATAACAGCTTTCTGGAGTTGCGGAGATACCTTTGTGTAATCGAAACAGTTAATTACTGTGAGATTACATGAAGTCACTTAAAATCAGAAAGCATGATAACTCCAAGCACCAAAGGCTTCTGGAACGAGAAAAAGGTAAAACTCAAGGCAAAATACCCTGTCATTAAAGACAAGGACTTGCAATACAGCGAAGGTAAAGAAAAAGTAATGCTGGAGCTGCTTCGCTATAAGCTTGGCAAAACAGAGCAGGAGTTGCTAAGCATTATTATTGATCTTTAAAAAATCTAAAACCGTAAGCTATTATGTCGTTACTTACTATAATATTGGTAATTGTAATTGCAGGTGTAATCCTGTATCTTATTAACAATTACATTCCGATGGACAGGAAAATAAAAAGAATCCTGAACATCGTAGTCGTGATTATTCTTATTATATGGCTGCTTAAGGTATTCGGTGTATTCGGGTATCTGGGTGATTTCCATATCTAAGGTTGCTTCAGGCGACCATATCTTCAGACAAATGTGAAAAGTCAAAATGGAGTCTGTATTTAAAAAGCAACCTGATTCTGCAGAAAATGTCTTTAGTACTGAATCGTTGGCTGAAACAACTCATCTGACTGACCAATATTTAGACATTCTGTTTAATCACGCCGACCTGCCAATGATAATCTGGAACTCCTCATTTGAAATATACCGCTCTAACAAAGCATTCCAGAAACTATCTGGTTATGATTTCACTGATGTGAAGGATAAAAAACTCGATATTCTTTTCCCATCAGAAAAAGTGAATTCATCAATTGACTCAATAAAGAGTATTCTGAGTAATGAAATGCCTGGTTCCATTGAACTGGATATTGTGACAAAAGATAATAATGTAAAGACCGTTCTTTGGAATTCAACAAACATATTCGATAAGGACAATAAAAAGATTGTTGCAACTCTGGCACAGGATATAACCAGTCGTAAAAGGAGTGAGGAGAGGTTGACTTCATTGGAAACGAGATACAGACGACTCTTTGAATCTGCAAAAGACGGAATTCTTATCCTTGATGCGGAAACCGGAAAGATTATAGATGTGAATCCATTTCTGATTGAATTACTTGGTTATTCGAAGATCGATTTTATTGATAGGGAGCTATGGGAACTCGGAGTCTTTAAAGATATTGCTGCCAATAAAGAAAAGTTTTTGGAATTACAGATGAAGGAATATGTCCGTTACGATGACCTCCCGCTTGAAACTGCAGAGGGGCGTAGGATATGGGTTGAGTTCGTCAGTAATGTTTATCTTGTTAATAACAATAGAGTAATACAATGTAATATAAGAGATATTACCGAGCGTAAAAAGGCAGAGGGAGCATTGGTCAGTTCTGAAAACAGCTTGAAGACCCTTATTCAGGCTATACCTGACCTGATCTGGTTAAAGGATGGGGATGGTATTTACATCTCGTGTAATCCGATGTTTGAAAGATTTTTTGGTGCAACGGAAGAGCAAATAAAGGGAAAGACTGATTATGACTTCGTTGACAGGGAACAAGCCGACGCATTTCGCGAGAATGACAATAAAGCCCTGCTGGCGGGTAAACCAACCAGAAATGAAGAGTTGGTTACTTTCGCAGAGGATGGCCATCGGGTATATCTTGAAACTATAAAGGCACCTATGTATGACAGCCAAAAAAAACTTATAGGTATTCTTGGTATCGGTCGGGATATTTCAGAGCGGAAACTTGCGGAGAGTGATTTGATTCGTGCCAAGGAAAAAGCGCAGGAAAGTGATCGGTTAAAGTCAGCTTTCCTGGCAAATATGAGTCACGAAATCAGAACCCCGATGAACGGTATTCTCGGGTTTACCGGATTGCTGAAAGAGTCAAATCTGTCAGGGGACAAACAGCAGGAATATATTGGAATAATCGAAAAGAGCGGAGCCCGGTTGCTCGACATTATCAACGATATTATTGATATCTCAAAGGTTGAGGCCGGAATTACCGAGATTAATATCACCGACACAAATATTAATGAACAGATTGAATACATTTATAACTTCTTCAAGCCACTGGCTGAAGAAAAAGGGTTGAAGATTTCATGCACCGGCATGCTTTCGGAAAGTGATGCTCTAATCAGAACAGACAAGGAGAAGATCTATGCTGTATTAACAAACCTGATCAATAATGCCATCAAGTTTACCAATACAGGAACAGTAAAATTCGGATGTATTAACAAGGGGAATTGGCTTGAATTTTTTGTTAGTGATACGGGAATTGGTGTCCCTGATTCACAAAAAGAATTAATCTTTGAAAGATTCAGACAGGGCACCGAGTCATTGAGCCGGAACTACGAGGGTACAGGTTTGGGTCTTGCCATTACAAAAGCCTATGTAGAATTGCTCGGAGGCAGAATAATTTTTAAAAATAATCAGGGGAAAAACAATAATAGAGACAGCCGCTCAGGGAAAGGTGTCACATTCACTTTTACAATTCCATACGATCGTGTGGATGTTTCTAACGTGAAAGAGCCGACAGATATCAGTGATAGTTCTGAGCAGAATCAGATCACTAACCTGAAAGTTCTTATCGCAGAAGACGACCATTGGTCGCAGGAGCTTATTACAATTTTCCTCAAACCGTTCGCGAAAAAGATTCTAAAAGTATCCACAGGATCTGAGGCTGTTGAAGCATGCCGGAAGAATCCTGACATCGACCTTATAATAATGGACACTAAAATGCCGGTAATGGATGGAAATGAAGCTACCAGAGAGATCAGGAAGTTTAATAAGACAGTGATCATTTTTGCCCAAACAGCATTTTGCTTTAAAGATGACCAGACAACCACCCTCGCCGCAGGATGCAACGACTATATTTCAAAACCAATCAGCCAGACTGCCTTTAATTTGATGATAGACAAGCATTTTGATAGCAGAAAATAATGGGGTCTCTCTAAGATGTCACTTAGAGAACTATTGATTGGTAAAGACACCGGGACAAATAATAAAAATACCGCCTCCGTTTCCGGAGACGGTATTCCCTGAACCTAAACCTAACCTAAACCTAACCTAAAAACTAACCTAACCCTGTTCTTTTCCTAGAACCTGTATCCCAATGAAAGTCCGAAACCTGTATGTTTAATGGATGCCTCATCGTTTGGAAACCATGCGTTTTCCGGATTCACCTTCAGCATACCCAGTTGGGTATTTAGCTGAAAGAATAATCCTGAGGCCATTTCGTATCCTGCAAAAAGGTTGCCGCCTGCGTCAAACTTTTTATAATAGGTATCAAGCAAAGGGTCAGTAAGGGCTACCGAGTTCTGAAAAGTAACATCTGTTTCCACAGTAACCTCTCCACCTGTGGTAATCATTTTACCACCGATCCCGTAACCTATATAGGGTCCTAACCCAAGCATAACAAAACCATTGCCCAGTCTTCCTTTGTAAACAAGGTTTAACGGCATTTCGATATAAGAAACTTTTGTTGTACTGGTCAATGCTCCTGAGGTGTTTTTTGCACCCTTTAATGAATAGAGCAAGCCTGGCTGGAGATAGAATTCAGGCCCAATTGGTATCTGAACATTAAAACCGGCATGGTAACCTGTCATCAGATCATTTGCAAGTTTATCGCCGGAATGATCTTGTCCGGTAAGATTCTGAAAGTTAACACCCCCCAGAATCCCAAAGGATATTCTCCCTTTTTCAACACTCTGGGCTTCTGCCAGAGGAACCGAAAGAATTAGCACTAATGCTATTGTTAATAGTCTTGTCATCATTTCTTTATTGTATAAATATTTGCTTTACAAAATTCCTGAGCGGGAGTCCGTAGCAAATGCATTCAGTCTCCTATCTTTTTACTGCAGCTTCAGCTTCAGCCTTCATCTTTTCATTTGCGGTAATCAGAAACTCAACCCTGCGATTCTCTGCTCTTCCAGCTTCCGATTTGTTATCATATTTAGGCACAGTCTCGCCAAATCCTTTTATGGTCATGCGACTGGGAGCAACACCATTGTCGGCCAGATAACCCGAAACAGCAGCGGCACGTTCTTCAGACAGCCTCTGGTTATAAGCCAGACTTCCCTTGCTATCGGTATGTCCCTGTAATTCAATATCAGTTTCGTTGTATTCAGCAAGCACAGTAACAAGTTTGTCAAGGCTGGCTTTTGCATCATACGACAGAATTGATTTGTCAAATCCAAACAGTATATTACTGTTGAACTCCACAACAATACCTTCACCTACCCGTTCAACCTTTGCGTCAGGCACCTTGCTTTGTATCTCTTCGGCCTGCTTATCCATCTGATTTCCAATCACAGCACCTGCAGCGCCTCCGACAGCAGCTCCGATTATGGTACCGAGAGCTGTGTTACCTGAGGCCTTTCCAATTACGGCCCCCATACCGCCACCTGCAGCAGTTCCCACAACAGCACCTTTTTGGGTTTTATTCCATGAAGCACAACCTGATGATATGAGTATAACACTCAGAATCATGGCCAAACTCATTTTTATTTTTTTCATGACTGGTTAATTTGTTAGTGATATAATCATTGCAATAATGTACTGCGAAAATAAGACTATCTGATTTTGTAACTGTTACATAACTTTTCTAAAGAGTTATATTATTTACATATCAGAGGTCAGTGCCCCCTTCCATCTATCTGTTAAAATGAAGACCTGGATAACCTGTACTGTAAATAATGTAAGAAATCATGGAAGTTATGTAACAGGCAGACCGGCAACGCAAGCTAATTTTATGCGCTATAGTATATTCAGGTAATGAATTAAAAAGTTATGAGAATTCTGGCAACCGGTCTTCTGATTTTCGCCTGTTGGGCATCGCTATCAACCTGGTTATATGTATGTAAGATACGGGGTTTGTGTAACGAAAGAGGGTCTATAACTGTCAGTACCTCAGAGGTAAGTAATACATCCACATCTGATTCCCTGGCAATCACCCCTGAGGCGAAGTCCGTAACACCTGAGATGAAACCCGTAGCTCCTGAAATGCTTCTTGTCTACTTTGAATTTGATAAATCTTCATTCGCAATTGATTCAGGACTGTCAGCTTTTTCAGATGCTACAATATCATATATGAGCCGCCATTCAGAATCCGGCCTGGTTATAACAGGGCATACCGACAATAAAGGATCTGTTGATTATAATCAGGCGTTAGGTTATCGAAGGGCACAGAGCATTAAGAATTACTTCGAAAGCAACGGGGTTGCAGCCGGGAAGATTACAATAGTTTCAAAAGGTGAAAATGAGCCGGTAGAAAATAACAGTACCGATAAGGGAAGAGCCAAAAACAGAAGAGCGTCCATATCCGTAATTACCAATAAATAGAGATATGATGCATACAATTACTATTCTTTTCACCCAGACAAAAGGTGCAGCAATAATAGAAATACTTTTATTATTGATTATTGCAGCAATTATCGGATATATAACAGCCTGGCTTTTTTACAGATCGGCATATAAAGAGAGCCTCAGTGAGACTGAATCAGAAAAACACAGATTGAATAACCATATCGTTAACCTGAATGGAGAAATAGTTGATCTTGAGAAGAGTCTTGATGAAAAGGACCAGGAATTGGAACAACTTATCACAGAAAATTTCGCTCAATATAAGCATATCATTGATTATAATAGCATTGGAACAGCTTCGTTTGATGAGAAGGATGATCTCACCATGATCAGCGGAATTGGCCATGTAATTGAAAAGAGACTCAATGCTCTCGATATTTATACTTTCAGGCAGATAAGCAGACTCTCTCCGCAGGATATTCAGGTGATCAATGATACAATAATTGTCTTTTCAGGCAGGATTGAACGGGACGAATGGGTTGCACAGGCCAGCGAGCTTGTTCTCCATGAAGAACATAGAATTGCCCTGTTTAAAAGGATCAGTGACAGAAAGAACAATATTCCATTTGAGAGGATAGGGAATGCCAGCCTGGAAGAGGCGGATGACCTGACACTGATCAGTGGTATTGGCGGATGGATCAGGGCCAAGCTTAACATTCTGGGAATTTACACTTTCATGCAGATAAGTAAATTTACTCAGGAAGACATTATTAAGGTTGCTGAGGCAATTGAATACTTTCCGGGAAGGATTGAACGGGACGAATGGATATATCAGGCCCGCGAATATATTCGTATAGCAGGCGACAAAACAGCGCTATTAAACCGGATCAGGCGGAGGAAAGGCAGAGTCCATTATGACAGGTTGGGCATTGCGCAAAAACACAAGGCCAATAATTTAACAATGATTGATGGGCTTGGCTTATGGGTGGAAGAACGATTAAACTCCCTTGACATCTATACTTTTGAACAGATAAGTAAGCTCACAAACAAAGACATAGAAACTATTACCGAGGTTCTGGAGATAATTCCGGGCCGCATAGAGAAGGACAATTGGGTTGGACAAGCCAGGAAACTGGCAAAAGAACTTAATTCTTCCGAATAACTTCATCAAAGTAATCACAATTAAAAAATTAATAAAATGGAAACAACTAAATTGAATGCAGCTGCAAAAAAACTATACACAGGTTTTTTTGCCATAATGATGCTATTTTTATTGCAATCATGTGCTACAAAAGCGCCCTTTTTAACTTCGTCTGTAGTTCCGGCAGCACAGGGTGAAGTAACCATCAAGCAGAACAAAAACAGTAACTATGTTATCAAAATGAAAATCTCAAATCTGGCAGAAATTGAGAGATTGCCGAATCGCAGCGACATGGCCTTGCATCTCGTCCATCACCGCGGCATCGGTGTCGGCATTGATCTGCAGCAGCACGACATGGTGGATCATCCGGCAACTCCTCTTGGTTCGATGGCCGAATCGAGCCGGCCGAGATGGCAGCGCATCGGCGCCAGTTGGTCTACGGTGACGAGACCGGGCGGTGCGGCTATCACGTCCGGCAGTCGATTGGTGATGCTGGATGCGGTGGCATGGCCGGTGTCGAGGCCCGACAGTGCGAGCTCGGCCGGCGGATCGCCATCGATGGTCCAGCCGAGCCGCTCGGCCTCGTGCGGGCGGGTAAGCCGCAGCTCCAGCTGTCCGGTCACGACGACACCCTCGCGTGTCGAAAGCTCGAGGAGCGAGCGTGAGCCTGCCGTTTCGCCCGGCTCGACGACGCAGCCGAGTGCCGGGTACGGCACGGGCTCCGCGAGGACGACCCTCTCCCGGCGCTCGTGCATCGCCTCGACCGTCAGACCCAGCGAGGCCGCGGCCTGCTGCAACAGCACGCGGTAGATGGAAGGCTCGGCGTCCGCGCCGACGCCTTCGCCGGGCACCGCGCCGATGCCGACGAGCCGCGCCGTCTCGGCGCCGAAGCGCCCGACATCGACCACGCTCAGATGATGCAGGCCGCGCAGCGCCGTGCAGGGACCGGCCAACGCCCGCAGCGTGCCGAGCCGGTAGGCGTCCCAGAGCCCGACGCCGGTGAACGTCACGCCGTTGGCCCTGGCGACGGCATCGAGCTCGCGCGCCGCGTCGCCATTGATGGCCCGAGGAAACGAGCTCTCGCCGCCGCTGCAGACGACGTTGAGCCCGGCCTCGAGCAGGCGCCGGTGCAAGGGCCGTGTTCGGGCGAGCCGGTCGTCCACGGCGACCACGGCAATGTCGGCGTCGAGACGGTCGAGGTTGACGACCGCCGCGTCCTCCACCGCAATGCCGAGGGGCTCGGCTTGCCCGGCCAAGAGACCCAGATCCCGGCCGATCTTCGGGCCGCTGCGGTTGATCCCCGCGGCCAGTCGCCAGCCGCGCTGCAACACCAACCGGGCGACCGCTTGGCCGACCGAGCCCACGCCGAAGATCACCACACCTCTAGGCGGCATCGCACCCTTCCCCAAGTCGTTCGGCGTCGAGGCTATAAAGCGAAGGGGCCGCTTGCAAACCAAGTGACTCGCGGTCTAGACTCAGTTTTTTGGAGTCTGGAGCCGGTGATGCAGCTGCCGCCGCTGAACGCGGTTCGAGCCTTCGAGGCCGCCGCGCGCCACGGCAGCTTCGTCCGCGCCGCCGCGGAGCTGCACGTCTCGCCGGGGGCGGTCAGCCGCTATGTGCGTCAGCTCGAAGCGCGGCTGGGCGTTGCCCTCTTCCGCCGTCTGCCACAGGGCGTGCGCGCTACCGCCGCAGCCGAGCAGCTGCTGCCCAAGCTCACCACGGCACTCATGCTGATCGAGCAGGCGACTTCGGCGATCTCGACGGCACCCGCGTCGCTGCGCGTGCTGGCATCGCCGACCTTCGCCAATCGCTGGCTCGTTCCACGTCTGCAGTCCTTCGCCCAGGCGAAGCAGGCCAGCCCGCTATCCGTGGATATCTTCAGGACGAGCTGGCGCGAGTTTCGCGAGGGCGAGCACGACATCGGTGTCGCCACCTTCTATATGCCGGCCGACTGGCCGGTGGCGCTGCGCGCCGACCGGTTCTGGCGCGAGGAGCTGATCCCGCTCTGCGCGCCTGCCTTGCTCGGCGACCGGCCGCCGCTCCAGGAGCCCCGCGACCTCAGACACCACACCCTGCTGCGGATCGCGGCCTGTGATCAGGACTGGCCGAATTGGCTCGCAACCAATGGCGCGCTCGGCGACATCGGCCATGAGCGTGGCCCGAGCTTCGGCAATGGCGATCTGGCGATCCGGGCGGCGGTCGAGGGGATCGGCGTCGTCCTCATGGACCGGCTCCTAGTGACCGACGAGCTGAGCTCGGGGTTGTTGGTGGAGCCCTTCCCACGCGCGACACCGGTCGACAACGGCTACTACTTCTTCTGCGCGCGCCGCCGCTGGGACGAGCCCGCCATTGCGGCCTTCCGCGACTGGCTGATCGCCGAGTCAGGCCGCTACCAGCATTCCATTCGCGTCAAGCCTAGCGTCTGACCCGCTCGTTCCGCGGATCGTAGGGCGGCGCCAGGAACGCCTCGGCCGGGATCGCCCAGCAGCCGCATCGTGCCGGGCTCCGTCGCCGCGGCGAGAAGCCGCAACCTCTCGCGACCGGTGCTGCCGCTCGGTAGCACGTATCGTTGCAGCGGCTCGCTCGCGTCGGTCATCCCACCCGCCTCCGCCTTGCAGGACCATCGGCCCATCGCACGACAATGGATTGAGTGCTTTTTGACAGGGTAGGGGAGCGGCCAAAAAGCCAAGTGTGGATCGGCGCCGATGAATGACGCCTTTCGACGTTCAACAGGGACCCCGGCTCGCCCCGCTTTCGCAGCGCGCTGTCAGGTAGTTTCCGCGTACCAACGGGGTCACGCCTAGAAGCCGATCGGGGATCATCGCGCATGCTAATCCACAGAATGGGGAATTCATGGATGAACCGACATTCCCAGTTGGCACCGAATTGATGGCCATGTTGCCCCGGGGAGAGCCTCGCGGCAAGCGCATGAGCATCAATGGGCTGTTCGCAGAGACCCTGCAGCGGATCAATCGGCTGCGGCCGCAGCCACCGCCGCTTGCGGCATGAGGGAAGAGCTAACGATGCACCTCGCTCCGACAGGTGAAGTGTGCCCGAACTTCCAGAAAACGGCGCCGCAGCGGACACAGCGCAACATTTTCGAGCCGCGGTGGCGTCTGCCATCGCCGCGAGAGGCGATCTTACGCCGGCATGGGTTACCTGACGTCGTCATCGAGCGTATTCTCAGCCTGTATCCGACGCCAAATGGGGGATGTCGGATTACGCGTCAGCGGGGAAGGCCGTCAGACGGTAGGTCGCAGCCTTGGTCATTGGCGGCGGCCGGGGTCGGTCAA
>JAWOIF010000030.1:0-3139 GCA_046484805.1 Bacteroidales bacterium
CTGACCGACAGGATAATTGCCTCCGGAAGGTATAGCCTGCTCAACAGCTTCAGGGAAGTGTTCAGCCTTGACGGCCAGAACAGCAGCGAGTCAATTTTTGAAATTCAGAGTTCTACACTCGGACGGACAACCGGCGGAGCCGCATACATTGAGTATGCTTTTGTTCAGGGGCCCAGGGGCAATACTCCCTCAAATATGCAGGGATGGGGATTTTGTACCCCGAGTCAGAACCTGATTGATTTTTTCACCGAAAGGGGTGAAGAGATACGTCCGGCCACCACTCTTCTTTACAGGGGAACGGTCACGCCGGAAGGGGACAGCATCAGGACTATCGTTACAAATCCTGTCTATAACGGGAAGGTCTATACTCCGTCTATATATAATAATTGGGCCTTTAATGGATATGGCTTCGACCAGAACGTAAGGATACTCAGGTACCCGGATATCCTTCTAATGTACGCCGAAGCCCTGGTTAATGGCGTAACGGTACCCTTAATAAGCGGACTCACTGCTGATGAAGCTGTGAATATGGTTCGCAGGAGAGCCGGACTTACTGACATTGAAGGCGTAACACTCCAGGATATATGGGACGAAAGGCGTGCTGAACTTGCCATGGAGCAGGACAGGTTCTTTGACCTGATAAGGACCGGGCAGGCTTCGGAAGCGTTGTCAGATAAAGGTTTTACCCCGGGCAAGCATGAGGTTTATCCGATTCCAGCTGCACAGATGCAGCTGAATCCTAATCTCACTCAAAATAATGGATATAATTAACAAGGGAAGATTAACTATAAATGTAATAACTAAAACCAGTAATTATGAAAAACAAGTTTAGATTTTATGTAGTATATATTCTCGGAATGATGCTCATAGGCGGATTAGCCCTGACATCTTGTGATGGCGATGATGATGACGATATTATTGATGATGGTAAGATTGATCCGAGTACAATTGCCACAAATAATCTGATTCATCACTGGAGTTTTGAAGACTCACCGGCAGATGAAATTTCCGGCAGAGGTACTGCTACCGGAAACGTAACTTATGTTGAAGGCCGACGCGGACTGGCCTATCAGGGTGCAGAAGGCGCCTATATAACCTGGGATGTCGATTTTGCCGACCGTCTTGCACAGTTGAATGCATTTTCACTGGCAATGTGGATGAGGGCACCCCGCGTAGCAGGCGGTCCGCCAATGATCTTCCAGGTAACAGGTACCGAATTTCTGGGGAGCCTGGCATTTTTCCAGGAGAATGCCCCTGAAGATAATACAGTTGACAGCCTTGAACTTAAGGCATTCTTTACCAAAAGTGATGCCCAGGATAAGGATAATAATCCCGGCTGGATTGGACATGACTGGAGAAGAGCAAATGAGGCGTTTGTTGCTGATCTCTGGTTCCATATAGTGACAAATTATGATCCGGCCACTTCTACAGCCAAAGTCTATGTCAACGGAGATTACCTGTTCACCACCACCGGTGCCTACAATGATGAGGTTCGTTACCAGGGAGACCCCGGCGATATTGGTAACCCTAATGAGCAACCCCTTCTGGGAGATCTTAACCTGGCTTTGCTTGATGCCAACAATAAGGGCATCATAGGTGCCTGGGCTAACCGCAGGTTAGGAACCGCAGAAGATGACTGGATGAAGGAATATCTTGGTCAGCTCGATGAATTAAGGTTTTACGACAAGGCATTATCAGACGATGAGGTAGCTGACCTGTACGAGGCTGAGGTAACTCAGCTGAATGAGTAAGTTTGAACGCTACTTAAAAACCGGCGCAGTTTGATTTTGTGGTTTTCATAAACCGTAATGAGAAACATGATAAAGCGTGCAGATCATCGGGCATTCCCCGGGTCTGTACGCCTTTATTTATATATAATGAAACAGGAAGTTTGATTAACTTTGCAACTAATGAAAACCCTGATACCATTAGCGATATTATTAATTGTCATCTCTTCTTGTGATGATGATGATAATAATGAAATGCCAGTTGAGCAATTTACGGTTGATTCTGTATTTGTAAATAACAGCTATGTGCGGAACAATTCATCGGTCAATAATGTTGATTATGCCGAAGTCGAGATCAGGATAACATTCAGTGACGAGGTTGACACTTCAGGTTTTAACAAAGCCAAACTGGTTTTTACAGGGGAAACCGACACACTCTATTCCCATTATTTTCAGGAAAACTCAAAAAATCTTGTAATAAGGCCAATTGACCCGCTTATGCCACTGACTGCCTACAGATTGAGCTTCGACTCGGGGCAGAATATGGGAGGCACGGTAATGAACCAGTACACGCTTGTGATCCGCACCCAGCCCGATAGCACCCCTAAGTTCCCACTGCTTTCTGATGAGGAGTTGCTTACACTTGTACAGAAACAAACGTTCCGTTATTTCTGGGATTATGCTCACCCGGTTTCCGGACTTGCACGGGAGCGCTTTGGCTCGGGCGAACTGGTCACCACTGGTGGAAGTGGTTTCGGACTTATGGCAATAATTGCAGGTATTGAAAGAAACTTCATCACACGTCAGGAGGGCTTCGACAGGCTTTCTACTATCGTCAGTTTCCTGATGAACCCTGAAACCGAAAAATATCATGGTGCGTTCCCGCACTGGCTGAATGGAACGACGGGCAAAACAATACCATTCAGTACCCGTGATGATGGGGGAGACCTTGTGGAAACGGCTTTCCTTATGCAGGGGTTGCTGACGGTAAAGGAGTATTTTAAGAACGGGACAGCCGGGGAACAGGCGCTTGGCGACTCGATACAGGTGCTTTGGGAGAACGTGGAATGGAACTGGTATCGTAAGAACGATGAAAATGTTCTTTACTGGCATTTCTCTCCGAATTACGGATGGGAGATGAACCACCAGATAAGGGGCTGGAATGAAGCCCTTATAGTTTATGTTCTGGCTGCGGCATCACCCACTCATTCAATACCTGCAGAGGACAGCGTCCTAATTTTCGAGGCCAGCAGTACTGCCAGCACTGGTGGTGCAACCTACACCTTCATCGACAAGATGGGTGGACGCATGGGCTTACGACCGAATACAGTTTATTACTACTGGCTTGCCGATATCCCAGCATCTGGTATACAAGGCGTTCAGCCACTCGTCGAATCAAACAACAACTTTTT
>JAWOIF010000088.1:0-2800 GCA_046484805.1 Bacteroidales bacterium
TTTTCAGGAGGTAGTTCCTGAACATGTGGCCGACCACGATGAAGCCACGCTGGAAGAGAAAGAAAGAGACTAGGACAGCGACCTTGATGCTGATGTATACCGGGATGCTGAAGATCATCTGGCCTTCTTTAAACCGGAAATACTCAGCCGCCGCTTCGAGGAATCCGAGAATGAAATAAACCAGCCCGAACAGCCAGGCGGTGTTAAGCTGCCTGATGATAAAAGTGCCTGACCGGTCGGGATCGATATCAATAAGAAAGGTGTCCTTCAGCCATTCAGAGAAACTCCTTCTGTTACCGTCGTTGTCTGAAATTTTACTCAGGTCGTAATCCAGCGCTGCAAGGATTGTTTTGACAGTGTAACTTCTCGGGGTGACTTCGCCCGCCTCGATTCTCTGGAGGGTCCGTACACTTATATTACACTTGTCTACAAGTTCTTCCTGGGTGAGACCTTTTCCCTTTCTGAGTTCGGTGATCCTTCTGCCTAATTCCGGTTGTTTCATTCGGTTATTTATTATTATCTTATTGGTCGAATGGAACTTACATGCAGCAAATATTCGTTGCCTTTTGCGAGCTATTGCTCATGTAAGTTTCATTGAATTGGTTTTTAATTCTTCACCAATATTACGACTGAAAAACCAATGCATGAAATATTTTGAGGGTACTTTACCCGACATTTACACGTCATTTACCCTGCGCCGGTTTTTGACATTGCCAGGCACGCTTAAAAATGCAATTAACACTTAAGGTTACAATCTTATTGTCTCAAATAACCGGCACATATATTTTGTCAATCATTTCATTGTATTCTGACAGGGGATCACTGAATGAGGTGATTCCGCCTCCGCTGCGGTAGAAGTATCTTTCCTCACGTTTCTCGATGAATCGGATCATCACGCCGCTGTCTAGGTTGCGACCGTCAAAAATACCGGCAATCCCGGTGTAATAACCCCGTGGCATGCCCTCTGCCGATGCAATTATCTCCGTTGTTTTCTTCTTGGGAGCGCCGCTTACAGAACCTGCCGGAAGCAATGAAAAAATGATGTCACCGAGCGATGCTGCATATTCCTCTTCCAGATCGCCGCATATTTCAGAGCTGACCTGCAACAGCTTCTTTTCATTTGTGTTGATTGTATCGAAGTACCTGAACCTCTCAACTCTCACCCTTTTTGAGACCATGCTGAGGTCATTTCTTATCAGGTCGACGATAGTGTAGTGTTCGGCTGTCTCCTTGGTATCATTTAAAATAACTCTTTCAGCATCCGGGATGTCTGCATCAATAGTGCCTTTCATCGGGAACGACCTGATTTTCCCGTCATTAATAATGACAAATGATTCCGGTGAGAAGCATACGAACTCATCATTGAGCCATATTTTGTACCTGGCGGTGCTCATATGGAATATTTCCAGCAGGGTTGAATTCAAATCGACGGGGGTGGAGCATGTGAGATTCAGCAAAAATGAGTTGCCGAGCGCTATCTCATCCTTCACCAGGTTGAACTTCACAAGATAATCTGCATATGTCTCCGGATACCTGGCAAGTTTTGCGGGTCTCACTCTCCTGGCCTGACCCTGCGAGTTACTGATGCCGTTTATGTCATACAGGAGATATCCGGGGTTTATCTCATCCAGTCTGAATATAAGCGGCTTAACCTGCTCAAAGTCGATTATGAACAGAAACGGGATGCCTGCGCCGGCCCATTCATTCATTTGTTCTTTAATTGTACTTTTACGTGTCATACTGTACCCTGAGGCAGCAAATTTATGAATTACCGGAGACCGAGAATTCTGATAGTGGATAATTATGATTCATTCACCTTTAATCTTGTCCAGATTTTAAGGGAGTATGACAGGTGCGACTTTGATATTGAAAAGAATGACAGGATCAGTATCTCTGGCGCAGGCAGCTATGATGGATTTCTCTTTTCGCCGGGGCCGGGTATTCCCTCTGAAGCCCCGGTTATGGCGGAGTTGCTGGGTGCATACTCCGGCACGAAGGGTTTTCTGGGGGTGTGCCTCGGGCACCAGGTGGTAGCGGAGACCTACGGGCTTAAGCTCGAAAAGCTGGATACCGTACGGCATGGGGTAAGTACCACCGTCAGGCAGGTCGAGCCTTTTGATTATATCTTTAAAGGGATGCCGGCTGAATTTGGCGCCGGACTGTACCATTCATGGGGGGTATACCATGACAGCAGCATCCGGTATTCAGATCTGAACCTGCGGGTGACTGCGCTGGGCAATGACGGCATCATCATGGCACTTGCACATACTGAGCATAATATCAGGGGTGTTCAGTTCCACCCTGAGTCATTCATATCAGATAAGGGACCACTGCTTGTGCAGAACTGGATTGACAGTTTATTCTACTGATAGTCGATTAAAAGGATGAGGCTGAGCGATCAGCTCAACCCCATCACTGATGACTGCCGGCATCCAGGTGCTCAGAGCGGTTTTACCGGGACACAGATGTCCACAACAAACTTGCCGTTCTTTGGCTCCTCGGGATACATCTCGAAACAGGGCTTCTCATCGGGCTGGTACCCGCTTTCAGGGAACCACTGACCATATAACCAGTCCCATGCCTGCTGAAACTCCTGCCCGGTCAGCTCAAACCGTGCGATGACATACTTTGCTGCCTCAAGCTCCATCTTCCCGATCTCCCCGTCGACCTTTGTCTTGGGTGGCCCCGGATGCGCTTCACGGTGGCCTCGGTATGCGAACGCAACAGCGCCTGCATCTCGACCCGGCTGTTCGAGAAGAAGCGGTAGGCGGCCTTGATCTTGGCCACATCTCCCGCGCAG
>JAWOIF010000055.1:0-53429 GCA_046484805.1 Bacteroidales bacterium
CCTGTAAAGAAGTTCTTCCATTGAGAAGGGTTTGGTGAGATAATCATCTGCACCGGTTATGAATCCCTCAATAATATCTTCCTTCTGGTTTCTTGCAGTGAGATAGATTACAGGTGCGGCCGGGTCAATCTTCCGAATTTGCCTGACCAACTCAAAACCATCCATAACCGGCATCATTACATCAATAATGCTGATTGAGAGATTTCCTGATTTGAATCCTTCAAGAGCTTTCTGCCCGTCACCGTAAAGGAGAACTTCATACCCTTTTGCGTTAAGATAATTCTGTAAAAGTGTTCCCAGGTTTTCGTCATCCTCAGCAAGGAGGATCCTTTTTCTTTCCATGGTCGGAATATTTTGGAATATGTATAATAAACTTCGTTCCTTTGTTAATAGTACTTTCGACCCTTATTTTTCCTCCGTGGCAGTCAATGACCCTTCTGACATAGCTTAGTCCCAGGCCAAACCCCTTTACATCATGAACCCTGCCTGTTGGCACGCGGAAGAATTTGTCATAAATATGCTTAAGATTTTGTTTGCTGATGCCGATTCCTTTGTCCTGTATTGATACGGTAATCGTCCCTCCCCGTGAATGGGTTGAAATCTTTATCTCAGGCCTGTCGGGAGAGTATTTTATTGCATTATCAATGATATTGGAAACAGCGTTAGTCATATGTACTTCATCGATCGCGACAAGAGGATTTTCTGCCTTATAGTTTTTGATGATCAATACCTGACGCTCGGAGATTTGCAGCTCGAAGCCCATGATTGCCTTGTCAATCAGGAGATGGAGGTCAACAGGTTCAATCTTGAGTCGCAACCTGGTTCTTTCGAAGACGGCCGTCTGAAGAACCTTCTCCACCTGGTATTTAAGTTTCAGCGATTCATCGGATACTATTCTGGCAAGGTTATCTGTGTCTTTGCTCTCATTTGGAATGGTTTTGTCAGAAAGCATCTGCGACGCTAAAAAAATTGTTGAAATTGGGGTCTTCAGCTCATGAGTCATGTTATTAATGAAGTCACTCCTGATCTCAGACATCTTTTTCTGGCGCAATATTACAGAGAATGTTGCAGTCGAGACCACGATCAGCAGGATCGTGAATATGATCGAAGAGAAGCCGAGCATGCCAATCTGAATGAACTTGTATTGCTTTTCCTTGCTGAAATAGACATGTATCATATTCTGACCCGGTACAGGATCATTCGGGAAGAGCTGTCTTAAAAATATGTTTGGACCCGATGAATAGGTGAACCCCGGACTCGTATATACTATACTTGAGTTCCCTGACCTGACAGAAAATTCATAATCGAGGTATATGCCAACGTTATTGAATGATCTTCTGAGAAGGCTGTTTATATCATCTGGATTTATCCTTTCACGCAGATCAGGCGTCTCAGCAAGGATCTTCTCCATTACATTCTCGAGGTACACTATTTTATTGGAGACTCTCATTACAACTCCGGCCTCCATCGTCTCATCATAGCTGCCAGGAAAATTCTCTGAAAGATAGTCAGTGAGCATTTCAGGAGAGAGAGTTATTCTGTGTGTAAGATCTATCAGACTGTCTGAACGAAACAGTTCCGCAGGGTCGGTCGTAATGTGTATTCCGGTCTCAGGATCATAACCGACTATCTTGCCGTAGATTGGCGACTCGGCCGGCAGTATGGCTGTTACTGAATCGGGAGAGGTATCTCCTATCTCTTTCATGAGCCTGTCCATCAGCTCTTTGCCCTCCATTTCCCTTACCACCGCATCGAGAGCCCTGTTAACCTGGTACCTGAATTGCTGATCATTGATATCAATGGCATTTGTGATCCAGTAAACCTGAATGAAAATCAATCCTGAAAGGACAAAGGCAAACAGGATCGCAATTACCAGTATGGTTCTTCTCTTCATTTTTGCAAAAATATACCCAAATAGTCAGAGTTAACACTAATTAACATACTTTAACTAATGGGCGTGAATCCAGAAAATCAATCTCTTACAAACCTCCTTCGGAGTTTAGTGTTGCCTTACCGGTAAGGCTAAAATGAGAGAAAAAATTATTCGCAACTGAACTTTTTTGGCACGTGTTTTGTTACATATCAAACAGAGGTTTTTTTTCATAGGTTAGGTTAGTTTTAGGGTTAACAGAAGAACAGGAGGTGAGCAATCACCTCCTTCTTCTTTTTTACGATCTGATCTGCAGATCAGTGGAGAGGGATTAGTTTTTCGAAGATATCCTTATCGATCAATGCCCTTTCAATATTAAAAATACCATTTGTCACTCCGGATTTTCTGACTGATGATGCAAATTCGTTATCATCGCACTCATTTTCCGAATCATTGAAGTGAAGTATCAGGTAGTCAATATTGGCAAGCTTCTTTACGAGGCTTATGCTTTCGTAGCGATTTGACACAAGGGCCGTCCACTTCAAGGGTATTTCCGAAAGATCGCAGAATCTGGCAAAGTTGATTTTATTTCCCTTACCGTCATCAACTACGACTGGTGTATCACTTTTTAATGATATACCCAGCAGGTTATTGAGTGCAAGGCAGAGCTTGTATGCCGGTTCAGGGAAGACAATCCCGTATATTGAACAGCAGGTGTCGTCTTTTACCTGAAGTTGGATTTTTCTTATTTTATCACTTCCCACGGTTCTTTATTATGATTGTTCAAAACTGCCCATCTCGAACTCGAAGATTGGGAGGGCTAAGGAACCGGGATACCAGGGTTATGGCTTCTTAAATACCACTGAAGCATTATGCCCTCCGAAGCCAAAGGTGTTGCTCAGGGCGTACCTTACCGGTCTTGTTTCTGCCTTATCGGGGGTTATGTTAAGTTTCGGGTCTATTTCAGGGTCGGGTACCCGGTAGTTAATTGTCGGAGGCACTATATCGTTATATATTGCAAGTATTGCTGCAATTGCCTCAATTGCCCCGGCCGCACCCAGAAGATGACCCGTCATTGATTTTGTTGCGCTGATATTTAGCTTATAGGCGTGGTCTCCAAACAGTGAAACAATTGCTTTGGTTTCAGAGATGTCTCCCAGAGGGGTGGCGGTTCCGTGTACATTAATATAGTCAACATCGGTAACTTTAATGCCTGCCTCTTCAATTGCCAGCTTCATTACGTTGCGGGCGCCCTGTCCGTCGGGGTGAGGGGCTGTAAGGTGGTGTGCATCTGCAGTCATGCCTGTACCAACAACTTCGGCATAAATACGGGCTCCCCTGGCCAGGGCATGTTCATATTCTTCGAGGATAAGAGCTCCTGCACCCTCTCCCATAACGAATCCGTCACGGGTCTTATCGAAGGGGCGCGATGCAGTCTTGTACTCTTCATTGTTTGTTGAAATGGCCATCATGGCATTAAAACCTCCGATGCCCGGCTCGTTGATTGCAGCTTCTGATCCCCCTGCAATGAAGATGTCAGCTTTCCCTATCATAATGTAGGTATAGGCATCTATCAGCGAATTTGTGGAGGAGGCACAGGCGGAAACAGTTGAGAAATTAGGACCTCTGAATCCGTATTTGATCGATAATAACCCCCCTGCAATGTCGCTTATCATTTTGGGAATAAAGAAAGGGCTGAAACGGGGAGTTCCTCCACCCGTAACAAACCCTTTTATTTCATTGGTAAATGTCTCTATTCCCCCAATGCCCGAAGACCATATTATTCCGACCCTGTCTCTGTCAATGTTATCAGGGTCAATACCCGCGTTCTTCAGAGCCTCATCTGCTGCAATATGTGCATATTGAGCATAGAGATCCATCTTTCGGACCTCTTTCCTGTCAAAATAGTTTGCCGGGTCATAGTTTTTCAGTTCGCATGCAAACCTGGTTTTAAACTTTGAGGCATCGAAATTCTTTATGAGGTCAGATCCGCTGACCCCCGCCTTAAGTGATTCCCAGTATTCATGCAAATCATTCCCAATGGGAGTAAGAGCCCCCATTCCGGTTACTACCACCCTTCTCATAAACAGATTTATTTACGCAATATTACTTTGCATTCTCCTCGATGTACTTGATGGCTTCGCCAACAGTACTGATGCTTTCAGCCTGATCGTCGGGAATTCCGATATTGAATTCTTTTTCAAACTCCATAATAAGCTCAACGGTGTCGAGTGAATCGGCTCCGAGATCGTTTGTGAAGCTTGCATCAGCTGTTACTTCTGATTCATCAACTCCCAGTTTGTCAACGATGATCTGCTTTACTCTTGTTGCAATGTCAGACATACCAATAAATTTAAAATTAATACTAGGTTTAAAACCATGCAAAGAAATATATTTGTACCATATTATTCAAATGATTTGATAAAATTTTGTATACCACAGGGATTAAGACGCACATATACAGCGACATAGAGACACTAATGAGTCGTAATAGACCACTTCTCTTAATATTGATAATAACCACATAATGAATAAGATAGTAGTTTTTGCATCAGGGTCGGGAACCAATGCCGCGAACATAATAAGATATTTTTCGACCGGAAAAAATGCAAAAGTTGTCTCAGTATTTGTCAATAATCCTGAAGCAGCAGTAATAAAAAGGGTTACAGTACTTGGCACAGATGTTTTCCTTTTCGACCGTGACGATTTATGTGTCACTGGCAGAGTGCTTGAAAAGCTTAAAGAGTTGGGAACTGATCTGATTGTCCTGGCTGGCTTCCTGTGGCATATCCCCGATACTATAACCTCACAATACAGAGGTCAGATAGTCAATATTCATCCGGCGCTTTTACCTGAGTTCGGGGGCAGGGGGATGTATGGAGAAAGGGTTCATAAGGCAGTTATTGAAGCCGGGAAGAAGAAAAGTGGCATTACCATTCATTACGTAAATGAGAAGTATGATGAAGGTGATATCATCTTCAGGGCTGAATGTGAAGTGGTTGCCGGTGACACCCCTGCCACACTTGCAGCAAGGGTACATGAACTTGAATACAAATATTATCCTTTTATTATTGAAAAATTGCTGGCCGGTGAGAAGGTGTGAGGTCAGATTGCCCTCAGCAGCGAAAGCATTATATCCAGCACCATTGAAAACCGCTCCATATTCTCTTCAGAGACCGGCTCTACCGGGGGTGATTCAACCTTAAGCGGATTGACAGGCTGGCCGTTCCTGTAAAATCTGAAATCAAGGTGAGGCCCTGTTGACAGACCCGTACTGCCAACATAGCCTATTACGTCCCCCTGTTTAACCCATACGTTCGGGGCAATTCCTTTTGCAAATGATGACAGGTGCATATAGGCTGTCGAATAGACGCTGTTATGCCTTATCCGTACTATTCTTCCTTCAGCCCGAAGGTATTGGGTTGATATAACCCTGCCGTCGCCAATTGCGAGAACAGGGGTGCCGACAGGCGCTGCATAATCAACTCCGTAGTGAGGTCTTACAATTTTAAGTATCGGATGAAGCCTGGCTGAGGAGTAACCTGAACTTATCCTGGAATACCTCAGCGGCGCTTTCAGAAATGCTTTCCGCAGGCTGTTGCCGTCTTCATCGTAGTAACTCACGGTTCCGTCCTGCATAAATGGTATTGCTATCAGCTCCTTTCCGGCATGTGTAAATATGGCTCCGTTTACCGAGCTGATCCCTGCCGACTTGTCCCCGGTAAATGCTTCCTCATAGATTATACTGAAGCTGTCGCCCTTCTGAAGGCCGAAGAAATCGATACTCCATGCGTATATTTCTGACAGTTCAACAGCCAGTATCGGGTTAACATCTGCAGAGATCATGGCCTCCCACAGGGAAGATTCAATGACCCCTTTAACCA
Organism: Bacteroidales bacterium; assembly: GCA_046484805.1. Taxonomy (GTDB): domain Bacteria; phylum Bacteroidota; class Bacteroidia; order Bacteroidales; family VadinHA17; genus SLNP01. Next base: position 5,755 of record JAWOIF010000055.1, read on the forward strand.
TCCTTATTTCCCTCACCGTTTCGTGCCTGTAATCGGTTATGCCGGGGCTCTCTTCGAGGTTAAATATGTGTGAAAGAGTATTGTCGTGTTCATAAACCAGATATGAGGGCCGCAGGGCAGTATCTGATGACCAGAAGAAGGTATAGTTATTGCCATATCGCACCTTCCTGGAATCAATAGTACTGGTCGAACCGGCCAGCATACGGTCGATCTCGGGATAGCTGAAGCCCTTCGACAGCAGCAGCGACGAAATCATCTCATTTCTCCTTATCCTGCCTGGTTCCGGCACGAACGTGTCAGGCACAACGTCATAAATATATGAAACCGGCGGTGACGGTTCATCTACAATATCAATATCATCACTGAAGACATCCTGTTCCGCATGCAGTGATTTGCAGGAACCAGGGGCAATTATCATGATCAGGCTCAAAATGAGCAGCAGAGGCCGGAGTGAAATGTTGAAAGGGCGGTACAGTATCATCAGTTTTGTCTATACTACAATATTAATAATACGTCCCTTTACGAATATAACCTTCCGGGGAGGTTTTCCGGCAAGCCATTTTTCTGATCTGGAGTCAGCAGTTATTATTCCCTCTATCTCTTCTGACGGGGTGTCAAGAGGCAATTCAATTTTGAACCTGAGTTTCCCGTTAAACGACACCGGGTATTCGTAAGAATCCTCTTTCAGCAGGGACTCATTTACCACCGGCCAGGGCTCCCGGGCAAGGCTGCCTGAGTGCCCGAGTATCTGCCATAGTTCTTCTGCCAGATGCGGAGCAAAAGGAGAGAGTGTAAGGGCGAACTGCGAAGCACTTTCATGCGATATTCGCTCCTTCCTTGTGACGGTATTGAGGAAGATCATCATTGCCGATATGGCTGTATTGAACCTCATGTGTTCAATATCCGATTCGACTTTCCTAATGGTTTTGTGCAGTGCTTTCAGTATTTCAGGGTCTTCTTCTCCACCATGAATATTGTCGGGGTCGGAGAAAAAGCGGAAGGCTCTTGAAAGGAAGCCAAAAACACCCTTAACGCCTTTGTCATCCCATGGTTTGGTAGCTTCAAGCGGGCCCATGAACATTTCGTATAGTCTCAATGAATCGGCTCCGTAGCGGCCTGTTACATCATCGGGATTAACAACATTCTTTAGCGATTTCGACATCTTGGCAACTATCTGCTTCAGTTCTGCGCCTGTTTCGGTATGATAGTGCCTGCCCTCCTTCTCCACAACCATATCGGCAGGTACCTTTGCCCCCGCAGGAGTTTCATAGGCAAATGCCAGTATCATTCCCTGGTTAAAGAGTTTTTTAAAAGGTTCGTCTGTCGATACTATGCCAAGGTCGAAGAGCACCTTGTGCCAGAACCGGGCATAAAGAAGGTGGAGTACGGCATGTTCAGCACCTCCTACATAAAGATCGACTGGCATCCAGTACTTCTCCTTTTCGCTGTCGAATATTCTGTCACGGTTCAGGGGATCGATATACCTCAGGTAGTACCAGCATGAACCGGCCCACTGTGGCATTGTATTGGTTTCACGTCTCCCTTTCCTTCCATCAGGTCCGGTAACATTTACCCAGCTTACGGCGTTTGCCAGCGGTGACTCGCCTGAATCACCCGGCTGATATTTTTCCATTTCAGGAAGGGTGACAGGCAGTTCCTTTTCATCGAGAATCTCTATCTCTCCATCTTCCCAGTGAATTACCGGAAATGGTTCTCCCCAGTATCTCTGTCTGCTGAATAACCAGTCCCTGAGCTTGTAGTTTACCCGTGCTTCACCCAGATTCCGGTCTGTTAGCCATTTGGTTATTACGTCTATACCCTTTTCCTTATTCAGACCGTTTATGTCGATTCCTCTTCCGGTATCGGCAGAGTTTATATATTTTCCGTCTTCAGTCCAGCATTCCCTGCCGGAAAGAATCAGGTTTCTGAGTTGTTCATCTGTAGTATCAGGATCCATTATGCATCTGATCTCCAGCCCGAACTTTTCTGCAAATTCATGATCGCGGGAATCGTGCGCCGGAACTGCCATAATTGCCCCGGTTCCGTATCCGGTAAGTACGTAATCGGCTATCCATACCGGGATTTCGGCTCCGTTTACCGGGTTTATGGCATAACTTCCGGTAAAGACCCCCGTCTTTTCTTTTGCAAGATCGGTACGGTCGAGATCTGATTTTAACAGGGTTGCGTTAATATATTCCTCTACCTTTTCCTTCTGGTCATATGAGGTGATCTCTTTTACCAGGTGATGTTCAGGAGCCAGCACCATGTAGGTTGCACCGAAAAGGGTATCTGGCCGGGTGGTGAATACCCTGATTAATGCAGAATGATCTTTAACACTGAAATCCACCTCGGCGCCTTCCGACCGGCCGATCCAGTTCCGTTGCATCTCCTTTATTCCTTCGGGCCAGTCAACGGTTTCGAGTCCGGCGAGCAGCCTTTCGGCATAGTTGGGAATCCTGAGCAGCCATTGCTTAAGCTGCTTGCGCAGAACTTCGTTGCCGCATTTCTCATGAGATCCGTCAGCCAGCACCTCTTCATTGGCGCAGACTATATTGCATGAGGGGCACCACCACACGCTGGCATCATCATAATAAGCCAGTCTCTGTGAGTCGGTGTATTCGCGTACGGCCCTTTCACCTGCCGCAATAATATTTGCAGGGACTCTGAGTTCGGACACCGGCCTGCCTCTTCCTTCGGTCTCATCAAACCATGTATTGAAGAGTTTGATGAATATCCATTGCGTCCATTTGAAGTATTCCGGATCGGTTGTATTTATCTCCCTGTCCCAGTCGTAACCCAGGCCAATCTCCTTTATCTGCCGCCTGAAAGTTTCACAGTTCCTGAGCGTGGTTACCGAGGGATGTGTCCCTGTCTGAATGGCATACTGTTCAGCCGGTAGTCCGAATGCATCCCATCCCATGGGATGAAGAACATTATAACCCTTCATACGCTTGTAGCGGCTTATGATGTCAGTAGCCGTATATCCTTCAGGGTGTCCTACATGAAGTCCCGCTCCCGAAGGATAGGGGAACATATCGAGTATATAATATTTCTTTTTGTTTGAGAAGTCATCTTCGGTTTTGAAAGTTTTGTGTTCCTCCCAGAACTTCTGCCATTTGTTCTCTATTTCCCTGAAGTTGTAATCCATTGTCGGAGTGTGGTTGGAGAGTTTATGCCTACAGGGGTGCGAAATTAGGAAATCTTTGTCAGAATGCAGCATTTCAGGTTTGCAGATGTATGCTGAAAATGGTGAAAGAGCTTTGAAAAATGGAGTAATGATCTTACTTTTGGTGCCTGAATAGGGTCCCGTAGTTCAATGGATAGAATGACAGATTCCGGTTCTGTTGGTTGTGGGTTCGAATCCCGCCGGGATCACATGGTGACGGAATGCACAAGAGGAAGTCATGGAGAACCTTTTCCGGCTGTAGTTGTTAGATAATGATTACATATGCCGGAGAAGTTTTCCATATATCTTCCCTTAATCACAGGACTGATGTTTGTTGCAGGGGTTCTTGCACCGTTGCTTTACAAGTTTATGGGCCGGCGCATCGGGCTTTTTCTCTCCCTCTTCCCTCTGATTTTTTTTATCACCCTATTTTTATACCTTCCTGTTATCGGAGAATCGGAAGCCCTGATAACGCCCGGTTTTTTCAATATTGCCGAAGGTATTGATCTGAGTTTCAGGATTGACGGCCTGAGTATTACATTTGGCCTGATGATAAGCGGTATCGGGTTCTTTGTAATGCTCTACTCGGCATTCTATATGTCAGCATACGAGAGACAGTCGCAATACTATCTCTACCTTACCCTCTTTATGGGAGCTATGACTGCCATGGTGTTTGCCGACAACCTTATCTCCCTCTTTATTTTCTGGGAGCTGACCAGTGTTACCTCCTTCCTGCTGATAGGATTTAATTATGAGTCGGCAAAATCGAGGCAGGCAGCACTGCAATCGCTACTGATAACGGCTTTCGGGGGCTTGTGTCTGTTGTTTGCCGTTATACTGACCGGTAATATAGCCGGAACATACAGGATAAGCGAGATAATAGCTGCGGGCTTTAGCATTGCATCACATCCACACTCCCTGCTGATATTTATTCTGATGTTGCTTGCCGTACTTACCAAGTCGGCACAGTTCCCTTTTCATTTCTGGCTTCCGGGGGCGATGAATGCTCCCACGCCGATAAGCGCCTATCTGCATTCCGCCACAATGGTCAATGCAGGGATTTTCCTGCTTATGCGGGTTCACCCTTTTCTGGGAGACATACACCTGTGGGAGGGCACTCTGATGATATCCGGTGGTATTACGATGTTTCTGGGAGCGTTTTTCTCGATGGGACAGACCGACATCAAACGAATTCTCGCATTTACTACCATAAGTGCCCTCGGCACCATGGTATTGCTGATAGGTATTAATACATCACTATCGATAAAGGCAGCCCTGGTCTTTTTTATTGTACATGCTCTGTATAAGGGAGGCCTTTTTATGATGGCCGGCATTATTGATAAAAGTACGGGGACACGTGATATTACAAAACTTGCCAGGCTGACCAGGGGCCTGCCTTTTACTACTGCGGCAACAGTACTTGCGCTTATATCTATGGCAGGACTGCCTCCCATGCTGGGCTTCATAGGCAAGGAACTTATCTATGAGGCCAAGATTCAGTTGCCTGGCCTGTCATGGCTGGTACTTCCACTGGGAGTTGGCGCCAATATCATGATGGTGGCTATTTCACTTACCCTCTTCGTTGAACTCTTTTACCCTCTAAGAAAAAAGGAGGGGGTACCATTCAAATATACAGAAAGGAGATTCCCTTGGTATTTTCCGGCAGGGACAATCATACTTGCAGTTGCGGGACTATTACTGGGTTTGTTTCCGGGTTGGCTCGACAGGCTGATCAGCAATGCACTGGTATTTGCCGGAAACTATGATACAATGGTAAAACTATCGCTTTGGCACGGATTCAACGACGTCTTTATTGTAAGCCTTCTGACAATTATATCAGGGGTGATCGTTTTTATTAACAGGCACAGGGTTATGCCTGCTATATCATCACTTATAGCATGGTTTGACAGACTTTTCCTGCCTGATCTGTTTGCCATGGCGATTAAGAAGTATGTTGAGGTGGCCGGCCGGCAGACTTCCCGTATTCAGCACGGGTATCACAGGTTTTACCTGATGACATTCTTCATGGTCACTCTCCTGTTGGTTGCTTTCAAATTATTCTCAGGCAGGGTAGATATGGTCGATCTTACGGGTCTGAGTCCGATAAAACTGCATGTGGGCCTACTCTTACTGGTATCTGCACTTGCTGTCGTCTTTGCCGTATTTACAGGTGGAAGGCTCACGGCAATACTGGCCATGGGTGTTGTAGGATATGGAATAGGGTTGCTGTACCTTTTTTACGGGGCTGTTGACCTGGCAATCACCCAGTTTCTTGCTGAAACAGTACTGATGGTGCTTTTTGTAATGGTTATGCTCAAGCTGCCCAGATTCGGAGTTGTCTCAGGCAGGACCTCCAGAATTCGCGATATTGTTATCTCCCTGGCAGTAGGAGTGATGGTAACTCTCGTCGTACTGAATGCCAGATTCATTAACCTTTACGAGCCTGTTTCAAACTTTTATGCCGCCAACAGCCTTACAAAAGCACACGGCAGGAATATTGTAAATGTGATTCTCGTCGATTTCAGGGCTCTTGATACTCTGGGTGAGATCACCGTGCTGACACTGGCAGCTGTGGGCGTATACGCACTTTTCAACATCAGGGTTAAAAAGATTAAGGAGAAGGAGGAGAGCCAATGAGGAATATTGTTTTAATTAAAATATCAAAGCTTTACCTGGTGGCGATGATCATCTTTTCCATATTTGTGCTGCTCAGAGGGCACAATCACCCGGGAGGCGGATTCATAGGAGGGATAATCACATCGACAGGATTTATCTTCTACGGGATCATAAATGGATCGGATAAGGTAAAGGGGCTATTTCGGATAACAACCATTGAGCTGATGGGTGCCGGCCTTCTGGCAGGGCTGATAGCCTTGCTGATACCTGTTTTCGCCGGACGCGAACCATTTACCGGGGTCTGGATAGAGTTCAGCATCTTCTCTGCGGAATTTCATCTGGGTACACCCCTGCTGTTTGACACCGGTATCTATTTGGTGGTAACCGGAGTATTTCTCTCAATAATAATCAGTGTAATGGATGTTGTTAAATGGAACTAGTTATTGCGATATTCATAGGGCTTCTTTATGCCTGTGGCGTTTACCTGGTACTCAGAAGAAGCATCATTAAGGTCATCCTGGGAATTTTCGTCCTGAGCAATGCCACCAACCTGATAATCTTCCTTGCCGGAGGCGTAACACGGAATGGCAAAGCATTTATCCCGGCTGATGCGGAAACCATAGATCCGACCCTGATATCTGATCCCATTCCCCAGGCTCTCATTCTTACGGCAGTAGTAATAAGTCTTGGAATATCGGCATATGTTCTGGCACTCAAGTTCAGGTATTTCGAGGTTACCGGAACACATGACCTTGATCAATTAAGTAATACTGACTGAGAATGGAGGTTCTGGCACCGGTACTGATTCCTTTGGGATACATAATCTTTGCCCTGCTTACAAGGTCGAAAGCCATCAAGCAGGTAATGGCAGTGCTCTTTTCCTTCCTGAACCTTATGGTGGCATTGTGGATAGTCAGGATTGTCGGGGAGCATGAGATGATTGTGAGCCATATTGGCTCATGGCCTGCCCCTTATGGCATTGTAATGGTTGCCGACAGGTTCAGTGCCATAATGCTCACTGTTGCGGCTATTGTCTTTCTGGCGACTACGGTGTACTCCACCCAGGCCATAGATTCACTCAGAAAGGAGAACGGCTTTTTTCTCATCTCTTTTGGAATACTGGCAGGTGTGAACGGCAGCTTCATGGCCGGTGACCTTTTCAATCTCTATGTCTGGTTCGAAGTGATGCTGATGGGCTCATTTATACTGGTTAGCTTCGGCGGAGAGAGACTTCAGCTGCAGGGGGCTATCAAGTATCTTATTCTTAATCTTATATCGTCATTCTTCTTTCTGGCCGGCGTAGGGATTCTATATGGCAAGCTGGGCTCTCTCAATATGGCTGATATCTCATACAAGATTATGGAATCGGGTGACCTGCTGTCATCCCTGACCCCGTCACTGGTGCTTTTTGTTGTTGGTTTTGCTATCAAAGGGGCACTCTTCCCGTTCTTTTTCTGGCTCCCGGCATCATACCCCACACCACCACCCGCTGTTACGGCTCTGTTTGCCGGGCTGCTAACCAAGGTAGGGATTTATTCCCTAATCAGGATTTATTCCCTATTTCTGTCACATTCCGATTCTTTCTGGAACCCTCTGATAATGTGGCTGGGTGTCCTCTCAATGGTGATCGGAGTTATTACTGCAACCTCACAGTTCGATTTCAGAAAAATACTCTCATTCCATATTATCAGCCAGGTGGGGTATGCAGTAACCGGTCTGGCATTCTATACTGTAGGCGGCGTTGCGGCGGCCATCTTTTTTCTGGCGCACAATATGATCTCAAAGACAAATGCGTTTCTTGTTGCAGGATGGGTGCATCGTCAAAAAGGGTCGCTTGACATCAGGAATCTGGGAGATATGCTAAAAAGCAGCCGTATCTGGTCAACGCTATTCTTTATTTCTGCCTTCAGCCTGGCGGGCCTGCCTCCCCTGAGTGGTTTTGCAGCCAAGTTTTTTATTATCAAATCAGGTATTGAAGCCGGACAGATAGTTGTATCGATGATAGCCCTGTTCGTGGGCTTCTTTACGCTCTTCTCGATGGTTAAGATATGGATTGAGGTATTCTGGAAACCGGCACCGGTAACCGGGGAAGCAGATAAAACCGGCGACACAGCCCTTCTGCCTGACAGAATCATGCTTGGTTCCTCGTTATTTCTGGGGGTTATAATTGTTTTCATGGGGATCTTTGCCTTACCTGTCATAGAATTCTGTGAGGCAGCTGCAGCTGACCTGCTCGATACAGGTAAATACCACAGCTACATATTTGGTGAAGCATTAACAATAACGATTAATTGACCTTTACATGTTTAAGAAGATCAAAAAGATAGTTACAAGAGCATTGAATCTGGCAGCACTGTTCCTCTATTTCTGTTATAAGATAGTGATGTCAGGGTGGATTGTGGGATGGTCGGTATTGAAGGGTTATCGCGGAGAGAACGGGACCATGGTTTTATACAGGCCGGTTGTAAGATCAGGTTGGGCTCTTGTTCTGCTTTTCAGCCTGATCAGCATGACACCGGGGTCGCTGAGTGTTGATATTTCGGAAGATAACAGCGCCATTCACGTGCATCTTCTCGACCGGGCGGGAGCAGATGATTTCTTTGCCGTCACCGGAAGGATTGAAAGGATGCTTGACCGGATTTTTAACTGATAATACGCAGATATATTCGTGCAGAAATGAACAAAGACAGATGGTAAGAATATGACAGGTACTTCATTTTTAAATATAGCATCAGAGACTGCAATGTGGGTTATGACACTCAGCCTTCTGTTCCCTCTGTACCGGCTTTTCAGAGGACCCGGCCTGCCTGACCGCGTGATAGCTCTCGATCAGATAGCAATGATAGTAATTGGTATAATTATCTGTGATGCTATCTATTCCAACGATCACATACTGCTTGATGTCGTGCTGATAGTATCTTTCATGCTTGTCTTCGGGGCAATAATCATAGCACACTACCTTCATAAAAAACAACTGGAAGAATGAAAGAGATAATAACCGGAATACTGGTCCTCTCGGGGGCACTTATAGTGCTGGTAGCTTCATTGGGCATATTAAGGTTTAAGGACCTTTACTCGCGTACCCATGTTGTTACCAAAGTCTCATCTTTTGCAATGCTACTGTTTCTGGTCGCGGTTAATATTCATTTTTTAAGTGTCAGAGTTCTTCTGGTTACACTAATTGTTTTCCATGTGGTAGTTGTTCTCGCTCCCGTAGGCGCACACGTAATTGCCAAGGTGAATAAGATACTTGATGAAACCTCAGGTCAGGGTAACTGAGAGACTATAACGAGTCTTGAACTGGTCACCGCAGTATTGTTACTGAATCTGATAATATATATCCCTGCTTTTAACTGAGAGAGATCAAGTTCGGTTGTTCCTTCAATTGTTTTGGTGAAAACAGCTGTACCTCCCGGCAGGAAGATAGTGATATCTGTTCTTTCACTGGCCGGAACAACAATTTTGCCGGTAGAGGGATTGGGGTAGAATGAAGCCGGGTCGGAAAGGTTTAAAGTTCGGGCAGGAACCTTTTCCATCCTGAAATCCTCAAACAGTATCCCCTTGCCATAAATCTGGGTTTTAATACCAAAATAGTGTGTCTCTGATTCAGCCGGTTTGAATACTGCCCGTGCAATTACATAGTCGTTGTATTGTACATAACTATCGGAGTAAATGTTGTGCTGAAGAAGACCGTTATTATGCCTTTCTGTTCCGCCATAGAAAGCAATATATTCCCTGCTGGCCGGGTCAGAACTTTTATATCTGAATGTAATCAGATATTTAGATTGAGAGGAAAGGTTTATTCCAGGTGTATAAAACCAATTAGATTGAGGCCCCGGATCTCTTATCAGAATTGCGTTCGACCCCGATAAGCTGTTGATGGATGAAAGCTCCCACTGGTCAGCCCCGGCACCTGCTTTCCATCCCCTGGGAAGTTCACTGAATGTGGCAGTTGAGAAATCCTCCGTCCATGGAAGCGAGATTACATTGTGAATGCCGGTTCTTTCCGATCCTTTAAGCGGACTGGAGTATATTCCGTCAGTTTCATCAGTTATCGACCAGATAGTGTAATAGTAAGGTTCATCGCTAACCAGTCCGGTATGCAGGAAAGACGTTCCGGTCCCCTTGTATATTACAGTGCCATTGGTACCGATTCTGTCTCCGGGAGAATATGCAGATGAAACTCCCGGATTTAGTGGTTCGTCGGTTGTTGAAACTGCAATCATGAAGGGTTTGGTTCCCGTACCTGACCAGTTCAGGCCAAGCGCATCGTCACTGTTCTGGCTGATGATCAGATTGCGGGGCATGTCAACATCGACCCTGAAGGTCATGCTGTCGGTATAATACTTTATATCGCTGATATAGATACCTGCCTCTGAACCATCCTGAAGGAATGCCGAAGGGTTAGTATTATCATTGAAAGCCGTGCGCCCGTACAGGTCTGAGAATGTTGCCGAGTTAACTGTCCCGTTAGCAGTCAGAGTACCTCCCGGCCTGAATATATAGACTTCATCGGGAGGGCCCTGGGCATTTCCCCTGTACCGGCGGTCAATTCTGGAGATAATAATGCCGTTTGAGGGAAGTGTATTTTCATATATTCCTGTTTTCTTCCTGAATTCAAGAACAACGAACTCATCGCTTGAGTAGGGAGAAGCTATTTTAAAGCTGTTTTTTTCAGGCGAGGTAAGAGGCAGTAATGAGTAGGTTCCTGATTGAGTAATTTCCGGAATAGAACTGATCCATCCTCCATATCTCGATTTCATCCAGGCGGTTGGGTGTCCTCCGCCTGAGTGCATTAAGTCCCACGGACCGGCAGGGCTTATTCCGTCACGGGTATAGTGATAGAGGTCGGGAGCGCCAAGGGCGTGGAACATCTCATGTGTAAAGGTCTTTACGCTGACGTTTTCGAGTTGAAAGGTGTATCCGTATACCCTTTTACCCCAGAGGTTTGCTGTTAATGAATAGAGAGACCATCTATGGGGCCACAGAAGGTCACTCCAGCCATCGGCAGAGCCCTTGATTATAAAAGCAACATTATCGAATCTGCCGTCATTGTTCATGTCGAAGTTAACACCATCAGGGGCCTGGTAATTATCATTAATATATTTTACTACTCTTGCCAGAAGGTTGTGTTCCCTTGATGTCTTTTCGGAACTGGTCGAATAGCCCTGTGGGTTTGTTGCTACATCGTAAGGTCTGAAGTAATCTCTTGGGTATATGTCGGTATAACAAAGATTTTCGGTAGGGCCTCCTGGCATGTGATAACTGATCATATCGACCTTGTCGTAGGAGATTTCACGGTAATAATGACGCACTGAGGAGGAAGTAAGGGAATTGAACCGGTTGTCATATGTGGTTCTGGTTGTGGTGAAATTGGATTGGTCGCTGAATTTGATATAGATTACCAGGTTATTGTAAACACCTGAATACTTTGAATCGAAACTGAAGTTGTTCTTCCTGTCCTCTGCTTCGAGGGTCTTGTAGAACTCCTCTCTCTTCCGGGAGACATTTGAAGGGATTACGACCGGCTTAATATTTGTTATTGAAAGGGGGTCATAATCGCCGGCCCGGTGATTTGTATAACTAAATATGGAATCATTTTGAAGCATATAGTAATAGTATCCGTCACCTCCTTTTTTCACCGGATAACCGAGGGTGTCGTGCATCCAGTTGAAGAATTCGTCACCTGAGATGTAGAGACTGAGGGTTCTTCCGTCGGGGAGGTTAACGTTGCGGGGTTCGAAAAACAGAGGGGCCGAGGAGAGGCTGCAGGAAATCAGAAGGTATATCGAAACAGCTAATATTTTTCGCGTCAGATTCATGGTGCCTGGTGATAAATTGTTTTCTGGAGGAATGCTTCTTTAAGTAATACAAATATAAAAAAATAGCCGCTGATAACAACCAGCGACTATTTTTAACATCTCTTCCTGCAGTATTAATACAGAGCTATCATTTCAACAGGATTATTTGCATACATTATCTTGAGAGCATTGGCCTGCCTTAGTGCCTGTTTCACATCAATTACCACACCCATTTTGGTGGTACGGTCAATCTTCAGTGATACGAGCATCTTTGACTTATCGGCCTCATCGAGAGCATCTCTTTCCTGAGCGATGAATTCCTGTATATCAATAACCTCCTTGAACGAATCATTCAGCTGTATTTTCGGTTCTGTTCCGAAAGTAGCCTGTAATTGTTCCACGGGTGTTCCGATATAGATAAAGCTGGCCAGTGATTTCTTTTCCAGCTTCTTTCCTTCAGTTGCATCGGGAAGAGCGACATTTATTTTAAGTTCCACCTCACGAAGTACGGTAACTGTCATGAAGAAGAAGAGGAGCATAAAAACAATATCGGGAAGTGATGCGGTATTTATTGCGCCTACCCCTTTTCCTGTACTTTTCTTGAATTTTGACATTATTTTCCTCCCACTCTTTTAGGTTCAGCTTCTGAAATAGGTACAAAATAATACTGATCAACAGCCTTTTGTCTTTCTTCATCAAGCTCGTAATAGCCTATACCCCATGTATTCATGGCGAGATCATTCTTGAGCTCATCCCTTGCGGCCAGCAGTTCATTTTGCACTGCTATGTAGACTGCGTAGGTTGTTCCCCTGTCATTTTGCAACGAAATCACGGCCTTGGTGGCCATAACGTCTCCGAAGAACGGGATGGTTTTCATCTCTTTTTCCGCCATATTCACATTGTCGGTCGGATTGACGATGAATTGTTTTGTGATATCCCTTAGTTCTTCCAGTCTTGCCAGGTCACCTTCAACAAGCAGAAGGTCGTCCAGGTTAACTTTTACTTCAAGAATGTTCCTGTCATTAATCTGGGATTCAGGTGTTTCCTGGGTTGGGTCTGGTGGCGGTGGCAACAGTCGCAGCAGCCCCATATCGGAATCCATGGTTGTGGTAACCAGGAAAAAGATAAGCAGGAGGAATGCGATGTCGGCCATCGACCCGGCATTAATTGGTTGTATTGCCCTTTTTGCCATAGTTTATAATATTTTACCCTGATTAACAGGAATCTACATCATTATTTAAATGCTTTTGAGATCTCGGAGTAGATAATGGCCAGAATCGCAACGCCGGCGAGCAGGTAGGCTGTAATGAGCCCTGTATCTACGAACTTGAGAGTCTGTGGCACATTATCCTTTCCGGTGTAATGCGGCAGGTTCAGCACTGTGTCATCAGCAAGGAACCATGCAACCAGTATTAACACTGCTGCAAATACTACTGCCACTATGCTCTTTTTTGCGCCTTTCGGATTAAGGAATAGGCCAATAAGTGAGAACACAATGGTAAGCCCGGCAGTAATTCCAAGCAGGATGTATGCCCAGGTCAGGAACGTTTCCGTTATCCTGGGTTCTTCAAAGTTTGTGCCCTCCGTGCCTTCAACCAGCGGTCCGGCGTAGAATATAACTACGATAACCGCGGTGATGACCATCAGCACACCCAGAAGAATATTGATTAATCTTGATGATTTATTCGACATGGTGCGATTATTTTTGGAGGTTGTACTTAACGAGAATGTCAATCAGTGAGATTGATGAATCTTCCATCTGGTTGGTAAGACTGTCGATTTTTGACAGGATATAGTTATAGAAAACCTGCAGGATGATAGCTACGATAAGACCTGTTACGGTTGTTATAAGAGCAATCTTAATACCACCGGCAACCAATGTTGCAGATACGTTGCCTGCTCTTTCGATATTGTCAAACGCAGCGATCATACCGATAACGGTACCCATGAAACCAAGCATGGGAGCAATTGCGATAAAGAGCGCGATCCATGAAAGGTTCTTCTCCAGGAGACCCATCTGTACACCACCGTATGAGATAATTGATTTTTCAGCAATTTCAATACCTTCGTTAGCCCTGTCGAGGCCCTGGTAAAATATGCTGGCCACGGGTCCGCGGGTGTTGCGGCAAACCTCCTTGGCGGCCTCAATACCACCCTCCTGAAGGGCAGTCTCTATTTTAGCCAGTAATTTATTTGTGTTAGTGGTTGCCAGGTTCAGATAGATGATTCTTTCAATCGAGATTGCAAGACCCAGGATAAGACAGAGCAGTACTACGCCCATGAAGCCTGCACCACCTTCAATGAAAAGTCTCTTGATTTCCTTGAGGAGCTGGCCACCCTCTTCTTCCTGGAGAAAATCTGTGGCAGTCTGGGTAACCAATTCCTGTGTCTCGGCAACCTGTTCCACTGCTGTAGTATCAGTCTGCCCTTCCTGAGCATACATGTTTACTGATGCTCCGATGAAAAGCATCCCAATAACAGCAACAAATGCAAATAATTTTTTCATGTTTGTTTTTGATTTAAGTTATTAACGACCGTTTTTATAGTTCTCAAAATTAAAATAAATATTTCAGCGGAGAGAGGGGGATTCGAACCCCCGGTACCCTTTTGAAGTACAAACGCTTTCCAGGCGTTCCAGTTCAACCACTCCTGCATCTCTCCAGTAGGCGCTTAACACATTAATTATCAATAGAATGCTCATTCTAATGCTGTGCCAACCCGCCTGCTGGTCATCCTCTGATCGGCCAGACTGGAATCATTCTAAATAATTCTGCTGCATTTCAGGAGATTTGATTCTCCCTGTTACAACAATCAGTATTTCAAAGAAAACAGCGGCGCAATGTACAAAAAAAATATAAAACAAAAGTAATGGCTCAGGTAATTTCTCCTGCCAGTGACCTATTTAACAACATATGAATCTTGTCGTTGTCATTAGATGACTCCATGATGCACATTAGTTTAGCGACTGCAGCTTCGGTGGTGATATCCTTTCCGCTTATGACACCAATATCAAGTAAAGTCTTACCTGTTTTGTAAACCGTCATCTCTACACTTCCTGCGTGGCATTGGGTAACATTCAGAACAATTCCTTTCTGTTCTATGAATTCCTTCAGGGCTTCTGTAAACCAGGAAAAGGTTGGGGCATTTCCTGAACCATAAGTTTCGAGGATTACTGCTTTCAGGTCTCTGACCGAGAGCAGTGACCTTACTGTTTCAGGAGTGATCCCGGGAAATATCTTCAGTATGGCTATGTCTGTGCATAGCTTTTTGCCAACCCTGAGCTTCTCTCTTATTCCGGGGTATCTTATAAACTTTGTATTATACCTTATATGTACTCCTGTCTCAGCGAGGTCAGGATAATTGGGTGAGCTGAATGCATTGAACTGTTCAGAGCTGAGTTTGGTGGTTCTGTTTCCCCTCATCAGCCTGTTCTCGAAATAGATGCATACTTCCGGTACTATTGGCTGTCCGTTCGATTCGGCAGCTGCTATCTCAATTGCGGTTATCAGGTTCTCCTTTCCGTCTGTTCGAAGCATTCCTATCGGCAACTGCGAGCCGGTGAATATGACAGGCTTTTCAAGATTCTGCAAAAGGAAACTCAGGGCTGATGCTGAGTAGGCCATTGTATCGGTTCCGTGAAGGATCACGAACCCGTCATGGTTATCATAGTTTTGTTCGATTGTGGCTGCCATCTTCAGCCACAGATCAGGAGTAATATCAGAAGAATCGACTACCGGGTCAAAAGTAACCGACGTCAGGTCACACCTGAATCTTTTCAGCTCGGGGACCTGACCGGAGATATGGCTGAAGTCAAGTGGAATCAGCGCTCCTGTTTCAGGATCATGAACCATACCTATGGTTCCCCCGGTATAGATTATCAGTATTGATCGTTTTCCGTGGTTCATTATATGTTGCTAACAGTTGGTGTTGAAAAGCCTTCCTGCGTTCTCTGTCGTAATTGCGGCTGATTCTTCGGGAGTGATTCCGTAAATGGCGGCCACCCTTCTGTTTATTTCCGTGAGGTACGAACTTTCATTCCGTTTTCCCCTGTATGGAACCGGGGCCAGGTAGGGGGAATCGGTTTCGAGCAGGATATTCTCAATATTTGTACGGGCAATAACATTTGCCAGTCCTGAATTCTTAAAAGTTACTATACCTCCTATACCGACCATAAATCCGATGCCGGTTGCTTTTTCAAGATCACCGGCGGTTCCGGTAAAGGCATGAAATACTCCTCTGAGTCCACTGCCTGAATAGTCAGAAAGAATTTCGAAGATCACCGGAAATGAGTCCCTCGCATGAATTACGAGCGGCAGGTTAAGTTCGAGAGCAATCTCTATATGTTTCCTGAATGATATCTTTTGCTGCTCAAGAAATGTAGTATCCCAGTACATGTCAATGCCTGTTTCGCCGATAGCAGCAAAGGGGATTGTTCTGGCCGCATTAAAAAGGAATGCCAGTTCATCTTCATATTTCATGCTGACTGAAGTAGGGTGGAGACCAATCATTGGAATACATATTCCGGCGAACCGTTCAGCAGTATTCATCATTGGCTCAAACGAGCCCGAGTCGATATTGGGCATTATCATTTTTGCTATGCCATTCTCGAGGGCGCGGGCGACTGCCTGGTTTCTGTCGTCGTCGAACTCCGTCAGGTAGAGATGTGTATGGGTGTCAATAAGTGTCATTATCAGTTCAGCCGGGACAAAATTAGTAAAAAAAGAACCACCCGGTTAATGATTTCCGGGTGGTTACCTGTAATTTCAGAATGTCAGCTCTACACTACACCCTGTGCGATCATTGCATTTGCTACTTTAACGAATCCTCCGATATTGGCTCCGTCAACATAATTGATGAATCCGGTTTCCTTGGTTCCGAACTTAACGCATGTAGCATGTATGTTCTTCATGATGGTCTGCAGTCGTGAATCAACCTCTTCCCTTGACCAGGGCAGACGCATTGAATTCTGTGTCATCTCGAGCCCCGATGTAGCTACTCCGCCGGCATTGGCTGCCTTACCCGGACCGTACAGGATACCTGCATTCAGGAAGACTTCGACGGCTTCAGGTGTAGAAGGCATGTTGGCTCCTTCAGAGATGCACATACAGCCGTTCTTTACAAGCGTCTTCGCATCGTTTTCGTCGATTTCGTTCTGGGTGGCATTCGGCATGGCAATGTCACACTTAATGAACCATGGCCTTTTATCATCGAAGTATTCAACACCATATTTTTCAGCATATTCTGAGATACGTCCCCTCTTGACATTCTTCAATTCCATTACGAACTCAAGTTTCTCCTTGTCTATTCCTTTCGGGTCGTATATGGTACCGTTGGAGTCAGACAGCGTAACTACCTTACCTCCCATTTCAGTTACTTTCTGTGTTGCAAACTGGGCAACGTTGCCTGAGCCTGAGATTGTAACTATCTTATCCTTGAGTGTTTCACCCCTTGTTGACAGCATTTCTGCAGCAAAGTAGGTTGCACCATAGCCGGTAGCCTCAGGCCTTATAAGAGATCCGCCCCATTCAATACCTTTTCCGGTCAGCACTCCCGTGAACTCGTTACGGAGTCTTTTATACATTCCGAACATGTAACCAATCTCACGTCCGCCAACGCCAATGTCACCTGCAGGGACATCAGTATCAGGTCCGATATGGCGGAATAGCTCGCACATGAAGCTCTGGCAGAATCTCATTACCTCATTGTCAGATTTACCTTTGGGGTCGAAGTCCGATCCTCCCTTGCCACCGCCCATCGGCAGACTGGTAAGACTGTTTTTAAAGACCTGCTCAAAGGCCAGAAACTTGAGAATTCCCAGGTTAACGGTGGGGTGAAAGCGAAGACCTCCCTTATATGGGCCAATTGCACTGTTCATTTCGATACGGTAACCCTTATTGATCTGAATCTCTCCCTTGTCATCAAGCCAGGGTATTCTGAAAAGAATGACCCTTTCAGGCTCGGCTATTCTTTCAAGTATTTTGGCATGACGGTACTTGGGATTCTCATCGATGAAAGGCATGAGCGATTCGGAAACCTCATGGACTGCCTGATGAAATTCGTTTTCTCCCGGATTTTTGGCCTTAATCATGGCCATGAATTGTTGTACTCTTGGATCCATAGTATGTAATTTGGTTAGTTGGTTTTTATGAGAGGGATAAAAGTAGAAAAAACAATGAAAAGCAATGTCTGATGTGAAAAAAAAATAGAAAATATGTTTTAGAATAGGAAATGGGAATTGGTGAATTAGCAAATTAGCACATTATCACATTATCACATTATCACATTATCACATTATCACATTATCACATTATCACATTATCACATTTGATGTAAGCGTTTCCGGGGCAGCATTTTATTGCACCCTTCAGTTCAAGGGAGAGTAATACCGATGAGATTTTATTAACCGGTTGTCCGTAAAGCTGTGATATCTGGTCAATGGTCAGGCTCTCCTCGCAGGAAATTATTCTGAGTAAGTCTGATTCATTTTTGTCAAGGTTTTCAAAAAGCTTTGGTTGCTTTGGCGATAATGATTCGGGTTTTGCCCAGTTCAGGAATTCGCATATATCTGAGGCATTTTCCACCAAAGCAGCGATATTTCTTTTTATCAGCCTGTTGCAACCTCCTGACCAGTTGTCTGTTGGCCTTCCCGGCGTTGCCATTACATCGCGGTTATATGAGAGGGCCATTTCAGCTGTGACCAGAGCACCTCCCTTTACTCCCGATTCGACCACCAGCAACGCAGGTGAAAGTCCTGCTATTATCCGGTTTCTTTTAAGGAAGTTATTTTTTTCCGCCGGGGCATCTGAGATAAAATCGGTAAGCAATCCGCCCCGGGTGACCATTTTTCTGGCGATGGCGGTGTGAACCGGGGGATATATTGTTCTTAGTCCATGCGCTAGAACAGCAACAGTTTTAATTCCATTATTGAGTGCGGCCTTGTGGGCAGTTATATCGATGCCGTAGGCCAGTCCGCTTACAATTACCAGGTCGGGAAACATTGCAGCCAGTTGCGATACAAGATCTTCGCAGAGGTCTTTTCCCCTGGTGGTGGCTTTTCTGGTTCCCACAATACTCAGCATCTTTACGGCGTCAAGGTCGCCATTGCCAAGGTAATAGATCATTACCGGAGAATCAGTGCACTCCTTCAGCCGTTGGGGGTAATCGTCATCGAGATAGAAGAGGGTGGTGATCTTTTTTGAGGTAACAAAGGCGGCTTCCTTTTCGGCCTGAGCGAGGTATTTTTTGTCAATAACCGATCGTGCCATAGTGTCACCAATACCCGGAATTTTTATAAGGTTTCCGTAAGGTTCTCTGAATACTGCTTCAACAGAGCCGGTAGCGCTTACCAGTTTTCGTGCATTGATATCACCCACGCCCGGAATAAGGCCAAGGGCAATTTTACAGACCAGGTCATGATTTTGCATTTCGGGAAATGTTAGAGACATGGTAAAGATAAAAAAAAAGAGGCTGCCTCAAAGGGGCAACCTCATTTTTTATTAGCTGATTAGCTGATTAGATTACGCCCATGTCGAGCATTGCGTTTGCAACCTTTAGGAATCCGGCAACGTTTGCTCCCTTTACATAGTCAACATATCCGTCTTCACGCTTTCCGTATTTCACGCACTGGGCATGTATGTTGCACATGATTTCATGTAGTCTGTTGTCTACTTCTTCGCGGCTCCAGTTGAGCTTCATTGAGTTCTGTGACATTTCCAGGCCTGAGGTTGAGACACCTCCTGCATTGGCTGCTTTACCCGGGGCAAACAGGACTCCTGCCTTCAGGAAAACCTCAACTGCTTCCGGGGTTGATGGCATGTTTGCTCCTTCACAGACGCAGAAACAACCGTTCTTCACAAGTGCTTCCGCATCTTCCTTGTCAAGTTCGTTTTGTGTTGCACACGGCAGAGCTATATCTACCTTAACTTCCCAGGGACGTTTGCCTTCATGGAACTCAACCCCCTCAAACTCATACGAGTAAGGTTTGACGATATCCTGATTCGAGGAACGCAGTTCAAGCATGTACTCGATCTTCTTGCCTGATATGCCTTCTGCATCATAGATATATCCGTCAGGGCCGGAGAGTGTAACTACTTTCCCTCCCAACTCGGTTACCTTGAGTGCTGCGCCCCAGGCAACGTTTCCAAATCCTGAAATCGCAACGGTTTTTCCCATAAATGAATCACCACGGGCGGCAAGCATCTCTTTTGCGAAGTAAACGGTTCCGAACCCTGTTGCTTCGGGACGAATAAGCGAACCGCCCCAGTTGATACCCTTGCCTGTTAGTACTCCGGTGTGATCACCGGCAAGTTTCTTGTACATTCCGTACATGTAACCAATTTCACGGCCGCCAACACCTATATCGCCGGCAGGAACATCTGTTTCGGGTCCTATGTGCTTCCACAATTCGAGCATGAATGACTGACAGAATCTCATGATCTCATTGTTTGAACGTCCTTTCGGATTGAAGTCACTGCCTCCCTTTCCGCCACCCATTGGCAGGGTAGTAAGAGAGTTTTTGAAGATCTGCTCGAAACCGAGGAACTTCAGAATTGAAAGGTTCACGCTCGGGTGGAAACGGATCCCTCCCTTGTATGGCCCGATGGCATTGTTGTACTGTACCCTGTAACCGATGTTGATATGTACATTACCTTCATCATCGAGCCAGGGGACCTTGAACATAAAAACACGGTCAGGTTCAACAAGACGTTCAATAATGTTTGCCGATTCGAACTGAGGATTATCATTATAGATCTCCTCAATGGATTCGACTACTTCCCTTACTGCCTGCAGATACTCAACCTCTCCGGGGTGTTTTTTTTCGAGGTTGCTCATTAATTTGTCAACGTTCATGATATTGTATGTTATAAGTTAGTATTGTGAAAAAGTGTATTCCGATCAGTAATCTGAAGGTCTCTAAAATATATCAGAAATTTTTGTATTATAATATTTTACGTTTTCAGACCAAAATGTTTTTAAAGCCCAAAGTTCCAACCACCTTTATGAATTAAAAATGATTTTCCTCATGTAAGCCGGGGTCAAATATCATTCATTCCGGTTGTATTTCCCGAGGCTCCTGAATACCTTCTCTCTCTCTTTATGGTTAAGGGCGCTCAGTGATACCGGTGGGTATTTTGCAATTACCCCCCGCCTCTCTTCAAACAATATAATATATTGTATCAATCCCAGTCTCTTTCTTTCAGTGGTGAAACCTGCAAAGGTGCCTTTGGGTATCTCTATCGATTGTTTTGCGCCCTTGAAAATACCTGTTGAATAGAAACGAAATATAACTGAATCTCCATCATCTGAGAAATATATATAGTTGTACTTCAGAAATGACGGGAAATATGCAATTGCAAAATAGATAGCAGATAAAATTACGACCCATGCTGTATCGCTCATTCCAAGAACCGGGAAATCAACAAGCCTGGCAACGTAGGCGACGGCAAGGAATGCAAGAAAGGGGAATGTGGCGACGAATAGAGTCAGCCTTATTGAGACTATTTTCCTGCTGTTGTCCAGGGTCATAATATAAATTTTTTACAAACGTACTCTATTTTTTTTACTGTGCTTCTCTTCTGCTGCCAAAGAACGATTTAAGCAGAGCGGAGCACTCCTCTTCAAGCACATGTTTTTTTACTACGGTTATTGGATGAAGTATCCGGCCTGACAAAAGAGAATAGCCTCGTTTCGGATCGCTGCACCCATAGACTATTGTGCCTATTCGGCTCCAGAAAAGGGCACCGGCACACATGGTGCAGGGTTCGAGTGTAACATAAAGCGTACAGTCTGACAGATATTTGCCTCCCAGCCAGTCGGTGGCGGCGGTAATTGCCTGCATCTCGGCATGAGCTGTGGGGTCATTTAGTGTTTCAATCAGGTTGTGAGCCCGTGCGATTACCCGGCCACGGGCAACAATAACCGCACCGACCGGAACCTCATCCCGCTCTGAAGCTCTGCGTGCCTCATCAATGGCCATCTTCATGAAGAGAATGTCTTCAGATGAATCTGTGGTGTCATTGCTATCGGTCATTGCACAAAGGTACCAAATTCGGGTATAATCTATATTTATAAGAGCATGATGACCAAAGTTTCATAATCAGAGGTGTTACTCAACTAAGTTTGAAATCATAAACAACATTAGTTAATGTTGATATTCCGGCTTCGGCCCGGTCAGCAGTTGAAGTTATTAACACACAAACACATAAAGATATCTATCTATATAATAAAATAGATAAAATAATATCAAATCATCTATCACCATAATGATATTGTATAAACCATTAAAAAAAGTTAATTTTTCCTATTCAATATGAATTAACAGGTTTTGTGCGACCATTTTTTCATATAATTGTACCCTGAGACCCTTTCAAACCAATTAACCTATTGATAACTAAAAACAACCGACTTATGAATGAACCTTACCGTATTCGTGTAATGCGCGGATGCAGGATTTCCAGGATTTTGCTGGCGTGTTTTACAGCGTTATTCTTTCAGATGCAGGTTCTCTCGGTTTATGCTTCTGACGATCCGCTGTACCAGCAGCGTACCATCAGTGGTACAGTAACCGATGAGACCGGATCACCGTTCCCTTTTGTAACGGTGTACGTTGATGGTAATACCACAATCGGTAGTATCACAGACGAGAAAGGAGAGTATCGTTTAACAGTACCCCAGGGCTCAACATTATGTTTTGCCTTTGTAGGGTACAAGACACTCAAGTTCCCTCTCACTGCATCTGATGTTATGGATGTAAAGATGGAACCAGAGATGAAGGCCCTTGATGAAGTAGTCGTCGTGGGATTTGGAGAGCAGCGCCGGGCTTCGGTATCAGCAGCTGTTACCACAATTTCCGCAGACGAAATAATACAGAGTCCTGTTGCCAACATCACAAATGCCCTCGCAGGGCGGCTCCCCGGTCTTACCACCATTCAGACCGGTGGTCAGCCTGGACTTGATGCCGCTGCTCTGTATATCAGGGGTAGAGGTACCTGGAACAACGCTGATCCTCTTTACGTTATTGACGGAGTTGAGAGAACATCAGCTATTTTCCAGACCATGGACCCATCTGAGGTCGAATCGTTCACAGTACTGAAGGATGCAGCAGCGACCGCAGTTTACGGAACAAAGGGAGCTAACGGTGTTGTGCTTATCAACACCAAGAGAGGGCAGGAAGGAACAACCACTGTCAGCATAAACAGTTCGGTTACCCTTCAGCAGTTCACACGCTATCCCAGGTTTCTTGATTCGTATGAGAGCCTTAAGTTATACAATGAAGCTCTTATGAACGACGGACTTGATCCTGTCTACTCGGAGTATGATCTTGAGATGTATCGCACGGGTGCTGATCCTTACCGTTACCCCAATACCGACTGGTATGAGCTTATGATGAAGAAGGTAGCACCACAGTACAGAACTTCAGTGAACCTTCGTGGCGGGTCAAGGACGGTCAGGTATTTTGTCTCTGCATCGTATATGCGTCAGGAGGGTCAGTTGAAGACGCAGCCGGGCAGGATTTATAATCCGAGATTTGCTTATGACAATTACCGTTTTACTTCCAATGTTGACGCGATTATTACCAATGCTTTCACACTTACCTTCGAGCTTGCCGGCAATCTGTCCGACAGAAGTGATCCGTGGGAGCAGATGGGTATATTCCATAATATGAACAGGCTGGGTCCATGGGTGATCCCGGCTACCAACCCCGACGGCTCTTACGCCGGTAACTCAGAGTTTCCTGATTTCAATCCTCTTTACCTTATTCAAACGAGAGGTAATGATACCAGGCTGAACAACAGTATAACAAGTGCTATCAAGCTGGCATTCAACCTTGATAAATACGTGAAGGGTCTGAGTATCAACGGAAGGGTTGCCTATGACTCGAACTTTGGTTATTACAAGGGATGGTCTGAGACACAGTCAACATTCCAGCTGATCTCACGGCCCGGAAGAGCTGACAGGTACACATCATATCTTACTCCATCTTTCTTCTCTCCCTCCTACAGTACGATGACTGCACAGAGGACAGTTGATGCTTTGGGTAATATTGTATATAACCGCCGTTTCGGTGATCATTCACTAAGGATACAGGGTGTGGCTAATATTTCTGAGTACAGAACAGGCACAGCCATACCATATAACTCTGTAAGTTTTATTGCAAGGGCCAACTACGGTTACAAGAACAAGTATAATCTTGAGGCCAACACCGCCTACAGGGGTTCAGAGAACTTTGCTCCCGGAAGGAGATTTGGTTTGTTCCCGTCTGTATCACTCAGCTGGAATATCCAGGAAGAGTCTTTCATGCAGTCGCTTACGATGATAAATGTAGCGAAGCTTCGTGCATCCTACGGTCGTTCGGGTAGTGATTATGCCGGAACCAGGTTTATCTACAAAGAGGGTAAGTGGACTACAAACACCACAACACGTGCCTATTTTGGCGAAGAGCTGGGAGCGTCACTGGGAGGCTCATATGAGCCTGATATTGCCAACCCGCTGGCTACCTGGGAGACTGCCGAACAGATAAACCTTGGTTTCGACCTTGTTGTCTTCAGGAACAGGCTCTCAATGTCATTTGACAGATTCTTTGAAAGAAGGACCGGTATTCTGCAGACACCAAGAAGTGTTCCCGGTATTCTCGGTATTGGCACGCCGGACCTTAATATTGGTGAGACATCACGTGAAGGCTGGGAGTATGATGTAACATACAGGCACGAACTGGCAAGCAGGGTAGTATTGACCTTAAGACCAAATATAGCCTATTCTGTTAATAAGGTGGTTTTCAGGGATGAACCTGAAGATGCCGATTGGTGGAGTAAGCAGGAGGGTAAGCCTATAGGTCAGTTTATGGGTTACCAGGTACTTGGTTTCTTTAAGGATCAGGCAGACATTGATAATTCACCCGTACAGCAGGTAGGAAGCACACCGATACCTGGTGATTTTAAATATATGGACTACAACGGTGACGGAGTTGTCAATGAGTATGACAGGGTACCGATTGGTTACACTACCATGCCCAGATTTACCTTTGGTACAACATTGGGTATGAATATTGGTAATGTCAACTTCAGTGTCCATTTCCAGGGAGCTGCCCAGTCAAGCATTTATGTCTCGCAGATGCTTATGTGGGAATTCTATAACAGGAGTAAGGTTCAGGAGCATCATCTGGAAAGATGGACTCCTACCACACATGAGACTGCAACCTATCCGGCACTTCATATCGGAGCTATAAGTCAGAATCATGTGCAGAACTCTTTCTTCATCCAGGATAATACCTACCTGAGGCTGAAGACAGCAGAAATTGGCTACACGATTCCCAGTACTTTGATAAGAAGAGTGGGACTGAAGGGTTTACGGCTGTATCTGAGTGGTACGAACCTTTTGACATGGGACAGGTTTAAGGTGCTCGACCCGGAAGTTAGATCAGGTACCACAACCCAGTGGTATCCGCAGTCAAGGAACTACAGTTTTGGGTTTAACCTTAATTTTTAAGAGGAAACGGATATGAAACATCTATTTAAATATATAATAATTCTGGCCATTGTCGCAGGGTTCTCACTTACATCGTGTGATGAGTTTCTTGATCAGGCTCCGGCCGGAGAGGAGACCAGCGAATATATATTCGAGGATTACCTCAGGGCAGCCAGGTATATGGATCTTCTCTATTACTATACACCTCCGCTCTGGGAAGCTGCAAGAGGTTTCGGGACCTACGGTTTTATTGAGACCGGCACCGATATGGCAAGGTATAATGCCTCCTATGGAACTGCCAATCAGTCAATAAATCTGGGTAACTGGAGGGCAAGTGTTGCATCTTCCGAGATCAGCAGATGGGGAGACCTGTATGCCCAGATCAGGAGAGCACATATGTTTCTTGACAATATCGATCTTTTTCAGAATGAACCAACTTTCGAAGGAGAGAGTCGTAAGGTGACCATGAGGGGAGAGGTTCATTTTATGATTGGGTTCTATTATTTCGAATTGCTTAAGAGATATGGGGGTGTACCCCTTGTAAAAGAGGTATTATCACTTGATTCTGATTTCAAGATTCCAAGAGCTTCATATGATGATGTAAAGGAATATATACTTGACAATCTTGATATTGCCTATGATCTTGTTCCTGATGAGTGGCCAACAGACAATTATGGCAGGGTAACCAAAGCGCAGGTAATGGCACTAAAGAGCCGGCTTCTGCTCTATGCCGCCAGTCCGCTTAACAATCCGACCAACGATCAGGCCCGCTGGCTGGAAGCTGCCGAGGCTTCCAGAGACCTTATCGACTATCTTGATGAGAATAATATGCATCCTCTCTTTCACGACTACCAGGAGATATTTATGAGATCATGGTCCAGTGATGTTCCGGAGATTATAATGCCAAGACACAGGGGCGCCAGTACCGTCTCCTTTAACAGCAATCTTATTCTTTACGGACAGGGTCTGCCACATTCAGATTTCCAGGCTTATGGTAACACTTCGCCAACCCAGAATTTCGTTGACAGGTTTGAGGTTATTGAGTACGACGCAGGTGGCAATCCTGTTGGATCGGTTCCATTTGACTGGAATAATCCTGATCATGTCGCAAATATCTATGATAACCGCGACCCCAGATTCTATTATACTGTTCTGTACAATAATCAGTATTGGATAAAGAGGAATATTGAGGTATGGCGCGATGGCGACAACTGGGGAAAGGATTACAATCCCAAGAACCACTTCTATACCAGAACAGGGTATTATATGAGGAAATACTGGCCGCGTGAGTGTCAGGACTATTCAAATGCCGGATCGGCACGGGTTACCAGCTTCTATATCCGAACAGGCGAGATCTATCTCAACTATGCCGAAGCTATGAACGAGCTTTACGGTCCTGAAACTGATAATCTCGGCAGAGCCTCAGGATCCAAAACGGCTCTTGATATTATCAACAGGCTTAGAGACAGGCTGGTTTGTCCTGCAAGTGAGGATATTTCCGGTCAGAGTGACCCTTATTACAACGTTTGGTTCGAAAGAAACTGGAACGATAATTTCCCTGTACTTCCTGATGGAATGCCGCACATCCCAACAGGCCTGTCGAAGGATGATTTTCGTGAAAGATGCCTGAATGAGAGAGCCATTGAGATGGCCTTCGAGCAGCACTACTGGTTTGATGCCTTAAGGCTGAAGAGGGGTGAAGATCGTATCGGAGGAACAATCTATGGTGTTGACGTTGTTAAGGATGGTGATAACTTTATATATACCAGGAAGGAAGTTGAGCAGAGGGTGTTTGATCCGTCACGAATGTATCTCTATCCCATTCCGCAAAATGATGTTTATATCATGGGTATAGACCAGAACCCCGGATGGTAATAATAACTAACTTAAAAATTTGATGAAGATGTCTTTAATCAAAAATCATATAAAAAACGGAATAATCGGCAAGTCATTGCTGGTAGCTTTTATTTCCGTTTTCGCATGGATGACATGTTTGCCGGAGGTAAATGGTCAGGGCCGTCAGAACCCGATAACAGTAGACGGGGTTGTGAGGTCTGCTCAGAATCTTCCTGTAATGGGAGCGACAGTATATCTGCAGGAGTCGACCACATTTACTACCACCGATGAATTCGGGAACTTCACATTAGAGGTTCCCGGTGCTAACTCAGTTATCAATATCGAGGCAGAGGGTTTCGAACCCCTCTCCGTAACAATTATTGATGACAAATTTCTCGATCTGACCCTTGATTTTTCAGTTGCCGGTCAGGGTATTAGTGACAGAGTATTCGTTGCCTGGGGTGTATCTGACCGTCGTAGTAATGTCGGTTCGATATCAGCTATCTCTCACGATGAACTCAGAAAGAGTCCGGTTATGAATCTGGCAACGGCAGTTTCAGGTCGTTTGTCAGGCTTCACCGTAGTACAGGGTTCCGGAACCCCGGGACTTGAAGATGTTGAATGGCGTATAAGGGGTATCAGAACCCTTGAGGACGGAGGCATGAACAATATGGCAAAAGGAGGTGTCGGAGCACCAACAATCATTGTTGATGGTTTTGAACGTGATTTTACCGATTTTGATGCCAGTGAGATTGAATCGATAAGTGTTCTCAAGGATGCCTCTGCCACTGCTTTATACGGACTACGTGGTGCAAACGGGGTGATCCTTGTTAATACCAGGAGAGGTCAGGCTAACAGAAGGACAATTGACGTTGAGGTTAGTAACGGTATAGTTGTGCCAACAAGGCTTCCAAATTTCCTTGATGCCTACGATTATGCCACACTTTTCAATGAAGCCAGATTAAATGATGGTCTCGATGCTCCTGGCAGCCCCTTCTACAGTGAGACTGATCTTCAGAAATTCAGGTCAGGATCGGATCCTCTTACCCATCCTGATGTAGATTTCTACGATGAGTTTCTCAAGAAGTATACCCATCAGAGGAAAGCTGCACTGACACTTTCCGGCGGTAATAATATTGTAAGGTATTTTGTGTCATTTGCATACAATAATCAGGGTGGCTTGTATGACAGGACCGACGAGGGAACCCTGTTTACCACCAAGACCAATTACACAAGGTACAACACGAGGGTTAATCTCGATATCGCTGTTACAAAGCGTTTTTCAGCCGCTTTCAATCTGGCCGGAAGGATAGAGGACCGCAGGTATCCATACGATAGTGAGGGCAATATCTTTAACGACCTCTCAAACACACCCCCGACGGCTTATCCGTTGTCGTTCACAGGTATCGACCCTGCTCTTAACAAGGAGATATTTATGCTGGGCGGGAACTCGACATACACAACCAATCCTCTGGGACGTTTGTCATACAGAGGTTTTCGCGAAGATACCAGACGTTATTATCAGATAGGAACAAAGCTGAGTTATGACCTGGGTGATATTACGGAAGGACTGAAGCTGAACTTTGAGTTCAATGCCGACGGCTATAACTACTTCAGGGTTTCACAGTATATGAACTACCAGGTATGGGACAGGGTTGTACAGCCTGATAACTCGATAGCGTATGTTTCATTCAATACTCCTTCCTCGCTTTCGAGATCTTATGGAACTGACACCTATACCAGTACCGGTTCGAATCTCTATCTGACATGGGACAGGACCTACGGTGATAATGGCTTTAAGGTTATTGCACTCTGGAGAAGGTGGACAACTGTATTTCCGCAGGCCAACCAGCCAGACCAGAAACTGGAGGATTATGCAATCAGGGCTAACTATTCATATAAGAACAGGTACTTCCTGGAGGGGAATTTTGCCCTTTCCGGAAGCGAGAACTTTTTCATGACCAACACTCCGAGGATACCCCTGCCTGCATTTGCAGCGGGATGGATTATCTCAGAGGAGGATTTCATATCAGAATCTGACTTTCTACAGTTTCTTAAGTTGAAGGCTTCATGGGGTATAACAGCCAATCATGATTATACCTTCCCTGATCCTAATGGTATTAAATACCGCTATGCATACAGGAACAGGTGGTGGAGTCAGAACAGTCAGCAGGCATTTGGCGCCGCACTTGCTTACGTTAGTCCTATTGTAAGGGAAGGTGTTGTACCAAATCCTGATATAACTGCCGAAAAGGCAATGATGACCAATATAGGTATTGAGGCCGGTATGCTTGACAACAGACTCTCTTTTACCACTGAAGTATGGCATGAGAAGCGTTACGATATTTTTACAAGGGGTGTAGGTAGTATTCCTCTTGCATTCGGAGCACTTTCATCAAACCTGCCAATCGAAAATGAGGGAATAGTTCTGAGCAAGGGAATTGAGACTACACTGGGATGGAGAGACAATGCCAGCTCAAGCTTTGGTTACTGGGTTAACGGTATGGTTGATTTCTGGACAAACAAGATAGACTACATGGCGGAACCCTACAAGGAGGATCCTTACAGGGTAGAAACCGGAGGACTTGTACGTCAGAATTACGGCCTTATTGCTCTGGGTCTTTTCAAGAACCAGGATGAGATCGACAATAGTCCGGAACAACTGTTCGGTCCTTATCAGCCCGGAGATATCAAATACAAAGACATGAATGACGATGGAGTGATCGATGCCAATGATTATTCGGCAGTCGGCAGAAGCACTTTCCCGCAGCTTTCATATTCACTTGATATGGGTATTCGTGCCGGTAATTTTGATTTCTCCGTTCTTCTTCAGGGAAGTTCAATGAAGAGTTACTACCTGAATAATAACGTTATCCGCGCTTTCACCAGTAATGGTAAGATTTCAGATTTTGCCCTTAACAGGTATACCGATGAAGCAAGCTGGGCCACTGCCGATTATCCGAGGCTTACGACTGTCGCCAATGATAACAACTGGAGAATCTCTACCTTCTGGCTCAGGGATGCAGCATTTCTACGGGTCAGGAACCTGGAGATCGGTTATAATCTCCCCATGGAAGCCGCACGCAAAATGGGGATGTATGGTATGAGGATATATCTTAACGCATATAACCTTCTGTCACTGGATAACTTCAAGACTTTTGACCCTGAAGACCCGAATGCCGGTATAAGCAAATATCCGATGACGAGCATTGTAAACCTGGGTGTCAACCTTAAATTCTAGATTATGAAAAAGTATCATAAAATAATAGAAGCTATTAAAAAACCTTCCGTTGTAATTGCTGCCCTGCTGATGATGGCAGCCTGTGAAAGGCCCTACCTGGAGCCCTGGCCGCCTGATGGCGCCAGGACCCCGGAGGATGTTTGGAACTACTACTACTTCACACGCGGGTTCCTCGATGCACTATATGCCGACCATATGACAAATGTCTATTATAACGACGTTCAAGGTTATGGTATGCTCGCTTCAGCAACTGACGAAGCTGTTCATTCAGACCTGCAGGGGGAGGTAAGAAACTTTACCAATGGTATCTGGAACCCCACTAATGTTCCGGAGGTTCGTTATGGCGGACCGTGGACATCATCCAGAATGCTAGCTTCACCATGGGATAATTCCTTCAGGGGAATCAGAAGGGTAAATATTTTCCTTGAGAATGTTGACAACTCTGTTTTCATAGATGATGTCACCAATCCAGACAGAGCCTTTGACCGTACTCACGGAAAGGGACAGGCCTACTTCTGGAGGGCCTTCCTTATGTTCGACCTGCTTCAGAAGTACGGTCCCTTCCCTATATCAACCGAGAGTCTCAGCCTTGATGATGATATCTTTGCTCCGAGGAACACACTTGATGAGTGCTTTGAGCAGATAATAACAGACTGTGACAGTGCTATTGCCAATCTTCCATTGCTCTGGACTGACAATAAGTGGTACAGAGCTAATCTTACCGCAGCACAGGCACTCAAATCAAGGGTTGCTCTCTACTATGCCAGTCCCCTCTATCAGGGTGACTTCGAAACTTTCGGTCTTGAGAAGAATACGGTAGGTAATGTTGACAGGTGGATTGATGCAGCCAATTATGCAAAGGACTGTATTGATGATAACAGCTTTTATAATTTGATGAGCGTTACAAGGTTTAACAGACCTTTCTCAAATACCAACACCTATAATAACAGAGTTGGATTTGTTAGCAGTACGTCTCAATATGAGATTATCTTCTCAACACCTATGTACTCAACATACCAGTATCTGAATCATTATATGAATATGCCTGCCGGTGTTGAGGGCTGCCGCGGATATACCAATCCCACCCAGGAGATGGTTGATGCCTATGAGGTGGTGCCTCTCGATGGAAGCGGCAAACCTGTAACCGGAGCAACATCAGAGGTGTTTGACTGGGATAACCCGGTACATGCCGATAATCCGTATGCAAACAGGGATCCCCGCTTCTATGCCTCAATAAACTTCAACGGATATTTCTGGGGTACCTCTTCTGCAAGTGGTTACTATATTGATACATATGAGGGAGGGGTTCACCGTCAGCCTAGTATCCCGACATCAACAAAAACGGGATACTACTACAGGAAGTTCATGCATGAGTCATTCTATGCCTATGCAACCGGCAGGTACAGCAGTCCTACCAGCGGAAGGATAGTAAGCCGCCTCGCCGAGATTATTCTCAACTATGCAGAGGCAATGAACGAAGCTTATGGACCTGACGTACCACATACCGAGGGCGACCTGAGGATTGGCGGATCGACAGCACGCGAAGCTGTTAATCTGATCAGGGCCAGGGTAAATATGCCTCCTGTTCCACTGGGACTCAGTCAGGCTGAGATGCGCGAAAGGATCAAGCATGAGCGCCGTGTTGAGCTGGGTTTTGAAGGACACCGGTTTTATGACCTGAGGCGCTGGAAAGAGGGCGAAAAGCTTGGCGGACCGGTGCATGGTGTAAGGATAACACCTACCGGATTTGATGTGGACAACAGGCCAATAGGTTTTACCTACGACGTAGAAGAGGTCGAAACCAGAGTCTGGGCTGACAAGATGTACTGGTGGCCGATACCATATTCAGAAATAGTGAAATATGAAGGCAAGCTTTCTCAGAATCCGGGCTGGAACTAATAATTAGTACTTGTGACAACAAAGAAGATTAATTCTATGAAAAGAATAGCAATAATACTAATAACGATAGCTGCAATGCTTACGGCATGCAGTAAGACCGACGTCTGGCTCGACTACGACGATCCGTCTGTTTATATCGCACGCAACGGTGTTAGTTTTAATACCGCCTGGATGTACGATACTGATGAATGTATTGTTGAGTTGGGTGTTACCCTCTCTGGAGTACGTCCCTCTAACCAGAATAGTGATATAGAGGTCTCTTTTCAGGTTGATGAGTCTGTCATCTCTGTCTACAATTCTGACATTACCCAGCAATATTCCGGACAGGTTATAACCCTTCCGGCAGATTGTTATCAGTTACCGGGTAACAAAGTTGTAATACCCAATGGTGAGGTGGATGTCAAGATACCCATCAAAATCTTTACCGATAAGGTAGAGGCCCTCGGTATGGGGCCTGATGATATCTATGCGATACCAATCAAACTGACCTCTACCACAAAGTACAGGCTTTCGCAGAATGCCGGTCAGGTGGAATCAATTTATGGTATTGCACTCGATAATCCCAGGTTCTACTTCTGGGCTAACAGAAATGCAGGATCCAGCCCGCCGGTAATCGGCCGTAAGGTCATATTTGGTGAGACACCCAAGGTGGAAAACTTTATGGTGACAAGCTATGGCCTTGATGCCAGTGAGTCATATGAACTTACATTTGAAGTTGATCCTTCGATGGTTCCTGCGGGTCAGACATTACTACCTGCTGAGGCATACGAACTGCCTTCAACGACGGTGACCATACCGGCGGGTTCGCTTACTGCTAATTTCCCTGTGAAGATCATTAATGACAACGTAGAGTTCAGGCAAGTCTTCTATCTGCCTGTTACAATAACGGCTGCCTCAAAGTATGGAGGTGATCCGGTAAAGGGCACATTGCTCCTCAGGGTTGACGTTAAGAATGACTATGAGTGGGCCTATGTCAGTAAGGTATCAATCTTAGCTACAGCAACCGGAAGGTCCTCGAGCAGTCAAACCAATAAAGCTCCGACCTCATGGGATGCTAACACTCTGATGGTCCCCCACGGATACTACCGGGAACACCTCGGTACCGGGTATTGGATAACAAGCGGTCTTCTGTTCAAACTGAAGGTAATACCAACCAGTGATAAAAACAGATGGGATGTTGAGATCATCAATGATGATGATACTTCGGTTCACTCATCCTTCGAGCAGGATCCTAACATTGAAAGTTACTTCGACTGGGATAATGAGACCTTTTATCTCTATTACAGATGGTTACATTACGGCAACTATGTATATGTAGGTGAGATACTTGAGGCTCAGTTCTAAAATAATTATCAGTCAGGGTAAAAACGGTTGCGGAGTTTAATACTTCGCAGCCGTTATTACTCTGATCGTATAACCTGCCAGCCAGAGACTAAACGGCATGATGTTTGATGATTCCAGTTTACATAAATCATAATAAATTAGCTGTATGAGATACCAGATTACAATCATTGCCTTTTTAATCTGCTTCCCCGCGTTGTTTTCACAGCAGCGTGAAACTGTAATAGTCAAGGGCGAGGCATATCTTGAAAGCGAACTGCCAAGGGAGATGCTCTATTCTTTCACTGAGTTCAGGGAGGCTACACTTATCAGAAAAGACGGAGTGGAGAATCAGACCAGGGTAAACTTAAATCTGTTTACCGGCGATATCCTTTTCCTCTCTGCCGGAAACCAGATCCTGGTACTGGCCTATCCCAAAGATCTTGACCGCATAAAGATAGGCGACGATCTTTGGCTGCCGGTTGAAGACACCTTCGGAGAGGTTATTAATCGCATGGATGAAATCTCTTTGGTGAAGGTTAAAAAGACCCGGATAACTGATACCCGAAGGGAATCAGGATTTGGAGGTATGTCAAGTACTACTTCAACCAAATCTATCACCCAATTTACAGCCAACAATCATGGTCAGGTAGCACTTCCTCTGGGTGAGTATGATTTTGAGACATCTGTAACCTACAGGCTGTCTGATGGCAGCCGGATGATTATTGCTGATGCCAAAGGCTTCAGAAAGCTTTTTCCTGCAAAGAAGAAAGAGATTAAAGCCTATCTAAAGGCTAACGATGTCGATTTCAAGAACGAGAGTCATCTCAAAGCCTTTATGGAAAAGTGCATAGCAATGTAGGGTTTGCTTAAAAGACTGATCCGGGTCAAGATACTCCGGTGAAGATGTAATAATGCCGGTACAGTTATCAAACAGTGCCGGCATCATTTTTTACTGAGGGACAAGCCAGAGCAGGAAAAATGCCTATTTTTGCTGAAATTCAAAAAATAGCAGGATGTACAGAACTCATACATGCGGGGAATTAAGACTTAGCGATAGGGGTAAGGAAGTTAATTTATGCGGATGGTTGCAGCGTTCAAGGGATTTTGGCGGTATGACTTTCACCGATCTTCGCGACCGGTACGGAATAACGCAGCTGGTATTCAATATGGAAGAAGATGCTGAGTTATGCAAGAAGGCCCGTGATCTGGGCAGGGAGTTTGTACTCCAGGTAACCGGTATTGTGGCTGAGAGGAGCAACAAGAACAATCGCATATCTACCGGTGATATCGAGATCATGGTCAGAAGTGTAAGAGTTCTGAACAGGAGTGAACTGCCTCCTTTCACTATTGAAGATGATACTGACGGCGGCGATGAGTTGCGTATGAAGTATCGCTATCTTGATCTGAGACGAAGACCGGTTCGTGACAATCTGATGCTCAGGCACAGAATGACAAGAGAGGTGAGGAGCTACATGGACAGCCACGGATTTATCGAGGTTGAGACGCCTGTGCTTTATAAGTCTACACCAGAAGGAGCCCGTGATTATGTTGTTCCCTCAAGGATACATTCCGGGGAGTTCTATGCCCTTCCGCAGTCTCCGCAGACTCTCAAACAGCTGCTTATGGTGGCAGGTTTTGACAGGTATTACCAGATTGTCAGGTGTTTCAGGGACGAGGACCTCAGGGCCGACCGGCAACCGGAATTCACACAAATAGACTGCGAAATGTCATTCGTAGATCAGAATGATGTTCTTAATACTTTTGAAGGCCTCGCTATTCACCTCTTCAGGCAGATAAAGGGAGTTGAGTTAAGTGGTCCGTTTTTACGGCTGCCCTATTCGGAAGCTATTTCTTTGTATGGAACGGATAAGCCTGACCTGAGGTTTGAAATGAAGATAACGGAGATAACAGATATAGTGAGGGGTAAAGGGTTTCAGGTATTTGACTCATCAGAGTTTATCGGGGCCATTGCCTGTCGCGGGGCATCACAATATACAAGAAAACAGACAGATGAACTCACGGAGTTTGTTAAGCGGCCACAGATAGGGGCAAAGGGACTCGTATGGATTAAGCAGGATGCAGACGGGACATTCAGGTCCTCAGTTGACAAATTCTACGACTCTTCTGATCTTGCCGCCATAGCTGCAGCTACCGGAGCCAATGCGGGAGACCTTATCCTGATCCTTGCAGGAGAGAGGCTGCCCACCCTGAAGGCACTTGGTGAGCTGAGACTGGAGATGGGCTCCAGACTGGAGTTGCGTGCCAGAGATGTTTTTATCCCTTTGTGGGTAGTTGACTTCCCCCTGCTGGAGTGGGACGAAGAGGAGGGGAGATATTTTGCCATGCATCATCCGTTTACCTCGCCGAAACCTGAGGATATTGACCTGCTCGAAAAGTCACCGGCCGATGTCAGAGCCAACGCCCATGACCTGGTAATAAACGGAGTTGAAATTGGCGGCGGGTCAATCAGGATACATGACAGCGAACTGCAGAGATTGCTGTTCAGGGTGCTCGGATATACTGATGATGAGGCACAGAAGCAGTTTGGGTTCCTGCTCAACGCATTCCGGTACGGGGCACCGCCTCACGGGGGCATTGCATTCGGTTTTGATCGCTGGACGGCTCTTATGGGTGGGTCGGACTCAATAAGGGATTTTATAGCATTCCCAAAGAATAATTCAGCAAGGGATATTATGATAGATTCTCCATCGGCGGTATCTGCCAGGCAACTTGAAGAGTTATCTCTTAAGGTTGTTACTAAGAAGAAATGATCAGAGTCAGGCTGCTACTTTTTGCGCCTTATAAGAATTACTCCGTTAGCCCCCCTTGATCCGTACATTGAGGCATCGGCGCCTTTCAGAACCTGAATCGACTCTACCTGTGTGGGTGGTATATCAGAAATAGTACTTGTGGGTACTCCATCAACAACAAACAGAGGTTCATTGCTAAGGTTAATACTGCTTATGCCTCTTATCCTGATGGAATTACCATTCACCTCTACACCGGGTACCTCGCCCTTGATCATATCATAGATAGTGGTGTAGGACCTGAATCGGACATTTTCTGTTTTTATCGTACTGCTTGAAGTGGTAAGGTTACTCCTTTTTACAAATCCATATCCAATATCAACCATCTCATCATCATGACCCATCTCCAGCAGTTGAATAATCCTGGCCTTGTTAAGCTTCAGGTTGAAATTTGTCTTATCTCCAATTAATTCCTCAGCTATTCCGATATCTGGCTTTATTGCTGCAATTCTGTCTGCTTCAGGATCGATCTTCATCCGGAAATTCCCGAGTCTGTTTGTCTTTGAGCTTGTCTCAACCCCATCTATAAATAATATTGCCCCCTGTACCGCAGCACCTTCTTCGGTAATGACATTTCCCGTAATGACAACTTTTTTCGCCTTTTTCTGTGCATTAGCCAGAAAACCCGGCAGCATAAATGCTACTAATATTAATGTAACCAATCTATTCATATCACGTTATTTTAAGTGTTTTTCATTTCACCATCGTGCCTATCAGCGTTGCTGACGTACTCTTTTCGATCTTCACTTTTACATAGTCACCATTTCGCTGTCCTTCATCAGGAAATACCACAACCTTGTTTTGTGAAGTTCTGCCAAAGAGATCATTATCAGACTTTTTTGACCGGCCTTCTACAATTACCTCAAATACCATACCAATATCCTGTTTTTTGACCGAGGCAGATATCTTGTTCTGCAATAAGATAACCTCACTGAGTCTTCTCTTCTTAATCTCTTCCGGTATATCATCCTTTAGCTTCCTGGCGGCTCCGGTACCTGGTCTTTCACTATAGGCAAACATATAGGCAAAATCAAACCCTGCCCATTCCATCAGGCTCAGAGTCTCTTTGTGGTCCTCTTCAGTCTCGCTGCAGAATCCGGTAATAATATCTGTTGAGATGGCACACTCCGGAACGATACTCCTGATAGCTCTGATCCTTTCCATATACCAATTCCTGTCATACTTACGGTTCATCAGCTTCAGGATTCGTGAACTGCCACTCTGAACCGGAAGGTGAATATGCCTGCAGATATTCGGGTATTTTGCCATTGTACTGAGAACATCATCGGACATGTCTTTTGGATGGTTTGTCGAGAATCGTACCCGTAAAAGGGGGCTTAGTTCTGCAGTAAGAGCCAGAAGGCTGCTGAAATCAACGATTGTATCACCGGCTTCCCATTTATATGAATCGACATTCTGTCCGAGCAGCGTCACTTCACGATATCCTTTTGCAAACAGATCCTCCGTCTCCCTGATAATACTGTCTGGATCGCGGCTTCTTTCAGCCCCGCGAACATATGGCACCACACAATAGGAGCACATGTTGTTGCAACCTCTCATAATAGAGACGAAGGCACTGACTCCGTTTTCATCAAGCCGCACAGGGGCTATGTCAGCATAGGTCTCCTCGCGCGAAAGGAGAACATTTACAGCCTTATGACCTTCCAGAGCATCTGTTACAAGAGCAGGTAATTCACGATAGGCATCAGGGCCAACCACCAGGTCGACCATCTTATCGGTCTCAAGAAGCCTCTCTTTAAGTCTTTCAGCCATACATCCGATCACGCCAACCACAGTGCCGGGCCTTCTGCGTTTTTCCTTCCTGAACAGGTCGAGCCTTCCCCATATCCTCTGTTCGGCATTCTCCCTGATCGAGCAGGTGTTGACCAGTATCAGGTCAGCCTGACTGATATCGCGGCAGTGCTCCAGTCCCTGATCTTTAAGCACCGATACAACAATTTCAGTATCAGCAACATTCATCTGGCAGCCGTAGGTCTCAATGTAGAATTTCTTCATATCGTTACCCTTCGTCAAGTGAGTAATCCTTTTTCTGAGAGCTTATCGTAGAATGCATTTTTGTAGCTGTCGCTGACGGGTATCAGTTTGTCGCCTATCTTGATGCGGTTCCTGGTTACGTTTTCAATCTTGTCGAGAGCAACAAGGTATGATTTATGCACTCTTATAAAATCGCCCCCGGGTAGTACTGACTCAAGTTTTTTGAAGTTCTGGAGGGTCATCACCTTCATCGTTTTTGCAATTATCCTGAGGTAATCACCCTGCCCTTCAACGTAAAGGATATCATCAACAGCTATTTTCTGCAGCCGGTTTTCGGTTTTCACGAAGATATATTTACCAGTGGCATGCATTTCAAGAGAAGATTCCGCAATCTTCTTTGTCCCCTCACGGGAGGTGATTTTATTATAAACCCTGTCGACGGACTTGACAAATCTTTCGAAGCTTACCGGTTTCAGAAGGTAGTCGGCGGCATCGAGTTCGAAACCCTCGATAGCATAAGAGTCATATGCGGTAATAAATATCACTTCAGGTCTGACCTTAAGTGCATGTATTAGCTGGATACCGGTGAGAGATTCCATTTCTATATCGAGGAACATCAGGTCTATTTTGTTATTCTTAAGGAAATCGATGCATTCGATAGCATTGTCAAATGACCTGACAAGTTTAAGGAACGGCACCCGGTTAATATAGTCACGAATTATTTCAAGAGCCAGGGGCTCATCGTCAATGGCAATGCAGTTCAATTCCATACTTCATTTGTTTCTGATAGTTTCACAGTACAATTCTATTGAAACGGTATATTTTCCGCTGTTCCTTGAGATTCTGAGATCGTGGCAACCGGGGTAGAGAAGCTCCAGTCTTCGTCTTGTGTTCTGCATGCCAATACCTGAATCGGCTTTAGTCTTTTCCGGCTGATCATCAAGAGTGTAGTTTGACACCACGAACCTGAGCCTTTTTCCCTCTGCCCTGATGTCAATTGTTATTCCCGGATTGGCTACTCTTTTTTTCCCGTGCTTGAAAGCATTTTCGACTACTGATATCAGCAGCATGGGAGGAACCTGATGAACCGAGATATCTCCCTCTGCCCTGAGTGAAACAAAGTCGGGGTCCTTAACCCTGAGTTTCTCCAGTTCAAGGTAATACCCAAGGTGTTCAATCTCCTTTTCAAGAGGCACTCTTTCAGATTTTGACTCATAGAGCATATATCTCATTATATCTGAGAGCTTCATTAGTGCTGCCGGCGCCTCATCAGATTTCATGTATACAAGTGAGTATATGTTGTTCAGGGTATTAAAGAAGAAGTGGGGGTTGAGCTGAGTCTTAAGGAAGTCCAGTTCCATCCGGTGTTCATGTAACATAAGTTCAGCAGCATGCTTTCTTTCATTGTACCATCTGATAGCCAGCTTCATGAAAACAGCAAACAGTGTATAGATAATAATATTAATCAGATCAGTTATATAGTGGGTTACACTATAAATATTGTATCTCTCCAGTCCGAGCCCGAACCGGTAATCAGTTATCACGGTCTTTCCTATTTTTATAAACCACAGAAACAGTACCGCGGCAATGAATATCACCAGATTCCTTAGCAGGGAGTTGGAGGAACCAAAAGTTATCGGTACAATAAAGAGGTAGACGAAGTAGAATACAATGGCATAATAGAAGTGGGTTACCAGTTGGTAGATCATCATCCCCTGAGATATCTGCTCCTTATATGTAAGAAGCAGGGCTGAAGGGATCATTACGCTGAGCGCCCAGAATGCCATATGGATAAGTATGACAGAGCTTCGTTTCATTGTTAATCAGGTCTGTGGCAAAGGAACATCAAAAAAAGCCAAATGCACTGCAGATGCAAATTTTTTTCTGTGAAAGGTTAAGTTTATACGGTAAGTTTCAATTTCAGGATTTTTTTTCGATTTCGGCTGTTTAATCATGGCATTCACAGAATAGTTTTTCAAACACGGTTCAACTTGTTGACTTTTGCTTTGAATTAACCAATTTAAAATATCTCTTTAAAATGAAAACCCGATTTGCATTCACACTGCTTACACTGATGATGGCTTCATCCCTGTTATTATCGCAGGCATCATACAGGGGAGTAATAAAGGGCAGGGTAATAGACTCTGCCACAGGAGACCCCTTAAGTAACGTTACGGTAGCTCTCTATTCGCTTCCCGACTCCGCTCTAAGCGGAGGTGTAGCTACAGATGATGCCGGTGAGTTTTTACTCCAGGCAGCCAGCGAAGGCAGTTATTATATAGTGTTGAGCTTTATTGGATACCAGTCACAGGTATTTCCTTTCACACTGGCGGCCGATGCTCCTGAAACCGACCTGGGGGAATTCATCCTGCGGGAAGTAACAGGTGATGCCGGAGATGTTATTGTTTCAGCTGTTCGTCCCCAGGTTATTTATCAGCAGGACAAAAAAATTGTAAGAGTTGATGAGTTTCGGCAGGCCGGGGCAACAACCCTCGCACAGGTGCTTGAGAATGTACCTTCGGTTACTACTGATGTTGAGGGCAATGTGCTTCTTCGCGGGAGTTCAAATTATACCCTGCTGATTGACGGCAATCCGGCTCCACAGACAGGAGCCAATCTTCTTCGCCAGATTCCTGCCGAGATGGTTGAATCGATCGAGGTAATGACAAATCCGTCGGCAAAATATGATCCTGATGGCACAGCCGGCATTATCAACCTGATACTCAAGAAACAGCAGCAGGCCGGTTTCAACGGGATGGTTACCCTGATGGCAGGCCTCGGCGGAAAATATACGGGAGACGCGCGTCTCAACTACAGAAAAGGTAAGGTAAATATCTTCGCAGGATTTACAGGTATGCGTTATGGTACTGAAGTTACCGTTGACCTTTCAAGGGAAACAGTTCTCTCCGGCGGTGAGTTCCTGATGGATTCATATCTCGATCAGCAGATAGTAATGAAAACCGGCAGCTTCAACGGAGGCGCTGATATCACCTTCAACGAAAGAAATTCCCTGACAGTTTCCGGTACATTTGGTCCAATCAACCAGAACGTAGAGATTGCCACACGGGTGTTCAGAGATTACAGGGAGACATCAACCCTGGAGTATGCCCTGAATACCAATGATCTGGGTCTTAAGGGATTCATGTATAATCCCTCCCTGAACTTCACGCATAAGTTCAAGAGGGAAGGAGAGAAGATCAGTTTTAATATGTTCGGAGGAGGTGCCATGGTGGATATCATCCAGAATCTTTCAGAAGTGGAGACTGACAGTCAATGGGTGCCGGGTTCCGCATTACCGGTGCTGAGAGAGTCAGTACTGACACTTGATCTTCTTGACATCAGGTTGAAAGCGGATTACGAGCGCCCGGTTGGAGAGAAATCAAAGCTGGAAACCGGGTTGCAGTATAACATTATGAGTGATTCAGACAATAACAGCTTCAGGAACTATGACCATGGTGCCGGTGACTGGGTGCCTGATAATCTCTATTCCAACGAGTTTTCATTTAGCCGTGACATCTGGTCAGTATATACAACATGGTCGTCAGCTCTTGGGAAATTCAACTATCAGCTGGGACTGAGGGGTGAATATGAATACCGGATTATTAATCAGATTACTCTTAACGAAGAATATAGTTACGATAAATTCAGTCTGTTTCCCACGGTTCATCTTACAAGGCCCATGAAGAACAACCAACAGCTACAGCTGAGTTATTCACGCCGGATCAATCGCCCCAACTGGAATGTCCTTAATCCTTTTCCTCAATTTATAGACAATCAGACAATAGCAAAAGGCAACCCACAGATCAGGCCTGAATATACAGGCAGTTATGAGCTGAATTACCAGAGACAGGTGAAGATAGGCTCTCTTTCGGCCGAGTCATTCTACAGACAGTCAAATGATTTGATTTCCAGCATTGTTGTAACTGATGATGAGGGTACTTTGTTTCTAACCTCTGCTAATGCCAACAGGTCGCATTCTGCCGGTCTTGAATTCATGGCCAACCTTCAGCCGGTTAACTGGCTTCGCATGATGGTATCGGGGAGCGGTTATTATTACCTTCTTGATGATGAGACGATCAGCACTGGTGTTGATGAGAGTACATTTACCTGGAATATGAACAGCAATATAATATTTCTGTTTACCCCCACCACAAGGTTTTCACTTCAGGGTATGTACACTGGTCCGTCAATCAATACTCAGGGACGGACATCGGGTGCCTTTATGCTCAACGCCGGGCTCAGCCAGTCTCTGATGAAGCAGAAGCTTAATCTTAGTCTTGGTTTCCGCGATATTCTTGGTTCCTATAAGATAAAGAGTACCTCAGAGGGGATGAATTTCAAAGTAACGACGATTGCTATTCCCGAACAGAGGGTTCTTACCCTTACGGCAACCTATAACTTCAATAATTATCAGAGGCGCACTGATCAGCAGGAGTCATTGGACATAAACTTCATCCGCTAGTTTTCATTTTTCCACAGAGGTTTGGTTGCGCCGTCGCAGGGAGCTGTCCGCCAGGGCGGCTCCCTCTTTTTTGTACTGATATGTTAAATTCGTACTTTTACCTCAGCA
Source organism: Bacteroidales bacterium (assembly GCA_046484805.1). Classification (GTDB taxonomy): domain Bacteria; phylum Bacteroidota; class Bacteroidia; order Bacteroidales; family VadinHA17; genus SLNP01. The sequence continues at coordinate 48,473 of JAWOIF010000055.1, forward strand.
AAAACCGGTTATGATGAAAAAAGCAGTTTTTCTGTTACTGATTATGCTGCCTGCCGCTATTTCCTGCAACAGGGAGAGCGATGATTTTTTATGGGAGTATACAGGAGGGAATGGAGGCGCACATTATCTGGCACTTACACCTGATTCGGGGTATATCAGTGCAGGTGCCGTTGACGGGAAACCTTACCTGATGAAGAGCGACAGGGCAGGCAACAAGATTTTCAGTTTCTCTTCAGAGATGCAGGGAAGTTTCAGGTCGGTGTGGTATGACACTGCTTTCTATATGGTGGCAGGGGGTTCCGAAGGGGATCTGCTTCTCACTATGCTCGACCCTGACGGAGATCTTCTCTGGGAGAAAAAGGTAGAAGCGGGGATATCAGTCAGTGAGGTATTTCTCTTTCCCGGCGAGTTTGACGGGGAGATTATAGCTATTTGCGGAACCGGACCTGACGAGCCTGCAGAAGCTTTGTCAGGTATAATGAAGGTCATATGTGACACTGCGGGGAATATAGGATCAACAATTACCCGGGATGAACCGTTTTTCTTCCGGCTGTCAGGGGCTGTTGCACTTTCAGATGGCGGGTATATGCTTGCAACTACAGAATCGGCAGGTACGGCAAAACCGGTTGCGGCAATGCGAAGAATAACCAGTACCCTGTCAAATGCAGGCAGCAGGACGGAACTATCGAATAACCCTTCCTATAGCGCAGCATCGCTTGATATATGCAGTACTGTGCCCGGAGAATACCTGGTGAGCGGCCGTACCGAGCTGTCATCAGGAGAGACCATTTTCATGAACTCGTTTTTAAGCATGGTCAGATCGACCGGATCATGGAAAAAGTATCCCGAGAACTCTAACGAGGGGGTTGCACTATTTTATGACGGACACGGCCTGGTATATATGCTTAACAGGAACTGCTTCATTGTTACTGTACTCAGCATCGATGACGGTTCAGAATACAGGAGGTTAAGAATATACAATGCATGCGATTCATACGATACCGATGCACTGGCTGAGACCTTTGTCATGACCCATGACGGAAACCTGTTGCTGGCGGGTATAAAAGGAGGAAGATACTATCTTACTCTGAAACCCGTTAGTGATGAATGAAAAAATGGGTTAATTTTGCACCATGAAAAGAGTTTTTGTAATAATCCTTACCCTGTTACTTGTCGCTTCGAGTGGAAATGCTCAGCGTATTGTCAAGACAGTTGATCTGTTCAACGTCGGGCAGGATGATCCTTACAGGGGTGATCTCTTTATATTTCACGATCCTGCCATAGACACACTTATAAGCAGACACCTTGAGGCCAACAGGCTTGCCGGAGGAATTGACGGTTACCGGATACAGGTGTATCGCAGGGGACACCGTGCGGCACGGGACGAGGCAGATAAGGTAATGGCGCAGGTGATTAGCGACTATCCTGACATGAGGGCATACCAGGAGTTTGAACGGCCAAACTTTTATATAGTCCGACTGGGGGATTTCCGAACAAGAATTGATGCAATGCGTGCACTGGAAAAGGTCAGGAGATCATTCAGTGAATCATATCTCGTCAGACAGAAGATCAATCTTCCGGAAATAATCAATCAATAAGATGAGCGAACCTGTTAAGCACGAATGCGGGATAGCACTTTTAAGACTGCTTAAGCCCGTAGAATTCTTTATTGAAAAGTATGGTACATGGAGATACGGACTTGGGAAGATGTATCTCATGATGGAAAAGCAGCGTAACCGCGGTCAGGATGGAGCCGGTCTGGCAGGTCTGAAGCTTAATGCTCCTGCGGGAAGACGCTATATTTTCAGGCAGAGGTCAAATAATGTTGATTCAATAAAGGACGTTTTTTCACGGGTTTACGATGATATAGAGTTAGTTAAGGTAAAGGAAAAAGAGAGGGCGGAGAATCCGGTCTTCCTGAGGGAGGAGATGCCTTTCGCATGTGATATTTACCTTGGACATCTGAGATATGGAACCTTCGGTAACTATAATATAGACTATGTCCATCCGGTTACCAGAGAGAACAACTGGAGGTCGCGAAGCCTTGTTCTTGCCGGGAATTTCAATCTTACCAATGTCGATGAGATATTCAATCATCTTGTTGATATCGGCCAGAATCCTGTCGATTTTTCAGATACCGTTACGGTACTTGAGAATCTTGGCCATTTTCTCGATGAAGAGAATGAAAGGTTGTACAGGGACTATAAGATGCATGGGTATTCGAAAAAGGAGATTACTCCTATGATCGAACAAAATCTGAATATTTCTACGGTTCTTGAGAATGCAGCCAGAAAGTGGGACGGGGGCTATGCCATGGCTGGCATAACCGGTTTCGGAACAGGCTTTGTATTAAGGGATCCTTCTGGTATCAGGCCTGTATTCTACTATCATGATGATGAAATTGCCATTGCTGCTTCAGAAAGGCCGGTGATTCAAACCGTTTTCAGAAGGAGGACTGCAGAGATAAAAGAGCTGACGCCGGGTCATGCTTTGATAATCAATGCTTCAGGATCAGTTGCAGAGGAGAAGGTACTGGACCCTGCTCCAGCCAGGAAATGCTCATTTGAAAGGATCTACTTCTCAAGGGGTACAGACAAGAATATCTACCGCGAGAGAAAAATGCTCGGGGAGCTTTTGACCCCTGCTGTACTTAAGGCAGTCGATTACGACATCGAGAACACGGTCTTTTCATATATCCCCAATACTGCCGAGAGTGCCTTCTTCGGCCTTATCAAGGGTCTTGAGGACTACCTGAACGGATTCAAGGTTGATGCCATTCTGAAACAGAGGGAAAAGGCCGGACGCGATAAGCTGGCTGAGATTATGGCGGTAAGACCAAGAATTGAAAAGATTGCCGTCAAGGATGTCAAGCTCAGGACATTCATTACAGAAGACACTGCCCGTAACGACCTCGTGGGGCATGTTTATGATGTAACCTACGGGGTGGTAAGACGGGGTATCGACAACCTGGTTGTATTGGATGATTCGATAGTCAGAGGAACCACCCTTAAGAACAGTATAATCAGGATTCTTGATGGTTTAGGACCCAAAAAACTCATAATCGTCTCATCCTCTCCACAGATCAGGTACCCCGACTGTTATGGTATCGATATGGCCAGACTGGGTGATTTTATAGCTTTCAGGGCGGCAATTTCAATTATTATGGACCAGGGAAAGGAAAGCCTGATAGATGAAATATATGAGAAGGCCAGAGCTGAACTTGAGAAGCCTGTCAGTGAGATGGAGAATGTTGTCAGAGAGATTTATGCAGATACCTCCCCGGCTGATATATCAGGCAAGATAGCCTCAATGCTCAAAACACCCGGAATTGAGTCAGAACTGGAAATAGTTTATCAGTCAATTGAAAACCTGCATATTGCCTGTCCGGGACATGCCGGTGACTGGTATTTCTCGGGAGATTATCCCACAGCCGGTGGCAACAGGGTTGTCAACAGGTCGTTTGTAAACTTCATCGAGGGGGTTGACAGAAGAGCATATTAATCGACAGAGTCGAACTCGAAACCTTCGCGGTAGGATGCAAGATGCCTGCTGATCTTCTCTACGTATATATCCCTGATGGTAATCATTATCCCGGTCTCCTCGACATTACCAAAATGATGATTCAGAAAGGTCCCGAATGTCCTCATTGTGGGAGAGAGGTTCATATAAGCATTGAAGAGCGGAGGGATGTTCTCGCCCAATTTTCTCACCTCTGCTGAAAGAACCTTATAGTCATCGCGGTATCCTCCGGTGAACAGCTGTTTCAACTCTTCCTCATGGAAATCAATTTCCATGGGTTCTTTCGGGGTGATAAGATTCTCATGATCGCCAAAATGCTTGCGCATGAAGCAGAGTATCATATCCCGTGCCTTCTGGTTATAGTGCCTGTACATGGTCACCTTCCCGAACAGATACCTGATATTGGGAGACTCAATAGCTATTGCCCCCAGGCCGTCCCAAAGATTGTCGAGAGAGTAGAGACTCTTCCTCCCCATTGACTTTGACTGGTATTCGGGCTGAACAAATGACCTTCCCAGCTCCATCAGGAAAGGGTAAAAATTTTGCCTGAAGGAATCTGAAAAGTGAAAGTATGAGTATGATGCAAGTCTTGTCAGATCATTGTCAGGATTCCGGTGGTCGTTTATGAAGTATCTGTATCCGCCAACTACCTCGAGATTGTCAGGATCCCATACGATAAGCTGCTTATGAGGATGGTCAGGGTCGATGTCATAATGGTCTACATCAATCTCCTTTCCCGTTCCTCCGCCAGCACTCCTGAAAGCATGCTCACGAACCCTTCCGACTTCACTCATAAGCACAGGTGATTCGGTTCCGGTGAAAAGATAAACCTCGTTATTGCCATTATTGGTTTTCCGCAAAAGCCTTTCAGGAGTAAGTTCTGCAATTATCTCCTCTACTGGTGCGCGCTCAGCTATTTCGTTCATATGCTTTGTGTTATGATCAGATTGCAGACTTTTGATTAATTGTATTATGTATATTTTTTTCCAGATCGTAGGATCTCTTTCTCATGAATGCAGCCCACCCTGACGCGCTTTTTGACTTGTCGAATGTTTTCCAGCTGACCGGTTTGCCGAATACAATGTATATCTGCTTTCCTTTCTGCTGAAACATCTCATCGGGCAGCCAGAGCATCTCAAGATTGGTTTTAATCCCCAGCAGGCTTCTAAGGTTAGCCAGAGAATAAAAGAAGCCTGAATTTCTGCCTGAAAAATAGACGGGGATGATATCCCTGCGATGCCAGACAGCCTTCGCTATAAAGCTTTTATGCCAATCGACATCGGATATTATCCCTTTTTTTCTCCTTGAGCAGATGCCGGCAGGGAAATAAAGTATCTGATCATCAGACGCATAGGCATTATCAATCGCCCGCACTGCTTGCCTGCCCTGTACCCCGTGCTTGTTCACCGGAAGAAATATTCCTGAGAAGTTGTTAATG
>JAWOIF010000094.1:0-5211 GCA_046484805.1 Bacteroidales bacterium
CTAAGAACTTTAATAAGCCCCAGGCTTAAAATTCTAAATGGCCTCGCAACCATTGGGGACCGTGGGACTAATACGTAAAATGATCCCAAGATCATCCTTCTACAAAGTGCACCCATGGTCCCTTCTGGTTTTGGTTATTAACAATTTCCAAAGTTATTAACTCCTCCCATACACCCCTTTTTCAACATCATAATATTAAAAGATTGTTTAGGGTGTAAATCTAAAGGCCTTCTACGCCATTTACGCCTTCTACGCCCTTCTTTTACCATGTACCCCACTGAAACCCACCGCCTTGACAGGCTTCTCGGCCCCTCCGGCTCCTTTGGCGGCTGGATAATATTATTAACCGGACTGGTAGCCATTTTTGCATCATGGACGGCGCTATTTCTGATTCTGATCGGAGCCTTTGCTGCCTTTACCACTACGATGACAACTATAGATTTCAGGAACCGGCGGGTAAAGTATGCGACAGCGCTTTTCGGACTGATCAGGGTTGGTCGCTGGATTCCGGTAGAAGGAACCATGACTTTGAGGGTAAGGCAGTCTGGACGCAGTCAGACGGTTTACAGTCGCAGCAACAGGCCGTTGAGTTTGAGTGAGAGAGACTTCAGCGTTGTGTTGAAGGATTCAGGAGGCCGGGAGATTTGTCCGTTACAGCGTTTCAAAACAAGGCAGGAAGCTGAGGAGGAAGCAGTTAAGTTATCAGATCGGTTACAGATACGGGACACCACCCATGATCATCGAGGTTAAATAAGTTCGTTGCACCTGTTATCCATGGCGGTTTCCGGAATAGGGCAGGTAGAATAAACAGAGTGAGATCACCATTTAACAGCCAAAAACCATAAAACTCATATGATAAGGAAATTAAATACCATTTTGAAAGGTTTCATAGCGGCCACATTTATTTTAACAGGATGTAATGAGGGTAATGGTATCGGCAACACCGATACCATAGTAATTGACACCAGAAAAGAGGTAAAGGCGGAAGCCGTGAATCTGTCTGACATAGCTGATGACATACATGTAATCAGGCTTGAAACAGGAGAAAGTTCTCTCATCAGGAATTTCAACGGATACGTTGGTGAAAGGCATATAATTTCTGTTGGTCAGTCTGTCATTCATCTTTTTGATGCATCGGGAAAATATATTTCACAGATATCGCGGCGCGGGAAGGGACCGGGTGAGTTTAACCAGCTTGATGCCTGGTGTGTTGATAAGGACGAAAAGTATTTTCTGTACCATGATATGGGTAAGAACCAGATCATCAGGTATGATCTTGAGAAACTCAGTCACAACAGATCCATTCCATTTGAGAGCAAAGGATCGCTGAACACCATTATGGTATACGATGATACTCTTCTTTTGGTAGTACCTGGTAATTTCGGTACATACGGGTACCAATATTTCTTTCAGACATTTGATGGCAGGGTAACAGGAGGTTTGGAGAGAGTAGACCAGCCACATCCGGGAGCATGGGCCGGCATGCATTCCAGGCTGAGTGTATCAGAAGAAGGCAGGATAATGATTCAGCCATCGGAATCGGACACAGTATTTACGGTAATGGGCGATGATTTGGTTCCATCGATTGTGTTTATATCTGACCGGCCAGAGAGGTATGGAGACATGACAAGGGGAGCCTCGAATCAATATTTATTTGAGAGCAACGGGATGATACATTTTATGCGGGTAGGATATGAGAATACGATCAGTCCGGGGAATGCGATGATCAGCATAACAGATGTCGGCTATTATATTTACGACAGTCAGAAAAGGGAGGTATGCAGGGCGGAGCCCTTATATCATGAACTTTGGGGATATGAGTTAGAGTTACCCGGATTGGCAATTCAGGCTGGAGGCCGGGTACACTGTTCTGTTCAGGCCACGGAATTCAGGAGATTAATTAGAGATGTTCTGGCGTCAACGGACAACAATAAAGGCAATACATCAGGCAGGAAGGAGTTAGAAGACCTATACACATTGGTAACAGAAAACGACAATCCGGTGATAATCAACGCGAAACTGAAATAACCGCATAACTGAACCCCTTCCCATGACCCACCTCCCCTATTCCCTGCTACTGACACTCCTTTTTGCCACGGCGGCCCTTGGGGCCCAGCCCTTTCAGGCTGGCAGTGTCTATTTCGGACAGAATGGCTACATTGAATACAGGGCCGGCAACCTGCCTCTGGTAATTACTGCGCCACACGGGGGCACTCTTTCACCAGCGGAGATACCTGACCGTACCTGCGGCATCACGTTAACTGACCGCCGTACCCAGGAACTTGTCAGGGAGCTGGAATATGAAATTCACAGGCGGACAGGCAGGTATCCCCACATAATTATTTGCCGGTTATCGAGACTAAAGATAGATGTTAACCGTGACGTTAACGAAGCCACCTGTGGCGATTTGGCAACCCAGCCCTACTGGGTTGAATGGCATAAGTTTATCGACAGTGCAAAGGCGGCCGTCGTAAAGCAATGGGGAAAAGGGTTTTACCTCGACCTTCACGGACACGGTCACGCCATTCAGCAACTTGAGTGGGGATATCTGTTAAGTTCATCTCAGCTTGGATTGTCAGATGCCACACTTAACCTTGCGACCTACATTGACCAGAGCAGTATTCGCACACTTGCCTCAACGGCGGAGTCAGGGAGCACACATGCCGCCTTGCTGCGCGGTCAAGTCAGTCTGGGCACCCTTCTTGCCGATACAGGCATACCGGGTGTTCCGTCGGCACAGGTGCCATCGCCCGGTACCGATCCCTATTTTTCAGGAGGATACAACACCCGGAGGCACGGGTCGCTCGATGGAGGCACCGTTGACGGAGTGCAGCTTGAGTGTCATTCAGGCGTGCGCACCAATCATATTTCGAGGCTCAGTTTTGCATCGAAGCTATCGGACGGGCTTCTTGGGTTTGTGAAGGCTCATTATTTTCCGCTTCTTGAGAACTTCTACAGTTTCGAGACCTTTGGCACAGGCATATCTTTCAATAGTTTCGACACGCCTTACACTCAGAGCTTTGATAATGTTTTTCCCGGCGTTCAGACCCATTATTACAGTGACAACGACCCTGGGTTCCCCGGAAGTTATACTCTTATGACTCTGGGCGGAACCCAGCCTCAGGAGTATAGGAACTACACTGTTGGCGCGTCAGTTGCTGAGGCAGGGTATTTATATAATGCAGGGCACATCGGTACGTCCTCAGACAGGGCTGTTGGGTTGATGTACAGCAGTACCACGGGGCCGGTGGCTTTCGGACTAAGGTTTGTGAACAACATCGGAGCCGGAATAAGGTCTATTGAGATACAGTACACAGGAGAGCAATGGAGGGTTGGGGGTTCAACCGGGCCGCCATCTTCAATAGTTGCCAACACGCTTGAGTTTGATTACCTTGTTTCTGACAGGGCGGTAAATGTTCGATCCGGCGGTTACGTTTCTGTTCCGGCCCTTGATTTTGTATCACCAAATACCGACCCGTTTTATTTACGGAGACCGGTTGACGGCAACAGTTCTGAGAACCGGACGGTACTTTCAGCGACGATAAATGTTTCGATACCGGTTGGAGGGGAGATAATGTTACGTTGGTCAGATCGCACCGATGATCCGGGGTTTGATCATTTGCTTGCTATTGATGATCTGGTTGTAACTCCCCGATCGTATGAGACTTCCGTTTCGGGAGGAGTGGTGTATCCGGGGCGACTGAGGATTTATCCTAATCCAACCTCTGGAAGCATGACTCTTGACATACCCGGAGAGGGTCAGTATCTGCTTGAGATAAGGGCTGTTACATCATCGTTTGAGATGATTCAGGTTGTTGAATCAGGCGAGGTCACGGTTGATATTGGTCATTTATCTTGTGGCATTTATTTGGTACGGCTAATGCGTCGCAACGGGGTTTACGGTTTGGGGAGGCTGATAGTAATGAAGTAATATCAGGTTAAGTTTTCTGTGAATTAGGATTACCTGTAATACTTGGTATATAGATTTAAGGGTGACTGGAGGTTTGTCGATGCCTGAAGAGTTTAAGGCCAGATTTTAAACTGCATTACCTACCTAACGTCAAGCGCAAATAACAACAACAGACCCGTAAGATGCATAAAACAAACTTTTATCATCCTATACAACACCTTCACTAACACCAAAAGCAATTTTCCTATCTTTATAACCAAGTTATGGCTTATTGTGAGCCTCCTACAACACACAAAAGCCTTTATAAGTCAGGCTTATAGCTTATATAGATAATCAATTATCAAATATAGTATTAGTCCCCAATAGATATCCAGAATTAAACTTAGACTTATCTCACATTAATACTCAATTCAACTTAACTTAATCTAAATCTCTACAGCTATGAAAACAAAAATTCTTCTTCTAATTATGCTTGCAACATTTATGATGTCTGGATGTGCAAAGATTTACTACACTCCAGACTCAAAGACACTGGCAAATAGCCATACTACTATTGCAATAGCCCCACCAGTAGTGTCAATTGCAGCAACAAAAAAAGTAGATGGCGATGCCATAATCGAGCAGCAAAAAACTGAATCTTTGAACTTTCAAAAAGAGATGTATAGTTGGATGCTAAAACGAAAAATGCAAGGACGGGTCTTAGTAGAAATACAAGATGTTGAGACAACAAACTCAAAACTAAGAAGAGCTGGCTATTTTGATGGGACACCACTTTCTCCAGTAGAAATTTGCGAAGTCATTGGTGTTGATGGTTTAATTACATCAAGCTATTCACTTTCAAAACCTATGTCTGAAGGAGCTGCTGTGGCATTAGGATTACTTGTTGGTGTTTGGGGTTCCACAAATGCAGCAACTGTTGCAATCAGTATCCATGATTTCAAATCCAACAAGATGATATGGAATTTTAATCACAAACTTTCAGGATCTGCCTTCTCTACTCCTGCACAGTTAGTTGATGGCCTTATGAGGCAGGCTAGTAGAAAAATGCCTTACATTTCGCAGTATTAGAATTACAATCAATCATGCCTGGCATTTTTTCAGAGGTAGGGAATAAACCATTCCACATTGCTAATTTGATATCAAGTGAATGTTCCGATCTTAGACAATCAATAAGTTACCACATCCTTATGAATGAATAATAATTTAATAAAATAGTTTAAGATGTTTAACCATCTAGCCAGGCATCATTGATAGTATCTTAGTAACCATTCTAAGCTAGGAGACTGACAACTTCACTTTAT
>JAWOIF010000182.1:0-11469 GCA_046484805.1 Bacteroidales bacterium
CGGGGTGTCGGGTAAGGTCGAAACCTCAATAGGAATGGCCGGTGCAGTGACTTTTGTTATGACCATAGCTACCCTGGTCACTTATCTTATACGTACCTACATTCTGCTGCCTTTTGGTATTGGCTTTATGCAGACAATAACGTTCATTCTCGTTATTGCATCACTGGTACAGTTGGTCGAAATCATCCTTAAAAAAGCTAGCCCGGCACTCTACCAGGCACTGGGTATCTTCCTTCCTCTTATTACTACCAACTGCGCCGTTCTGGGTGTTGCCATACTGGCCGGACAGAATGATTATAACCTCATAAAGAGTATTGTATTCGCAATAGCCAATTCTATTGGCTTCAGTATTGCACTTATAATCTTTGCGGGCCTGCGCGAGCAATTTGAACTGGCTGATATCCCGGCTGCCATGAAAGGAGTTCCGATTGCCTTTATAGTTGCCGGCCTTCTCGCGATGGCCTTTATGGGATTTGCAGGAATAGCATGATAATCAAAAGCTGGCTACACTCTTTCTGATACTGCCGTAAGCCTGTTCTAATTCAACATTATAAGGCTGATACCTATAACAATTATCCCGCTTACCAGACCGTAAATAGCTACATGATGTTTGCCATACTTATGTGCTGCAGGAAGTAGTTCGTCGAATGCAATGTAAACCATTATACCGGCTACTATCGCGAAGACATACCCAAGCACAACCTCACTTTTGAAAAATGAGATTATAAAATAACCGGCAACTGCACCCACAGGCTCGGAAAACCCTGAAAGAACCGACCACATAAGAGCTTTCCGCCTCGACCCGGTAGCGAAATATACAGGTACAGATACAGCAATGCCTTCAGGAATATTGTGAATGGCAACAGCAATTGCAATACTTATCCCCACCGTCAGATCGCTCATGCCGGCCATGAAAGTGGCAATGCCCTCAGGAAAATTGTGCACGGCAAGTGCTACAGCCGTGAAAACACCTACCCTGAGCAATCTGGGATTTCTTCTCTGGCAACCTTCGTTCATCTGCTCCAGCCGCATCATCTCATGAGGGTTCTCTCTCATTGGTATGACCTTATCTATCAGAGCTGTAAGGAAAAACCCGGCAATAAAGAAGGTAAATGTTATCAGTGAAGCTGTTTTACCATAATGTGTCGCAGATATGATCTCACCAGCCTTAGTCATGATCTCGGTGAGGCTAATGTAGATCATCACTCCTGCTGAGAAACCAAGGGAATATGAAAGGAACGTGGTATTTGTCCGTCTGGCAAAGAAAGCTATCAATCCACCGATACCTGTAGCCATACCCGCAAAAAGTGTAAGTCCGAAAGCACGAAGTACAGTTGGCCAATCCATAAATTTACCGGTTTATTACTTTTATTTAGTTTAATTAAAGCCTGAATATTCTGCAATAATAATATGAATATTTAAAATTTATTACCTGTTTAACGATAAAAATGCCTTACTTGGTGTTCGCACTGAAAGGAACGAAATGACTGCGGCTGATTACTACAAAGTGCTTGGCCTTTCTGAGGGTTGTTCACTTAACGATCTTAAAAGGGCATATAGAACAAAGGCAAGGCAGTATCATCCTGATCTGAATCGCCATCCCTCTGCTCCCGATCTCTTTATAAGGGTTTCGGAGGCTTACGAGTTCCTTCATAATGCTCTTTCAGGAGCTTTCCAGAATGATCGGTCATACAATGAAAAAATAAAGCAATGGGAGGAGTACCACCGCCAGAGAGCCCGTGCAAGAGCTGAATACTATAGCCGTACGCGTTATGAGAATTTTACCCGGAGTTCTACGTACAAAACAACAAGAATATTCGACGGCACACTTATTATTTACGGTATGGTCGTATCTCTTCTTATTATAGGGATAGACATTTACAGTTATACCTGGCTAAAGGCTAATGCCACAACACCAGACGAGAAACCCTCCGTCACATTCATGATACTGCTGCTTATAATGGGGTTGGTATTTTTCGCATTTTCATATATGAACCTTCTTATATTTGTACATAATTCGAGAAAGAGAAAAAAACGTAATGACCCGTAAAATAACAAACCCTTTCAGTCCCGACCGTAATAGATGCTTCGGATGTGGTCCGAAAAACCCAGTCGGCCTGAAACTGGACTTTAAAGAGACAGACAATGAGGTAATTGCAGTCTGGAAACCTGACATCAATTACCAGGGATATTTTGACGTTCTTCACGGTGGTATCATCGCCACACTGCTCGATGAGATTGCTGCCTGGTTTGTCTATGTAAAGCTTGAAACAGCCGGGGTAACGGCAGAATTGAGGGTAAAATATATTAAACCGGTCCACCTCTCAAAGGGAGACATTACAGCGAAGGCTTCGCTTGTAAAAAGAGAGGGGCACAATGCTTCGATTAAGTGTCATTTGTATGACGGTACTGACAGGCTGTGCGCAGAAGCAGATGCTGAGTTCTTTGTCTTCCCGGCTGAAGTTGCCGCCAGAAAGTTTATGTACCCTGGTATTTCCGCTTTTCATGGCGAAAGCTGATATGAAATCCATTTTATATATATTCCCTGTCCTTTTATTGGCCGTGCTTACGAAATGGAACCCGGTATGGGTAAAAAATGATACTGAAATGATTGTCAGTCAGGAACCTCTTTTCTCATTCGGAATTATAGCCGACGTTCAGTATTGCGATTGCGAACCCTTCAATACCCGCTTTTACCAAAATTCAATGGAAAAGCTGGCTGAGGCGCTCGACCAGATCGCATATCACTCTCCCGAGTTCATTATAAATCTCGGAGATCTTATCGACAGGGACTTCGTCTCTTTCGATCGTGTCATTGAAATGATTGAGCAATCAGGAATCAAAACTTACCATTGCCTTGGTAATCATGATTTTTCTGTTGCATCACGCGATCGCAGAAAGGTCAGTCGTATAACAGGTTCGGATGAGGGGTACTATTCATTTGTTCACGACCAGTTCAGATTTATTGTGCTCAATGGTAACGAAATAGCAACTTATGCAGTTACATCATCACAGAGAAAGGAAGGAGAAAGGCTTCTGGAAAAACTGCTTGCGAGTGAAGAACCGAATGCATTTGACTGGAACGGAGGAACCGGAAGCAAACAGATGGCCTGGCTGAAAAAGGAACTTGATGAATCGGTAGCCGCAAACGAAAAAGTCTTCCTGATCTGCCATTTCCCGGTCTTTCCTTCAGGTGCACATAATCTTCTCAACAGTGATGAGGTGCTAACCCTGCTAAAAGAATATGACAATATTATATCATGGTTTAACGGGCATAATCACGACGGCGGATACGGAAATTTTAACATGATACATTTTGTTACCTTCAAAGGTATGATCGAAACTGAAAACGTAAACAGCTTCGCAGTCGTAGAGGTATACTCAAACAGATTGTGGATAAGGGGATATGGAAGGGAGAAAAGTCAGATACTGGCATGGTAGCCTCTAATCCATGATCTTAATATAATTGAAGTCGGTCTCAAGCACTGATTCAAGATACTCTCCCCTCTCAAGTATATCTTCATCCCCATCTTCGTAATACCAGTTTACCTTAAATTTGGCATTCCTGAATGTAACCGCCGAAACCTTCTGAATAAGGGTTATAAGTACTTTTGCTGTCGCACTGTTGAAATATTCCAGATTGATGTCGACACAGGTCAGCTGAGCCGGTTCCCTGACATATTCAGCAATCCATTCAAGTATCGGCTGGTAAAAATCCGTCGCATTTTCAAGAATCGATCGCCCTTTGATCCTGATTATCCCTCCCGGGTCAAGTATGATTTCGGGTGAGTTCTTTGTCTGATCCTTCCTGAATAATTGCATATAATAAAGAAGTCATTAAAATTTCCCTCTTTCCCTCTTAACTCTGCAGACCGTATCTTGCTGTCGGTACAACATCAAGACCGGTGAAATCATTGCGAATATACTTAAAAAATCCCGTAATTGCAATCATTGCTGCATTATCAGTTGTGTAAGCAATATCGGGTATAAATAGCTGCCATCCCCTATGCACAGCCTCCGCCTTAAGCCTGCTTCTCAGTCCTGAATTAGCCGACACACCACCTGCCAGGGCTACTCTCTCAATACCTGTAATGGCAACGGCTTCTATTATCTTGTCTGTAAGTATTGAAACAATAGTGTGCTGTAGCGAAGCAGCAAGATCATTACTGTTCTCTTTGATAAAATCAGGATCTTCACTCAGCTTCTTCCTGAGAAAATAGAGAAAATTGGTCTTCAGTCCGCTGAAGCTGAAATCAAGTCCCGCCATTGATGGTTTGCTGAACCTGAAGCGGTTCTTGTCTCCAAGGGCTGCCATACGATCAATCATCGGTCCGCCCGGATAAGGCAACCCCATAACCTTGGCGCATTTGTCAAAAGCCTCGCCTGCTGCATCATCGGTCGTTATTCCTATGACCTCCATGTCAAGATAGTCATTGACAACAACCAGCTGAGTATGTCCTCCCGAAACCAAAAGGCACAAAAACGGAAAAGCAGGCATGATCTTCTCCCTCCCCTTTTTTTCACGTATGAAGTGTGCCAGCACATGAGCCTGAAGATGATTTACCTCTATCAACGGGATATTACGCGAAACTGATAAACCTTTTGCAAAAGAGACGCCTACCAGCAACGACCCGAGTAAGCCCGGACCTTTCGTAAATGCGATTGCATCGACCTCTTCCAGTCCGATACCAGCCTCTTCCAGAGCCTGGTTTATAACAGGTACGATATTCGCCTGGTGTGCCCTCGAAGCAAGCTCGGGCACCACACCTCCGTAAGCACGGTGAATATCCTGGTTTGTGATCAGGTTCGACATCATAATACCATCCCTGACAATCGCCGCAGCCGTATCATCACATGATGACTCTATTCCCAGAATTGTTATTGGCATATTCTTTGTTATTCAATCATTTTTAGGTTATTTTGAATGCTCAACCAGTCGTAAAATCTGATGGTCAAAAGTATTAAAAAAAGATACAAGATCATTATTCTCCTGATAGCAATCCTCATGCTTATTCCGGCAGCCGGATTCTTCCTTATCAGGCTTCCCGCTGTTCAGACATTCATTGTTAACAGAATTACGTCACAGATTGACGATAACCTGAATACCTCCATATCAATAGGCAAGGTAAACTTCACATTCTTCAACAAACTGACGATGGAAGATCTACTGGTCCTGGACAATCACAGCGATACACTTCTTTACGCAGGAGAGGCTAAAGCCGGACTCAGAAGGATTGGTATCAGTGGCAAAATAATACATCTTACAAGAGTCTCTGTACGTGATCCTGTCTTTAAAATCATTACTGACACCACCGGAGTCAGTAACCTGAATCTCTATCTCTCCAGAATAATAAAACCTGTCGGGGAGAGAGGCCCTGACAAGATGATAGTGCGGATAAACCATATGGAGATATATAATGGAAGGTTTATTATCAAAAACCTGAACCAGTCGAATGAAGGTGAGAAAGGAGGAGTTGACTTCTCAGACCTGGAGCTTTCAGAACTCAATGCCATAATAGAAGATTTTAGTGTGAAAGACGACACAACCTCAATGTCACTCTACAGGGCCTCATTCAGGGAAAAAACAGGATTTGAAGTTGATCGTTTCTCCTCACAATTTTGGGTAACCGGTAATGCGATGGAGTTTACCAATGCTGAGATATATACAGCCGGCAGTTCATTATCGGGCGAGAGCATAGCACTCTTTTTTGACGAACCTGAAGCCTTCAGTAACTTCATTGAAGATGTAAGAATGAGACTCTCACTCAGAAGTTCGATCCTCTCACCACACGATATTGCATTCTTTTTACCTGCGCTTAACATCGATCCGGGTCCGATTACAGTCTCAGGAGTTATATCAGGGACAATTGCCCAGCTGAGAGGAAGAAACCTCTACTTTGAAGGCGGAGACCTTACCAGTATCAATTTTAACTTTGACTTTTCCGGATTGCCTGACATTGACAATACATATATCTTCATCGATATCAACGATCTTAATACCCGGTTTTCCGACCTTGAGAGGATGGGTCTGACAGAAACCGGTAAAATACCTCCTGATATTGACGGTAAAATCGGGGAAATGCGATTCAGAGGAACGTTTACAGGATTCACTTCAGACTTTGTTACTTACGGAACCCTCTTTACTTCAGCCGGATCATTATCTACTGATATCTCCTTGCGGCCTTCAGGAAAGGATGAATTCAGATACAAGGGAACGCTTCAGGGCAATAGCATCGATGCCGGCAGCCTTTCAGGATATTCTGAAATGCTGGGAAAAGCAACCTTCCATCTCAACATTGATGGTGTCATGAGCTCATTCAAAAAATTTGACGCAGTACTTGACGGAACCATAAACAGCGTTGAAATTAACAGATATCTGTATCGCGATATTCAACTCAGCGGAAATTTCACCGAAAAGACATGGAACGGTGCTATAAATATCAGGGATGAAAACCTGGTTATGGACTTCATAGGATTGCTTGACTTTCAGGATACTATTCCGGAATTCGATTTCTCACTCAATATTCCCCTTTCAAACCTTCACAATCTCCATATTGATAAAGCCGATACAACAAGCGCTTTCACAGTTTTGATGACGGCAAATTTTCAGGGCAGTAATATTGATAATGTGGCAGGAGAGATCAGACTGCTCAACTCTACCGTATCAAGAGGAGGAAAAACCCTGGAGATATACAATGGTTCAATGCAGACCTGGACAGACAACGGAACACGGGCCATGGATATGAATTCAGACTTTGGCAGCATCCGTCTGAGAGGAGAATACAATTTTGGCACACTCTCACAATCATTCAGAAATCTGCTGTCAAAACTTATACCCTCAGCTTTTAGTCAGTTTGCCTCGGTAAATCTTAACGGCGATAATGATTTTGAACTTGAAATTGAACTGAATGAGACTGATAATCTTAATGATTTTCTCGGTACCGAAATTACCGTAGCCCCGGGCAGCAAGATAGTCCTGAAATACAATGAAATTGAAAGGGTGACGGCTGATGCGCATTTCGGAAGCTTCACCTACAAGGAAAACGAAATGACAGAGATGACAGTTTCATTTGAGGTACTTGACTCCCTTGCCGAACTTGAGATTGCAGCCGGTGAATTAATTATAGCAGGTAATATGGCTCTTGAAGGATTCAATATCTATCTTGAGACCAAACCTGATGAAGCCCGGTTTTATGCAGGGTGGGAAAATGATGAAAAAACTTCAACCAGGGGAGATGTAAGGTTCACGACCAGGTTTTCAGGCAGTGACTCCCTGAAATTGGCCACAATATCGGTTGAACCAACTGAAATATGGATCAGAAATGAGATGTGGAGAATAAATCCTTCCACTGTATCGGTTCGGAAAAAGAACATCACGTTCAATGACGTACTCATCAACAGCAGTGATGACTACTACCGGTTATCAGGAACCATATCACCAGATAAAACTGATACACTTCACCTCGAATTTGAAGGTATCAACATAGGAGGCCTCAATTATCTTGTTGATCTGTCAGATAACGATAAACTGAAGTTCTCTGTCGGCGGTGACCTGTCAGGTCGGATTATTCTGACAGGAATACTCGGTGAAGTAATGCTCGAGACTGATGATGTGGTCATTGAGAATTTCCGTCTTATTGACCATGATTATGGAAATCTTTATCTGAAATCAGTCTGGGACAATAACGAGCGCCTGGCACATATAACTCTGTACAACGACCTTAACGGCATAAGGGCACTCGATCTGAACGGCTATTACGACCCCGGGGGGAAAGAGATTAAAATGACAGCCATTACCAATAAACTTCCGATCAACATTCTTAATCCCCTTTTATCTTCGTTTGCATCAGATATTGGAGGTTATGCTACGGGAAAAGTAAATCTTAGCGGTAAACTCAGCCAGCCTCTTCTTACAGGTTCAATCTTTGTAGAAAACGGTAAAATGAAGGTTGATTACATTCAGACACAATACTTCTTCAATGACTCGGTAAGATTTGATAGCAGGGGAATTGTCTTCAATAATATCTTACTGGCTGACGACCGCGGCAATAATTCAAGGCTTAATGGCATCATTCGGCACCAGAACTTCCGCAATTATGGCATCGACCTCACATTCAATGCTAACCAAATGAAGGTGCTTGATACCCGCCAGAAAGACAATGATATATTCTACGGAACCGCGTTCGCTACCGGAGTAATAGCGATCAGGGGCAGTGAGGGAAATATAGGATTCGATATATCAGCCCGGACAGACAGGAATACCCGATTCTTCATCCCAATGAGTTCTACTCAGAGTATAGAAGATTATTCATTTGTTACATTTACGAGTTCCGATATACCATTAGATGAGAGTGAAACCGAATCTACCAGAACAGCCCGGTCAGATGAGGGAGCCATTTCTCTTAATTTTGATCTTGATATTACCCCGGAAGCAGAAGTGCAACTAATACTTGATGCAAAGGCCGGAGATGTAATGAGAGGACGCGGTTCGGGTAAACTGAATATTAGCCTTACACCGAAAGGTGATTTCACCATGTCAGGAGACTATATCCTGAGCTCCGGAGACTACCTATTCACACTGGGTAATATTGTCAACAAGAGGTTCAGTGTTGATGAGGGTAGCAGATTGTCATGGAATGGTGATATTTCTGATGCCGATATAGATATTAATGCCAGATACAGACTGGAAGCTTCATTATATGACCTGCTGCAGGATGAAAGATTCAGGGAGAGGATTCCGGTCGAATGCATTCTGGAGCTCAGCGGCAAACTGATGAATCCGGTAGTCGTATTTGACATAAACCTGCCCACAGCCGATGAACAGACGAGAAGTTACCTTCGAAATGCAATCAATACCGATGAGGAACTTGTAAGACAGTTTGCCTACCTCCTGGTTATGGCGAGGTTTTATCCCGATCCCGCCTTCCGCACAGGTAGCAGCGCTACACCTACAGCCGGTGCCGGTATGTCAGCTATAGGAAATACAATGGAGATGGTTTCAAACCAGCTGACTAACTGGTTGTCACAAATTAGTAATGACTTCGACCTGGGCTTTGCCTATCGTCCCGGCAATGAAATAAGTGCTCAGGAAGTCGAAATGGCCTTCTCAACCCAGGTTCTGAATGACAGGGTAACAATCAACGGTAACTTTGATGTGGGTACCGGTCAAACCAGCTCAAGTGCCACAACGGTAAGCGGTGCATTTGACGTAGAAGTAACGATTACCGAAAAACTGAAATTTAAATTTTTCAACAGGTCAAATGACAATATCTTCTATGAAACAGCTCCCTATACCCAGGGAGTAGGTATCTTTTTTCGGTACGAATTCGACAACTTCAGAAACCTCTTCCGAAGAAGAAGTGAGGCTGAGGGAAAAAAAGAAGAGGAACCCCTGCCTTTGGAAGTCAATTAGTCTTCACCTCAGACTGCAGAGTCATAATTATGCCGGGAAACAGAGTCTCCCTCTGACATTTATCAACAGGCTGAATAATACGGAGACCATTTAGACGTTTTTTTAATAACTTCGCTCTTAAATTTAAATATATCTTTTTATGATCCTTCTCAGCAGCATGTTCCAGGAATTTCCGACTACCTTCGAGGAGCCACAGGAAATCAGCATCTCATTTATTGATCTTGCAATCAAAGGCGGATGGGTGATGTTACCTATTCTCCTGCTCTCTTTTATTGCAATCTATATCTATGTTGAAAGATTCTACGTAATCACACGAGCAGGGAAGGAGGATATGAACTTCATGAACCGTATCAAGGATTATATCTACGATGGCAAAATTGATGCTGCAATGGCCCTCTGCCGCTCTAGTGAAGGTCCGGCTGCCAGAATGGTTGAGAAAGGTATCAACAGACTTGGAAGACCGCTTAATGATGTTAATACTGCCATCGAAAATGTAGGCAAACTTGAAATCTATAAACTTGAAAAAGGTCTTCCCGTACTGGCAACGGTCGCAGGCGCTGCTCCGATGATCGGATTCCTTGGCACGGTAATTGGAATGATTAAAGCGTTTTACGACATGGCCAATGCCGGCAGCAACATCGACGTTTCCATGCTCAGTAACGGTATTTATACAGCACTCGTAACAACAGTTGCCGGCCTTATTGTGGGTATCATGGCTTATTTTGCCTACAACATGCTTGTAGTAAAAGTCGAAAAGGTGGTATTCAAACTTGAAGCTACCTCAACTGAGTTTATGGATATTTTGAACGAACCTGTAAAATAGGCCGGAAATGCCAATAAAACAGAGAAATAGAGTAAGTGCGAGCTTCAGCATGGCAGGAATGTCAGATATTGTCTTCCTGCTGCTGATCTTCTTTATGATAACGTCAACCCTTATACATCCGACTGCACTTAAGCTGCTGCTGCCAAGAAGCAGCCAGCAAACATCTGCAAAACCGCTGACAACAGTTTCAATAACCCCCGATATCCGCTTTTACGTTGAGGACAATGAAGTGGGACTGGAGAACCTCGAAGCAGCGCTGATACAAAAAGTAGGAGGATCAGAGGATATATACATCTCTATCCATAGCGATGAATCGGTGCCATGGAAATACGTAGTGGAAGTATTGAAAATAGCAAACAGAAACAAATTCAAAACCATTGTTGCAACACGACCAGAGTGATAACAGGTTATATGCTTTTCACTCCGAAAAGGGGAAAGGCGTGGTAGGATCGGTCATTTTTCATATCCTTCTTATCGCATTCCTGATTATTGCCGGCATCACTGCTAATCCGCCCCAAACCGAGGAGGGATTGCTGGTGAATTTCGGAACCGATGATTTCGGGTCTGGACTGGAAGAACCTTCCCAGGCCAGCACACAGGAATCAGCCCCACAGCCACAACCTTCAACACCGGTTACCGCGCCCTCTAAGGAGAAGCCGGTAGACACACAGGACTATGATGAGGAGGCCCCACCGGTAAAGAAGGTGACACAGGCTGACCCCGACGCTGAAAAGAAACGGCTGGAAGCCCTGGAAGCAGAGAAAAAGAGGCTGGAAGCCGTTGAGGCCGAAAGACAAAGACAGCTGGCCGAGGAAGCAGAAAGAAAGAGGATAGAAGAGGAAGAGAGGAAGGCACAGGCTGCCCGCGACCGTATAAGTGGTGCGCTTAGCGGTATGGATACCGCAACGAAATCTACCGGTGAGGGTGTAAAAACCGGTACCGGAAACCAGGGTGTAAAGGAAGGCTCTGTTGATTCCAATATACGTGGACAGGGTACCGGACTGGGAGATAAGGGCACCTCATATGCTCTTGCCGGAAGAGAAGCCCAGTCGCTTCCTCCGCCGAAATATGAACTTCAGGTGGAAGGTAAAGTCGTCGTCGAAATTACTGTCGACCGCACAGGCAGGGTTACCTCAGCAAATCCCGGCGTGAAGGGTTCTACAACTCTCGATGAAAATCTTCTCAAAGTAGCCAGAGACGCTGCCCTTCTGGCAAGGTTCGACAGCAAACCAGA
>JAWOIF010000066.1:0-3082 GCA_046484805.1 Bacteroidales bacterium
TCGAAACGAAACACTACCGCTGGCCAATACCTACGGCTGATGCACTTATGTTTAAGGAGTTCCAGCAGAACCCGGGTTGGTAATCAAAATGGTAAATTAACGAAATGCTATGAAAAAAATTAAGCTAATAGGATTGTTGATTCTCACTGCCGTGTTCTGCATGTATAGCTTTGCTGATATAAATGCACAGGCAGGGAGGATAGCAACACAGACAATTACTTCGCAGGTTCTGAATGAAAATGGAGAGCCTATGGCGAACGTGGTAGTCAGTTCATTCAAGGCCAAAGGAAATGTACTGACTGCACCTGATGGTTCTTTTTCGATACTGGTTACCCAGGATGTCCCTGATCACATAGTGGTTGATGTCGATGGATTTGAGACAGCCGTGGTGCCTGTAGGTGCCGGAGTTCTTAATATAGAGCCGATAACACTGAAGAAAAAGAAATCTTTGGATCCTAAGAATGTTGCACTGCTCCCTTACATGAACATAACCAGTGACCGGAGCGTAGGAGCGGTTTCTACAATAACAGGTGAAGAACTGTCATCATATCCGACAGGGTCGATGTTAACTGCTCTTTCAGGCAGGCTGCCAGGTCTGGTAGTGTCACAAACATCACATATTCCCGGTCAGGAATCCGTTTATGCAACGATCAGGGGCAACCTTGCAACTATTTACATAGATGGAATTATGAGAGATCCGGTGGGTCTATCTCTGGCTGAGGTTGAGAGGATAGACCTTCTAAAGGACCTCCCGGGCAGATCGCAGTTAGGTATTAACGGTGAAAATCCGGTTATCTGGATCACCACCAAAAAGGGTACACCTTTCGTGACGAAGATAAACTTCTCATCAGAGTATGGTTTGCATTCTCCGACGGTGTTGCCTGAATATCTCGATGCGTACAACTACGCCATGCTTTATAACGAGGCTTTGGAAAACGACGGACTTAGTCCGGTTTATACACAGACTGCCCTGAATGCCTACCGTGACGGAACCGATCCATTACGCTACCCGAATATCAACTGGTATGACAGGTATGTTGCAAAAACGGCTCCCTTTCGCAAGGCTGACCTCTCATTCTCAGGTGGAGATAACAAGGTTTCCTACTACTCAAACTTTCATTACCATGGACACAACGGGCTGGAAACTACGGGGGAAGATCTCAGAAGCAACCTTTACCAGCTTCGTGCTAAAGCTGACATTGAGCTGAACGATTTTATCAGGCTTGATGTCAACATACTCGGATCTTATGAAAAGCAGCGCTTTGCCAATGATGGCTCAGGTGGTTCCTTCTATAACTACTTCAATACGCTTTCGAGCTATCCGTTCAATGCAAATCCGCTCTACTTCGGAGACCTGATGATTACCAGCGCAGACTATCCGGTTAACCTCGATAATGAGTTTTTGTACACCGGCTTTGCTGAGTATATTAATATCAACACTCAGAATAATGCCCGTCTGACGATCGACTTAGGGAATGTGCTTGAAGGTCTTACCTTTGTTGGTACGGCCGCCATTGATGCCTATAACATAGTCGCAAACAATAAGGGAGGTACTGCTGCGCTTTACAGGCTGCAGACAACATCAGGCGGGGCTGATACAGCAGTGCTTATCACCCCTGAGAGTATTGTTGCTTCCATGTCGAGCAGCTACAATTATGTAAAGAGAAGGACAGCTTTCTCATCAGGCCTGAATTATAACTACACCAGCGGCGACCACGAACTGACAGCCAATGCGGTATATTACATGGGACTTGATGAGATCAGGGCAGTTGATGACGACTATCAGCCTCTGAAGATGCAGGATTTTGTGGTTTCAGCCAACTATGCCTACGACGGCAAATATGTTCTGCAGGCTGATCTTGCATATACCGGAAGCATGAAGATGAGTAAAGGTGAGAGGTTCTCAATATTCCCTACGGTTGGTGCAGCCTGGATACTCACCAATGAGTCGTTCATGGATCAAAGCAATATTTTCGACTACCTCAAGCTCTATAGCTCCTTTGGTATAATGGGGGTAAATGACTTCTCACTGGGAGGCTATAATACATTTTACCTTCATGAAACGCTCTGGAGAGGTGCCGGATCGTGGCGAACAGGTTACACCGGTAACTACAGCTCATATGTGAATATTTACAATATTGTCCAGGAGGGAGCACTTGACTTCAGATTGCCCAAGAAGAGATACTTCAATCTGGGTCTGCAGGGAACGATACTTGATAAGGCACTGTCATTCGAGGTAAATTATTTCAATAACCTCTATTATGACAAGATATCCAATCTTGCCATGACCACACCATCTCTTATCGGAAGCAGCTCATTTCTGCCGGCAGTTAACTTCGGCAAGGACATGAGATGGGGTTTAGACGGTATGCTGCAGTATTCGGGCCAGTCGGGAGACTTCACATACAGCGCAGGATTAAACGCAACATACCAACGTGCAAAATACCTGGAGTATGATGAACCAGAGGCTCTTCCGGAGTATCGTAAGAGATCAGGCAAGGATATGGATCTCTTCTGGATTTATCAGGCCGACGGTCTTTTCCAGTCACAGAGCCAGATTGACAATCATACTGTATACCAGAGTTGGGGAGAGCTTGCTCCTGGTGACATAAGATATGTTGACTATAATGAAGATGGTCTTATTGATGAGGCTGACATTCATACTACCGGAGCACATTCACCGAGAATATTCTACGGAATCAATCTTTCGGCCGGCTATAAGGGCTTCAACATCTTTGCACTTGGTCAGGGAATAGCCGATGGTAATGTAATGCTTTCATCGAGCAGGTACTTCAGAATTAACGGAACCAGACAGAACTATTCGGAATTCCTTCTGGACAGGTTCCCGGAGACAAACAATGTGCCGCGTCTTACGACCCAGTCGACAAACAATACACAGAACTCAACCTTCTGGCTTGCGAGTGCGGCTTATTTCAGGCTCAGGAATGTTGAGCTGAGTTACACCCTTCCAACCCGAATTGCTTTCGGAATGAAGATGCAAGCCATGAAGGTGTTTTTAAGGGGGACCAACCTTTTGGTTGTGTCGGAACTCAACAAGTACAGTGTTGAACCTGACGATATG
>JAWOIF010000110.1:0-4594 GCA_046484805.1 Bacteroidales bacterium
TGGCAGCCAGGGTTATAACGCAGCTCGAAAAGGGGTACTCGGAAAGCACCTCAACAATACTTGCAGACGCGCGGTACGGATTCATTGAGGGAGCACTGAAGGAGACCCGTAAAATAAAGGAGCAGGAAAAGAGGAAGGTTCTCAAGCCTGATGACCTTCTTACCCACAGGGTTCTGGGCTTCCCCATTTTCATCTTCTTCATGTATCTCATGTTCAACACCACTTTCAAACTGGGAAGTTATCCGATGGACTGGATTGATTCAGGCATTGGGGCACTGGGGAACCTCATAGGCAACAGCATGCCGGAAAGCTGGTTGCGCAATTTGATAGTGGATGGTATAATTGGCGGTGTGGGAGGTGTTATTATATTCCTGCCTAACATTCTTATACTGTTCTTTTTCATCTCGCTGATGGAGGATACCGGTTATATGGCCCGGACAGCATTCATCCTTGATAAATTAATGCACAAAATCGGGCTGCACGGCAAATCGTTTATTCCACTGCTAATGGGATTTGGATGCAATGTGCCGGCTATTATGGCAACGCGTACCCTTGAGAATAAGAGCGACAGGATTCTTACCATGCTGATTGCACCGTTTATGTCATGCAGTGCCAGGCTTCCGGTTTATGTGCTTATTATCTCGGCCTTTTTCCCAAATAATCAGGGGCTAATACTATTCTCGATCTACTCCTTCGGAATTCTGATGGCTGTAACAGTTGCCCTGATAATGAAAAAATCGCCCTACTTTAAAAAGGAGGTCCCTTTCGTTATGGAGCTACCCCCCTACCGTATACCTACTCTGAAAAACACATCAATGCACATGTGGTTTAAGGCAAAGCAGTACGTGAAGAAGATGGGCACTGTAATACTCGTCGCTTCAGTGGTGGTATGGGCCCTGGGCTACTTCCCCCGCGAAGTGGAATACAGTCAGGATTATGACAGGCAGATTGAGGCAATGGCTTCTTCACAAAGCGCTGACATTTCAGATGCTGAATCAGAAATTACAAGACTGAACCTGCTGAAAGACTCTGAAAGGCAGGAGCAATCATACATAGGCCGGCTGGGCCATTTCGTCGCACCTGCTATTGAACCTCTTGGTTTCGACTGGAAGATCGGGGTGAGCCTGATCAGCGGACTGATAGCCAAGGAGATTGTGGTAAGCACGATGGGGGTACTGTATCAGGCCGGTCAGGATGCAGGAGAAGATTCGGGGACACTGGTAACCTCGCTGCGCAATGAGGTCTATCAACAGGGTCGTAAAAAGGGAGAGAAAGTCTACTCCCCGCTCGTCGCCATCAGCTTTATGCTTTTCATACTCATCTACTTCCCGTGTGTGGCTGTAATAGCAGCCATACGAAAAGAATCGAACTGGAAGTGGGCGGTGTTCACAATGGTATACACCACCGCCCTGGCATGGATTGTCTCATTTGTTGTATTTCAGACAGGGTCGTTGTTGATTTGACGGACAAAAAAACTCCCTGAGGACATCAGGGAGCTTCTAATTAATAGTACATCAGATAATTACCCGGGAAGTACCACTGAGTCGATTACATGAATAACACCGTTTGAACCCTTCAGATCAGCTGCCACAACGTAAGCTGAGTTGCCTGATTCATCGGTTAGTTTTACCTTGCCCATATCAAGGGTAACCGTAAGCTTACCTCCACTGACGGTAGTAACAACAGCCTTACCGTTTCCGGCATTAACCGCTGCGATAACTGCCGCAGCATCAAGATTACCACTTACAACATGATAGGTAAGTATTTTTGCCAGCTGAGCCTTGTTCTCAGGCTTAAGAAGACCCTCAACAGTTCCTTCAGGAAGTTTGGCAAATGCTGCATTTGTCGGAGCAAAAACCGTGAACGGACCTGCACTCTTCAGTGTTTCTACAAGATCAGCTGCAGTAACTGCAGCAACCAGAGTTGTATGGTCGGATGAACCAACAGCGATGTCAACAACATCCTTACCCTCACCAAAGGCACTCATCGTGAACATCGAGGCAATCATAATAACGAATAACTTTTTCATAATGTCTGTTTTTAGTATTTGTTTAATTTTTCTCATATTATATTAAACATTTTGCTTTAAATATTGTTCATTATTTAAACATATATATTAGTCATTATGAAAAAGTACAATAACATATACCGATTAGTAATAACAGCATTAATAATACAAACCACAGCTATGGCATCAGGAAAGACAGAAGAGCAGAAATATACCGTTGTCTCTTCAAACAAGGAGTTTGAAATACGTTTCTATCCGTCAGCCACGCTGGCTACGGTCTATTCGACAGCAAACTCCTACAGGGAAATTTCCGGTCCGGGATTCAGGACTCTTGCCGGCTATATCTTTGGCGGCAATGAGTCTGAAACTAAAATATCCATGACAGCTCCGGTTCATATGAACATTGCCGGCGACCGCTCTGCGATGAGTTTCGTAATGCCATCATCATACAACACTGACAATCTTCCTAAGCCAGACAACTCAAGGGTGATTATAGAGAAGACCCAGGATGAATATGTGGCCGTAATAAAATTTTCAGGCTACGCATCTGATAATGCAATTAAGAAGCAGTCAGAAAAGCTCGGGAAGTTGTTAGCCGAAAATGGTATAGAATTCTACGGGAACTTCCGCTATCTGGGATACAATCCGCCCTACCAGTTTATAAACAGAAGGAATGAGGTTATTGTATCGGTGAAGTGGGAGAAATAGGTAAGTGGAAAAGTGTCAGGTGGCTGGGGTTCTGACATGGGTGAGGAAGTAGCGGAACCATGATCTGATTTACCCGAGGCTGATTGACATTACTCCCTGTGGACTTTTGTAACCTTTATTCTCTTTCGTGGTCGTTTTGAGGTCCCGGGGGTTGATTCTCTTTTCCCAGCCTTGGCCTTCTTCTGTTGTTGATTATCAATTCTATAAATACCTCTTTCATCAGAAGGTATCATATCATGTTTTATGTATTCGTCAATTTCCACGAGGCTGAAATCTGGGATTCTTCCAATTGCAAGAGAAAGCCTTACCAGGGTATCAAGCCTGAAATTAAGGTTTTCACCACTCAGTATCTGAGATATCCTGCCCTTTGATAAGCCAAGGGTTTCAGCAAGATCTTTACCGGAAATACCTTTCTTATCAATGAATTCTGCCAGTTCGCTATAGATCTTGTTCTGAATTATTTCTATCCAGTACTCACTGCTCTTTATTAGTTCCTCCCTGCTAATCATATCTTTTTCGCTTTACAATACTGCATTTTGATCCTTCTTAACCGTTTAATATCTTCCTTCTGAGTGTCCTTGATTCCTCCTAGTACTACTACGTTTCCATCATCATCCTTAAATAGATAGACTCTGTATCTGTTCTTTTTAATTTCATAATCCTTTACCGTATCACTTCTTGTTCTGCCCTTTAACTCCCTGAACCTTGTTTTAGGCATTATTAAGAGGTTTGCAACTGATTCCATAGACGCAAATATTGAAATCAGAACCGTCCTTTCTCCTGCCGCATCTAAAGTTTTACAAAAACTGTCAAAGAAACATTCTCCATCGATTTCCAGCTTGTAGAAATTGATTCTGCCTTTTACCTGGCCAATTCTTTTAAGAGCAAATTTACACATAATAGTTTAGTTATGACTAAACCTATAGGGTTTTAAACAAATTTTTCAAAATAACTCTGCCGACATGAAAATTGTTCTAAGCAACGAAGCTCGGTGTGAGCCCGATTATTCCAATAACAAATATACAAAATTGGATTTGAAAGGACCTATATTTGTCTTGAATATACAGTTTTGACCTTGGACCTTAACATAAGAATAATAGGGTACGTCAGGAATGAGTTCGACAAGGCTGAACCCAATCAGACAGACAGCATAATGCGGTCGGTGTCGACCATCGAGGTACTGGAGGAATTCACTGACGGCCTGTACAAAATCGAGAAGTACAAAGAGCTGAATATACTGTTCTGGTTCGACCGGTCACAGGGTTTCGAGCTGCAGACAACAACCCATTCAGGTGACTTCCGCGGGGTATTCGCCTGCTGCTCGCCTCGTCGTCCCAGCCCCATCGGCCTTACCCGCGTAGTACTGCTGGAACGCAATGGAAACCTGCTCAAAGTGACAGGTCTCGACGCGCTGAACAACACCCCGGTTATTGATATAAAGCCGGTGATATGAGGAGAAGGGCGTAAAAGGCGTAAAAGGCGTAAAAGGCGTAAAAGGCGTATAACGGCGTAGAAGGGTGCAGGGTGCAGGGTGCAGGGTGCAGGGTGCAGGGTGCAGGGTGCAGGTTTTTATTTTATCGGGGGAAATATTACTTTTAGGCGTTCAGCCAATATCGTCAGCTCTTAATAACAGAATATGGAGAATGTTAACTATGATACGGATCTGACCTCAGACGACATTATCTTAACTGCTGAATCCGTCAGGGAGTTATGGTCAAAAACCTATAACACCGAGGGAAAGCCCGACTGGTCACACATACTTCCTTACTACGACCAGGATATAGTTTTCAGGGACAGCATACAGGAACTGCACGGCATCGAAGCCTTCACCGAAATGACCGGAAGGCTTGCAAAGCGCTCGAAAGACCTGAAGATGAG
>JAWOIF010000205.1:0-39112 GCA_046484805.1 Bacteroidales bacterium
CCCGCCCTCGGCCCCTCACCCTCGGTCCCTCTCCCGGTGGGAGAGGGAAGCAAAGCCACAAGCGCGCGGTTTTCAGCAAAACCGTCCAACGAGCCGGTTTCAGCTCCCTCTCCCCCCGGGAGAGGGCTGGGGTGAGGGGCCGGAGCACGGTGCCTGTGGAAGTGAAGCCATTGCACAAAAAGGCACAGGGAAAGGAGACCGCAGAGGAAGCTGCTGAGAAGAAAGAAGAACAGCCAAAACCTGCCCAGTCTCAGAGAGGCAAAGAGCCTGAGCAAAAGGGAACCGAACTGGTAATTCTCAATCCGACAACAGGAAAGGAGCACCGTCTTGATAATGTAATGGAGTACGACGTTGCGCGCGACGGTCTCTCGATAACTGTTGTGCAGGTTAAGGTTGACACGACGAAGATCGACCATTTTACAATTAAGATGTTTGATACAAAAAAGGAGACTTTTACAACGGTTTTCGAGGGTAGGGGAACGGCAAGACGGATTAATAGCAACAACCCCGGTGACAAGCTTGCATTCATGTTTACTGCCGACACCGGCAAAGTAAAAATATACGATCTTTACCTGTCTGATAAGATGGCACCGGCCCGGAAGATTATCGAATCTACAACCGCGGGCATGCCCGATGGATGGTGTTTAAGCGAGAACAGCAGCTTCTCGTGGTCAGATGACAATACAAGACTCTATTTTGGTACCGCACAGAAACCTGTCGAAGAACCGGCAGATACATTGCTGGCCGAGGAAAAATTCAG
The DNA here is from genome assembly GCA_046484805.1 of Bacteroidales bacterium. Taxonomy (GTDB): domain Bacteria; phylum Bacteroidota; class Bacteroidia; order Bacteroidales; family VadinHA17; genus SLNP01. The sequence continues at coordinate 761 of JAWOIF010000205.1, forward strand.
TGTGGATGTTTGGTCATGGCACGACGACAGGTTGCAGCCTATGCAGAAGAGACAGTTGCAGAGTGATCTGAGGCGTAATTTTCAGGCTGTCTATCACATTGACCGAAACGTTATGATACAGCTTGCAGATGAGCAGATGCCATCAGTACGGCTTACCGATAACGGAGATGGTGATATGGCTCTTGGTTCCTCCAATCTTAATTACAGGAGGGAGTCTTCGTGGAGTTCTACCAGTTACTCAGACTACTATTACGTTAATGTTGAGACCGGTGAGAGAAGGATGTTGCTTGAGAATAATGCCGGAAGCATTCAGGTTTCACCTACGGGTAAACATTTGCTGCTCTGGAGTATCGATGACAGATCATGGATGACGATGCCGTCAACCGGTGGTACGGTAAAAAAACTTACGAGCAACAATGAAGTCAGCTTTTTCAATGAACTTCATGATACGCCTGATGAGCCAAGACCCCACGGGTTAGCCGGCTGGGTTGAAGGAGAGAGGTATGTGCTTATTTATGACAGGCATGATATATGGATGATCGATGTTGAAGGTAATGATATGCCGGTAAATATTACCGGAGGGGCAGGACGGAAGGATAATATGAGATTCAGGTATGTCAATCTCGACAGGGAGGAGAGGTTCATAGGCCGAAGGGAGACTATTTACCTCAGTGCCTTTAATTATGGAAACAAGCAGGCAGGATTCTATACCATGGCAATGAACCGCACAGGCAATCCGACGAAACTGATAATGGATGACTGTTCCTTTGGCGGGTTGAACAAGCCCAAAAATGCTGACAGGTTTATGTTTACGCGGGGAACCTATACCAATTACGCTGAGTTGCATATCAGCGATATGAAGTTTGGTGGCATCAAAAAGATATCAATTACCAATCCCCAGCAGTCGGAATTCAATTGGGGAACAACCGAACTTGTTGAATGGACTTCATTCGACCGTAGCACACTGCAGGGGATACTTTACAAGCCTGAAAATTTTGATCCGAACAAGAAGTATCCTATGATCGTCTATTTCTACGATCGCAGTTCTGACGGCCTTCATAACTACAATTCACCTGCCCCCAGTGCATCGACAGTAAACCGTACGTATGCAGTAAGTAACGGATACCTGGTATTCGTTCCTGATATTACTTACGTAGAAGGGTACCCGGGTGAGAGTTGCTACAATGCAGTTGTAAGCGGAACTTATGCACTTCTTAACAGATTCAGCTTTATCGATAAGGACAGGCTGGGTCTCGACGGACAGAGCTGGGGAGGGTATCAGATTGCATGGCTGGTAACTAAGACAGATCTCTTTGCTGCAGGATTTTCAGGCGCGCCGGTCAGCAACATGATAAGTGCATATGGAGGAATAAGATGGGGTTCAGGCATGAGCAGGATGTTCCAGTATGAGAACACCCAGAGCAGAATAGGCGGCACACTGTGGGATAAACCTATCCATTTCATCGAGAATTCACCAATATTTTTCGTGCCTAAGATCAACACCCCGTTGCTCATAATGCACAACGACGAAGATGGTGCCGTTCCGTGGTACCAGGGAATAGAGTTCTTCGTTGCCCTGCGCAGACTGGACAAACCGGCGTGGCTGCTTACATACAACAATGAGGATCATAACCTTGTGAGAAGGCCTGCAAGAATGGACCTTTCAATAAGAAAGATGCAGTTTTTCGATCACTATCTTAAGGGGGAACCGATGCCATCGTGGATGAAGAACGGTGTTCCCGCAACACAGAAGGGTAAGGACCAGGGATACGAACTGGTTAAATAGTAACTTCTGCAGATATAAACATTAGCAGGCTGGATTTTTTTCAGCCTGCTATTTTTTTCCATGAAGCCGATAGAGGTGATCAGATGCCTGCAGGATTTTCAGCCTCAGATCTTCAGGGTAGTCCGGGCTCTCTTCCAGAAACCTGTTGACGATCTCCCATGATTCAGATGACCTGTGTCCGGCCAGTGTCGTTGATATCCAGTTACCCGGGAAGAAAATATCACCGGTATATTTGATCTCTTCGAGCATTTCAAGAGAGTTATTAAGATATTTCACGGAAGAGGAGGCATTTAATGGATGATGAAGATATCCGAGAGCTTCCAGTACCCAGGGTTCCCTTTCTCTGTTTACGGGATCGGCAAGTGATTCGAAGAAAAGATCTCTGATGGCCTGATCGTCAGAAACTGAAGGTATTACGAATTCAAACGACCTTTTGCGGTCGGGGTTTATGATACGGGAAAGCTGTTGATCCAGAATTGCATGTGATTCCTGATGCCCCTTTAGCGCAAGGGTCAGGGCAAGAGTACAAAGATCTTCCTCGCTTAACTTCTGTGCACCGGGAAGGGCTCCGTCCTGCCAGATATTAAATAGCTTACCGACTCCCTCAGGAGTGAGGGCAATGCTTCGGAACAGACTGAACCATGCCCTTTTTAGTGCCGGGTCACTGCAGTTTTCCATTTTACTCCAGACAAGTCGCTCGCTTTCAGTTCTATAGTCTGTCCTGGCCATACTGTCGAGGTGATTCCAGAAGAGGGAAGATATCCTGCCCGAAAGATAATTGCGCAGAAGTTCATTTTCCTCCTGCAATGCTGAGCTAAGTGCTGTTTTATAAAGATTTCCGGCATCAAGTCTGCCATCAAGAAGGTTTTCCCAGGCATTTATCCACATAACGCCCCTTGTCAAAGGGTCACTGATCTCGTTGACTGATTTTAACATCCACTCAGATGTAGCCTCATCAAACATAAAATAGCCGTAAGCCAGACCGGTAGTATCGGGTATGATTGCCAAAGGTTTTGAACCAGACTCAATAAATGATGATATGTTGCCAGGTACAAGCTTTGATGGTATTCTCTCATTTTCGGTTATTACCAGACTGGTAACTGTTTGCGGCCACTTTCTGCTTTTTCCTGAAGGGTCTGTTTCTCTTAACCATATACGGTAGCCTCCCTCAGTGCTCTCTTCTGTTCTGGCTTCTATTTCCGGCATGCCTGCCTCTCTCATCCATGCGTCGCTCCAGTTCTTAAAATCCTTACCTGAAATATCTTCCATTATGGATATCAGATCATCCCATTCCGCATTGTCGTAACTGAACCGCTTCAGGTATATTTTCAGGCTTTCCCGCATCAATGAATCCCCGGTCATTTGTTCAAGATGCTTCATTACAATCGGGGCCTTATTATATATTATACCCCCGTAGAGAGAGCCTGCGTTTCTGAGATTGTCAAGTTCCTGTATTACCGGATTACTCCCCCTGGTTCTGTCTACATTGTAAGCAGCAGGATATCTTGATAGCAGAAAACGCAATTCGTGATTGGCCGCAGGAAAATCGGGACTGACAATCTTGTCAGACATATAACCGGCAAATACCTCCTTCAGCCAGACATCGTCGAACCACTTCATGGTAACCAGGTCGCCAAACCAGATGTGTGAGGTTTCATGGGCAATAAGTGATGCCCTTGACATCTGTTCGTTAATGGTTGGAGACTCTTTTAGAAACAGTGAAGAGGCCCTGTAGAATATTGATCCCGGATGTTCCATTCCTCCATATTGAAAACCGGGTATCAGCACAAATCCGAATTTCTGAAAAGGGTAGCTTATTCCGGTATACTCTTCCATCCACTTAATTGAATTGTAATGCAGCCTGAATATCGCTTCCCTGTTTCTTTCAACGTTCTCGACAACCGGTTCACGGTGGAGCATTTCCATCTTCACACCGTTGATATTCTCTTCTATCCTCTCAAACTTGCCTGCGGTAAAAGCAAAGAGGTATGTGCTGATCGGTTCGCTTTCAGAAAAAAACATCTTTTTGGAACCGGCTGATCTGTCAACAGACATCACCTCACTATTCGACATCGCTTCATAGTCTTCCGGCAGTATAAGGGTCAGTTCAAATCTGGCCTTCAGATCAGGCTGGTCAAAGCATGGAAATGCCGTTGAAGCCCTGTCAGGTACAAGCAGCGTGTAGAGGAAATCAGGATTGCGGTTGAGCGACTGCTCACCTGTCGTGAATGCAATCTCTATTTTGTTTTTTCCGGTCAGAATAACTGATGCAGGGATAACAATATGTCCGTTTTCAAGCGAGACCGGCAGAGAGATTCCGTTGACAATCAGTGTGTGCAGATAATTCTCAGGCACATTGAAGTCGATCAGCAGAGGTTTTCTGAGCCGGCGTATTGCATTAAACTCAATGTTGGTTCTTCCGGGAATAGCTTCAGCCTGGGTACCGGGTATCTCGAATGTGAGCCGGTAGCATACATCCGTCAGGTTTGATTTCCTGTAATCTGCAAGTTCTTTCGAAACTCCCTGTTCGAAATATTTTTCTGATATCGTTTTTACACATCCGCAGACTGAAAATAACAACATCAGTACCAGATAAATTTTCATTATGAAAAGCTTTAAATATTGAGTAACAAATTAATGATTTATTAACAACAAAATAATCTTTATCATGTTATTTAATATAGTCGCAGTGACTATTTTTGCGGCTCAATATTATCGATACGAAACGAATATAAAGCTTTTTAACTGATGAAATATATAATCAGAATTACAGTTACAGCGATACTTTCAACACTGATTTTTTTACAATCATGCAGCAATAGTGATGAGCCGGTAGTTGTATTTCTTGGAACCACTGATGTTCACGGTACATTTTTTTCATATGATTTCATCAACCAGACCCCGGCACCATACTCCCTTGCATCGGTATCACAATACGTGAAAGATGTCAGGGCAGGGGGCAACAAGACGGTTCTGCTCGATAACGGTGATATTCTGCAGGGTCAGCCTGAGGTTTATTACTATAATTTCATCGATACGGTTTCAGTTCATCTTTGTGCAGAAATACTGAACTTCATGAAATATGATGCCGCCACGGCCGGTAATCATGATATAGAAGCCGGGCATCAGGTATATGACAGGATAAGAGAGCAGTACGATTTTCCGCTGCTTGCAGCGAATGCAGTATCTACAGAGACAGGAGAACCATATTTCAAACCATATACCATTATCAAAAAGGGAGGTCTCAGGATTGCTGTAATGGGTCTCATAACACCTTCGGTTCCAAACTGGCTGCCGCCTGTTCTCTATTCCGGGATGAAGTTCGAAAACATGACTGAGACTGCAACGATATGGATGGAGGAGATAAAGAGACAAAAGCCTGATATCATTGTTGGACTGTTCCATTCAGGGTGGAATGATGATGCCGCGACTCCTCTTCCGGGTAATTCATCAAATGCGGTTGTATATAATGTACAGGGATTTGATATTGTTTTTACCGGACACGATCACTCGCGTATGAACAGTAAGTTTGTAAATATGTACGGCGACACAGTGTTGATCGTAAATGCGGGCAGCAGGGCAGCCAACATTGCGCGCGTTGATGTTTACAGGGAGAAGGGTTCAGACAGAAGATTCAGGTTTGAGGGTAGTTTGGTTGAGACAGAGGGCATTAATGCAGATCAGGAATATGAAGTAAGGTTCGCAGATCATTTTGAGGATGTAGGGAGTTTTGTGACCAGGAAGATAGGGGAGGCCCCGGAGGAGATATCCTCTCGTGACGCCATTTTTGGTCCCTCTGCTTTCACCGGAATGATACATGCGGTTCAGCTCGGCCTGACAGGGGCTGATATCTCTTTCGCAGCTCCACTTTCATTTGATGTGAGCATAGGACCCGGTCAGATAATGGTTGCCGATATGTTCAAACTTTACCGTTTTGAGAATATGCTTTATACAATGCTTCTTACCGGAAGAGAAATAGATGGTTTCATAGAGCACTCGGTGAGAGGATGGTTCAATACTATGACAACTGATGATAACTGGCTTCTCAACTATCGAAGGGGCGATGACGGTAAACCGGTGACAACAGGGGGGAGGCTAAGGCTTAGTGGGCCGGTATACAATTTTGATTCAGCGGCAGGTATTGAATATACAGTGGATATTACCAGACAAGCAGGTGACAGGGTTGTAATAAGTTCATTATCAGACGGACGCATTTTTCATTATGATAGTTTATATACAGTTGCGATAAACAGTTACAGGGGAAGCGGTGGAGGAGGACATATACGTTACGGAGCTGGACTTTCGGCCGATGAGGCTCTTGAGAGGCTTGTCGCTACAACAGACAGGGACCTGAGGTATTATATGATTGAATGGATAGAAGAGAGTGGGGAATTAAAACCCATGACTTTTGACAGTTGGAAACTGATACCGGAAACGATAGCAGCCCGGGCTGTGGAGAAGGAGTGGCCACTTGTTTATGGAAACAGGTAAGAGTCTGAGAGAAGGCGGGGTACAATCCAACCCCAGCGGGGTACAATCCAACCCCAGAGGGGTACAATCCAACCCCAGAGGGGTTGAATATACATAGGAATGGGATGCCCCCCATATTTCTGTCGCCGGCGGGCGACAAGGGGCGCAGATTTGCGTTAGGAGATTATAGATAAATATGATTAATTATATAATTTTAAATTGGAGAAGAGATGAAAAGATTAAGGATTATATTGATATCGGCAGTATTGGTAACGTTAATAGCCATTGTATCATGTTTGGCAACCAGAGATGATAATGTCATAAGCAGCCAGCCAAAGAACATAATATTATTTATTGGTGACGGGATGGGAGTTTCACAGTTGACTGCGGCGATATCGGTTGCAGGGGCTCCAATGCATATTGAAGGAATGCCGGTAACAGGCCTTGCAAAGACCAGTGCCTATGACAGGTTTGTCACCAACTCGCCCGCAGCCTCAACGGCTATGGCAACGGGGATAAAGACACGCAGCAATATGGTAGGAGTGGCACCCGACAGCACAGTTGTTGAGAATATCGTTGAAATAGCGAAGAGGAATGGTCTGTCGACAGGTGTTGTAAGTACCAGCTCTGTAACTCATGCCACACCTGCAGCATTTGTTGCCCATGTTCCGTCAAGGTACGATTACGAGGATATTGCATTATACTATCTTAACGGGTACATTGACGTATTTATGGGAGGCGGACTAAGAAATTTCACGATGCGAAGTGACAGCCTCAATCTGCTGGAAAGACTCCGCAATGACGGATACTCTATAGCCACATCGCCGGAGGAGCTTGAAGAAGTAAGGTCTGGCCGGCTGGCCGGCATATTCTATAATAATCATATGCCTGGCCTGAGAGAGGGCCGCTCTGTTTCACTTCCTGAAATGACAAAAAAGGCAATTGAGCTACTTTCTCAGAATGACAAAGGTTTCTTCCTGATGGTTGAGGGGGCTCTGATAGATTTTGCCGGACATGACAATGATATTGATTATATAATACTTGAGACCCTTGATATGGATGAGGCAGTAGGCGAAGCGATAGCATTTGCTGCTGCTGCCGGGAATACCCTGGTTATTGTGACTGCAGACCATGAAACCGGAGGTATGGCTCTTACCGGAGGTGATTTGAAAGAGAGACGGGTTGTGGCAGCCTGGCCGACGACCGGACATACAGCTACTATGGTACCGGTTTTTGCCTACGGAGCCGGTGCAGAAAAATTCGGGGGTATCATGGAAAACACCGAATTGTTCGAGAGGATGATAATGGGGCTTGGAATAAAGTAATACCTTTGTGTAAAAAGGTAACTGAGAGTTGAATATAAATAATATGCCCGGTGATGGACGTTCACTTCCGCTGGTTGAGGATTTTTACACAATTCAGGGGGAAGGCTATCATACAGGCAAGGCAGCCTATTTCATCAGGATAGGCGGCTGTGATGTAGGGTGCAGCTGGTGCGATACACGCTTTTCGTGGAACCCCGATATTCATCCTGTTACTGATGCTGAAGAGATTGTCACCAGGGTGCTGGCTTCAGGAGCTGATTCTGTTGTGGTTACAGGTGGCGAGCCGCTTATGTGGAATCTCGATATCCTTTGCTCACTATTAAAACATCACGGAATAGAGACTTTTTTAGAGACCTCGGGAGCTTATCAGCTCTCAGGTGTATGGGATTGGATATGTCTCTCGCCGAAGAAGAAAATGCCCCCGGTTCCTCCAATAATTGAAATGGCACACGAATTGAAGATAATAGTGAGTGATGAATCTGACTTTCAATGGGCAGAGGAATACAGCTGTAAAGTGCGTGACGAGTGTCTTCTGTATCTTCAGCCTGAATGGAGCGTTAGTGAAACCATGATAGCTGAAATAGTGGAATATATCAAGAGGAACACCAGATGGATGATATCGCTCCAGGCACACAAGTATATGAAAATACCCTGAAGATGAGGTACTGCAGGATATATTTGTTAGTTGTCACGCTAATTCTATTGCAGGGCACGGCTGCCTGTATATGGGGGCAAACGTATCATACCAGGTCACAAAGGGCATTAAGGGCTTATACTGAGGCAAAAAGGGCCTATGAGTTTTATGATTACAGAGTTGCGGAGCAGCGTTTGAGAGAAGCCATCAGCATTGACGAAGGTTTTTTTGAGGCTTATGTTCTGCTTGCCGAGATGAGCTTTGACCGGCGACAGTTTGATTCTGCTGTTGAGAACTACCGCAAGGCTCTGGAAATAAACAAGGATCAATACAAGCTGGGCTATTACTATCTGGGTGTTTCAGAATTCAATACCGGACAATATGAGGCTGCGTTTGAGAGTTTAAAGAGATTTTTGTCGACAGATGAGGGATCGGAGAAATTACGTACAGAAGCTGCCACCAGAATCGAGAACTGCCTGTTTGCATTTGAAGCCATCAGGAACCCTGTCGCATTTAATCCGGTGAATATGGGTGATTCTATAAATACAAGGTTTAATGAGTATTCACCTGCGATAACGGCTGATGGGAACACACTTATGTTCACCAGGGAGATAGAAACCGGAGGGAACGAGTACTTCTCAGGAATGAAGCAGGAAGATTTTTATATCAGCTTCAGAAAAAGTGATGGCACGTGGACCAGGGCTGCAAGCGTAGGGGCCCCTCTGAATACAAGGGGTAACGAAGGTGCACAGACGATAGGTCCGGGAGGCCAGTATATGTTTTTTACTGCCTGTGACCGTCCTGACGGCCTTGGCAGATGCGATATCTACTATTCTGCCTTTAACGGCAGGAGCTGGTCGGCTCCGGTTAATATTGGCGGGCCGGTGAACACACATTACTGGGAGTCGCAGCCCTCTGTCAGTGCTGATGGCAAAACACTTTTTTTCGTTAGTAACAGGCCAGGGGGATTCGGCGGTCTTGATATCTGGATTTCGAAAATGGGAAGTGATGGAAACTGGCAGGAACCTGTTAACGCCGGTGATGTAATAAATACGCCTGGTGATGAGGTTACTCCTTTCATACATTTTGACGGCAAAACCCTCTATTTTTCATCAAACGGCAGACCCAATATGGGAGGGTTTGATATCTATGTTACCAGGTTGGGTGATGACGGCACATGGAGTGAACCGTTAAACATCGGATACCCTATTAACACACATAATGATGAGATGGGGCTGGCGATTGAATCAAACGGATACCGGGCATACTATTCATCAACCACAACTGCGGGACGGAAGAAAGATCTTTTCTATTTTGACCTGCATGAAGAGGTCAGACCGGAAAGAGTATCTTACCTCCGAGGTCGCGTCTACGATTATGATACCCGCAGGAGACTACAGGCAAGATATGAACTCATAAATCATACCACCGGTGAAATGAGCTACTGGGCTTATACTACTGATGACGGCCAGTTCCTGGTATGTCTTCCATCCGGATTTACGTATGGTTTGAATGTTTCGGCTGATGGTTATCTCTTTTACTCAGAGAATTTCCCTTTTGAAGACGAATACACTGAATACAAGCCGCTTGTCAAAGACATTTATTTGAAACTAATCAGGCCGGGAGAGAAGATGGTTCTCTACAACGTACTATTCAACATCAACAGTTCTGAAATTTTGCGAAGCTCAATGCCTGAGCTGGAGAAGCTGCTGAGGATAATGAGTGAAAATAAAGGGCTGAGAGTTGAAATAGGAGGTCATACAGACGATACCGGATCAGATGAACTTAATCAGCGGCTCTCTGAAGAACGTTCCCTCGCAGTTGTAAGGTTCTTAATTAGCAGAGGTATTGATCCTCTAAGACTATCATATAAAGGTTATGGTAAATCGTTGCCGGTAGAGGATAATACCACTGCCGAAGGCAGAAGGCTCAACCGCAGGACGGAGGTAAAGATCGTTGAAATCATTAAATGATTCAGGGCCACTCTGGCGAGTGACCCTGAACGATTTGCACAAAAAATAGTTAGCAGACTGGTATGACTTTTACTCTACTATCAGATAGCCATTCTGGTTCTGATTTCGCGTTTACCTGTGCCGTTGGTAGATACCGGCTCTTTCAAGGGAAGTGAGAAATAAGCTCCCGTGCCTGTGACACCGTTTTTTTCAACCCATATCTTTCCCTGCATAAGTCCCACAAGTTTCCTTGCCAGAATAAGACCGACTGCAGCTTTGGTGTCTCCGGCATTGCCGGCCTGATCTTCCCCGATCAGGGAATTAATTAACGTACTGCTTTTTTGAAAACCCTGTCCGGAGTCGAGTACGTAGAAAATAACCTTATCAGGATCAATGTTGTAACCTATACGTATATAGCCAATATTCGTTGTTTCAAGTGCGTTTTGGAAAAGATTGCGAATTACCCTGGAAACCTTGTTGATATCTATATAGACGTTCCCTGGTTTAATACACTTGTCATCAAGAATAAGTTCCACCGATTTGTGCTCACATCGAGCCATCAGTGAACGCATGTCGGACAATTGATCCAATATAAGATCATTGAGATTACATTTCCTGAGATCATTAATTGAATTACCCGTATCAATTATTGCTGAGTCAAGGAAATTATCGAAAAGAGCTATTAGTTGTTCGCATGAGTTGACGATATAATTGCTGAACTCCTTTCTCTCTTCCTCACCGTTTTCATTGTTGTTCATGAGAAATGAGAATGCCACGATAGCGTTCATGTGGGTTCTCATCTCATGAGACATTCCGGTCAGTATTTCAGGATTGTTCAGCATATTCAGGCTATTGCCGGTTTGAATCTGTCCTTCAGAAATTTTGCCCCCTGCAACTGTCTCCTTTTCTCTCTGTGCGCCAGACATATCAAACATATCAAACTTGTTTCGTAATTAATATTTCAATCAATGTGGATCAACTATTTCAGCTTTCTGAGGGCTTTTACTGCATTGCGGCTGTGCCTGCTGTCAGATGATGCGATCATTGATAATTGCATACGGGCCTTTTCACTATCACCTGTTCTGAGGTAACAGAGTGCCAGCATCCAGTTGGCATCCTCAATATAAAGGTTGTCGTTATGGTCAATAACCCTTCGGTAGTTTGCACCGGCTTCAGTAAATTGCTCTTTTTCTGCATATGAATTACCGAGCATCATGTATAACTCGGGATTATCCTCTTCAAGGGTAGTATACTGAAGAAACAGGCTGATAGCCTTGTCGTAATCTCCCTTTTTGTATTCATTTACTGCCTGGATATAAGCATCATCAGGACTTAATGATAAAGAACGCGATACAGATTCACCGGCTACCGGCACGACTGTATAGTACTGTTCAAATATCTCTTCATTACTCAACTTCCCTGAGAATAACCATATGGTTGACCCTGCTAATATAAACAGCGTAATCGCGGCCGCGTATTTCGCTACTGAGATTCTCACAGTTGCAGGTTTCTTTCGGGTATGATCCGCTGCAATAACTCTTATCTTGTTTCGCAGCGCGCGAATATCAGAATCCCTTCGCAGAATCTCATCGGTCTCTTTTCTGAGATTTAATTCTTTGCGGAGAGCAGGATCTCCATCAAGTTCCTTTTCGAACCAGGCTTTTTCTTCCGGTTTCATCTCATCAGAGATATACCGTTCAATAAAGTAACTAAAATCAATCTTTTTCATAACAATATATTATTCCACAGTTAATTAAGTTCATTAAGCCCGCAATTCCTGACAGGGCGGCACTGCCTTTGATATTTCTCCCTTGAGCTGTACCTTCTTCGTTACAGAAGAGTATACACCTCTGGTAATATCAGCCTGTCATTATGCCCGGAAAGTCTTTCAATAACTTTTCTGAACCCGGGTGACGGAGGTTACTCATTTATTCCGGCACCCTGTATGTTTTCCCTCGCCAGGGATATTATTTTTCTGTACTCAGATTTTGATTACCACAGGTGGCTTCTCGGGATCACTGTCTTCAGGATCTCCGCCTTCACCTTCTCCGTCATTGCCACCACGTACCATTAGCATCTCATCACATGAAAGTGCAAAATTCATCATCAGGTCAAGGTTCTTTTCTTCCAGGGTTCTCATAATTTTTTTTTTTAAAGGTTCAACTAATAATCTTAACGGGTAATTCGTTTTCGTTTCCAATCATACATGTCAGAACATACCCATTTGTGACAAAAAAAAATGAACTATTTTTGAAATATTTTATAATGAGATGATATACAAGTAGATATATATGGGGATTTCTATGCCTCCAATCCTGCCCAATTAATTTGAATTGACTTATCTTGCACCCTGTTATAAGCAGGATGCATTAGTCTTGCTTGCAGGTCAGGGGGATGAAGAACAGAATATTTCTTGTAGTGTTGGTTTCGGCTGTTTTGTCGATGTCAGGTTCTGCTGACCCGGGGAGTTTTACGTGCAGTGCAGACTATTCATCCAGGACCGGTGTCCAAAACCTGACGGAAAAGCTTCAGGAGTTCCATGCCACACTTCAGACTGGCGACCGGCAGCAGTCAGAAAGACTATTCTTATACTTTGATTCACTGATAAAGTCTGAAAGGATTGACAAAGAAACAGACCTTTCTGATGCCATGTATTTGTGCGGTGTTCACCTATATCTTGGTTCCAGATACCTGAAGGCATATGAGTATTTTGAGAATTCTGCCAGGCTAAGGGCTTTGATGAATAAGAGAGATGTCAGATACAGGAATGCCCTTACCAATATAAGTTCGAGCCTGTTTCACCTTGGGAAATTTGGTGAGGCAATTAATGTTCTCGATTCACTTATTAATCTGATCGAAAATCAGGATGGACATTATGCCATTGACAATATTGGCAATTACAACAACCTCGCTTCCTGTCTGAATGAACTTAGTGAGTTTGATAAATCAATAGTTGCGGCTCAGAAGGGGCTTGAAATTGCCGAATATTATGATTTTCAAACTGACATCCCGGTTGTAGTGATGCTCTATAACAATCTAGGCATCAGTCATTCCAGGCGAAACGACTATACCCGTGCCTTATTATACCTTACAAGGGCATACGATTTAATGAAGAACGACCCTGAAATTGATCTTCCTCTCTACGTCAACATTGTGAACTCTCTCACAATTATTCATATCAGGATGGGTAACAGGGATATTGCCGGATCATATTACGAGGTAGCGATACCTGTTGCAGTAAGAGATCCCGGAGTCTCCTCCTTTCTGATGATCATCAACTACGCCCGATTTTTTGCTGAGAGTGGTGACCTTGAAAGGGCTTCAAAGGTTCTTGAACAGGGGTTGGAAATGATTCCGGTTGCTTTCGGATCCGGAACAAGACCATATTATGATATGCTGGTAAGGGCAGCATCCACTTTGTCTCAATTTAATATAGATAATCCAAGAGCACTGGAACTGCTCCGCGAGAAGGCTATTCCATATATTGTAGCAAACAGCGATGACCATCTGCTGGTAAGGGATGTATATAGTTCGTATGCTCTGGCATTATTGAGGGAAGGATCGAGTGAAGAGGCACTTAATGCGGTTCAGATAGCCCTTTTTGGTCTTGAGTATGAAGATGCAATACCTGAAGTTGAAAATCCTGAACGCAGAATGTTTATTCCTGACCGTGCCTGCCTGGGGTTGCTGAACGACAAGATCAGGATTTTAAGAAAATTGTTTGAAGAGAGATCTGATACAACCTGGCTCAGTGCAGCGGTGGAAACAAACAGGCTTCTGATATCTTATCTTGAAACGGTAAGAATAGATATCAGCGAAGAAGAGAGCAGGATACTTCTGGGTGATAACTACAGAAGAGTATATGATGGCATGATCAATGATCTTTATGATCTATGGTCTCTCTCAGGCTCAGACAGAGACCTCAGGCTTGCCTTTGAATACGCTGAAAGGAGTAAGGCAGCCGGTCTTCTCGTATCACTCAGGGAGATCAGGGCCTCACAATTTCTCATACCCGATTCGCTTTCTGTTCTTGAACGGAACCTCGAGGTTGAACTCGGGGCAGTCAGGGAATACATCGCAAATGAACTTTTGAAAGAGAATCCCGATTCAATGAGACTCGAAGAATTGAGAGATGCTGAATACCTCGCTGCTGAAAAGAAATCTAAATTAGCGGAGCTTTTCGAAAGGAGTTTTCCTGAATATTATTCTGCAAAATACAATACAGCAGTAGCCTCACTTGATGAGGTCAGAAAGATGCTGGGCAGGAAGAGCAGTTATATAAACTATGTTCTGACCGATAATTCAATATTTACTTTCGTGGTGAATCGCAGGCAGACTAAATTTATCAGGCAAACTCTTGACCCCGGGTTTTTGCAGACACTTTCTGATTTCAGGGAACTGCTCATGCGGCCTGCTGCCGGGAACCATGTTCGATTGGAGTTCGATGAATTCACACAAAAGGGATATTATCTGTATGAAAAACTTATAAAACCGGTTAGTGAGTTTCTTACCACCAAACGTCTCGTAATATCGCCCGATAATGTACTTGCCTATATACCTTTCGAGACCCTTCTGACAAACCGGCAAAAGAGAGATGATCTTCTCTACAGGGAACTTGGATTCCTGCTTAAGGAGTTTGATATTTCATATACCTATTCTGCGACTATGTATATTGAGACATCAGCCAGCCGGAGGTCCTTCAGTAATCCTGTCCTGGCATTTGCTCCAATTTACCGCGAGGGTATTGAAAGAGACTCTGTGTTGAACACCCGACAATTAAGGCAGGATGTCCTTTTTGATCTGCCCTACGCAAGGGATGAAGCTTTGTATGCTCAAAGCCTGCTTGGTGGGGAGCTTTATTTAAATGATGAGGCCCTCGAATCATCCTTCAAATCAAGAGCACCCTGGTTCCCTGTTATTCATCTGGCAATGCATGCCATTATAAACGAAGAGTCACCCGGATACTCAAGGCTGATCTTCACTAGTGAGAAAGGGGTTAACGAAGGATTGTTGAATACATATGAGATATATGGAATTCCCCTTACTGCCAAAATGGTTGTAGTCTCTTCATGCAATACTGGGTCAGGAAAATTAAGGGCGGGAGAAGGAGTAATGAGCCTGGCAAGAGGATTTATTAATGCAGGCAGCCAATCAGTAATTATGTCTCTATGGGAGGTGGATGACCGGTTGGGATCAGAGACCGTGAAGCTATTCTACGATAAACTGAAAACAGGTAACAGTAAAAGCTCAGCCCTCAGAAAGGCCAAGCTTGAAATATTGAACGGTTCATACCAATTCCAGGCTCATCCTTACTACTGGTCAACTCTTGTACTATACGGAAACAGAGGTGCTTTGTTCTTTGATGCAGGAATGATGATTTCTATTGTACTGCTGGGCTTTGCCCTGGCAGCTGTTCTTATCAGGCTGCTTTTCTACCTGAAATCGAAATGATCGCAATATTCAGGATCATTCTTTATCAACTCCATCAGTGCCTCTTTGCAGAGGTATTTTTTTCTACGGGCATACTCTTCACTTTTGAATTTAAGCCTGTCTGCGATTTCACTATAGTCAAATCCCTGTGAGAAAAGCAGTATTACCTCCCGGCAGTCAGGCTTCATCATTGCCATTGCCCTCTCTATTGCTTTTTCAAGTACCTTATTGTTATCTTCATATATTGCACTTACTTCATCAGCTACATCAATTTCAATAACCGAATGCTTCTGTTTTTGTCTGAGCAGGTTGTTCCATACCATCCGTGAAATGCCGAAAAAATAGCCTTTGAGGTCACTTGTAAGGTCAAGCTTATCATCAGTAATCTGACTGTATAATACAATAACGCTCTCCTGCATCACCTCGTCGACATCGCTTGAATCACCGCTGTTACGCAGCACATTGTTCTTAACCATCTGGTAATACGTGCTATAGATGTGTTTCAGAGCTTTGTCGTCCTGCAGCCTGATCCCCTCAATTAGGCTCTTATCGCTAAATTTTTTGAACAACCCCTATTATTGTTATCAAGAGAGCAAATATACTATTTCCCGCCAATCAAATATCTGTTATGTCTCATGCATCTAATCAGATGATATGGCAGACATCATATTAATAATAATCCATATCTTTGGTGGCAACAGATGAATTGATGCTGAAGTATGTCTTTCCCGTTCATAAAACAACCGGATGCAATGGATTGCGGGCCTGCATGCCTGAAGATGGTAGCAGCCCATCACGGAAAGACGATTTCGTTTGAAACTCTCCGGAAAAGGTGCCATATCACCAGGGAAGGCGTCTCTTTTCTGGGGCTGTCTGAAGCTGCCGATTCACTGGGGTTTCGCACAATAGGTGTTCGCATTCCCTTCGACAAGCTGATCAGTAACGTGCCACTGCCCTGTATCGTTCACTGGCGTCAGAATCACTTTGTCGTTGTATATAAAATAACGAAGAAAAAGGTGTTTGCAGCCGATCCTGCATCGGGTCTGCTCACATATACGCATCAGGAGTTTATCAGGCACTGGGGAACTGCGCTTGTGGAAGGGGAACCCGCCGGAATGGTTCTTATCATTGAACCAAAACCTCAATTTTTTGAACAGGAGAACGAGAAGGAGAACAAGCCAGGTTTCAGGTTCCTTCTTCGCCATTTTCGGCTATACCGCAAATATGTTACACAACTCATACTGGGGTTGCTCCTTGGAAGCCTAATTCAGCTTATTCTGCCCTTCCTTACGCAATCTATCATAGATATAGGTATAAACAACAATGATATAGGTTTTATCTACCTTCTGCTTTTTGCCCAGCTCGCCCTGGTAACCGGAAGGATGAGTGTGGAATTCATAAGGGGATGGTTGCTTCTGCATATCGGAACCCGGGTTAACGTCTCAATAATTTCGGGATTCCTGCATAAGCTTATGGCGTTGCCAATTGCATTCTTCGATACGAAGCTGACGGGTGACATTCTTCAGCGTATCGACGATAATAACCGTATTGAAGCCTTTCTTACATCGGCAACCCTGAGTATTCTTTTCTCATTTTTTAATCTGCTGATCTTTGGCATTGTACTGGCTATATATAATTTATACATCCTTCTGCTATTCCTTGGCGGAGCCCTCCTGTACATAATCTGGGTATCGCTCTTCATGCGAAGACGAGCCATACTCGACCATGACAGGTTCAAAAGGATGGCCGCATCAAACAGCAGTCTTATAAATATGGTCAACGGGATGCAGGAGATAAAGCTCACCCGAAGTGAAAACAGCAAGAGATGGGATTGGGAAAACATACAGGCGGAACTTTTCAGGGTCAAGGTAAAAGGCTTGGGTCTGTCACAATACCAGAGTGCCGGAGCTATATTCATCAATGAAGTCACAAATATTCTGATTACCGTTCTGGCTGCAACGCTGGTTCTGAAAGGAGAAATGACTCTCGGTATGATGCTTGCGGTTCAGTTTATAATCGGCCAGCTGAATGTCCCTCTCAGTCAGATAAGTACATTCCTTAAACTAACCCAGGATGCCAGAATGAGCCTTGACAGGTTGTCAGAGGTGCATGCAATGGATGACGAAGAGCCCGCCCCCGAGCAAAAACTGCGCAAACTGCCAGACTCCAAAACAATATATATAAACAATCTTTCATACCAGTATGAAGGGCCGCGCTCACCCTTCGCCCTGAAAAATGTAGATATTGCCATTAACGAGAATGAGGTCACAGCAATTGTCGGTACAAGCGGCAGCGGCAAGACAACCCTGCTCAAAATGATACTCGGATTTTACAAAGCTGTTGAGGGTGAGGTTATTGTCGGGAACACGAGGCTAGACGACATTAGTCTGAGGACCTGGCGCGAAAGTACCGGTGCAGTTATGCAGGATGGCTTCATTTTCCCCGATACTGTTGCTGGTAATATAGCCCCCGGCGCAGAATTAATTGATGAAGACAGACTTGTGAAAGCGTGCGAGATAGCAAATATCAGGGCATTTATAGAGTCCATGCCCAACAGGTATAACACACGCATAGGCGCTAATGGCCATGGATTAAGTGAGGGCCAGAAGCAGAGGATACTAATTGCCAGAGTGGTATACAAGAACCCCGATATACTTATCTTCGACGAGGCTACCAACTCACTTGATGCAAACAACGAAAAAGCAATAACCAGAAATCTTGGTGAGTTCTTCATGGGTAAAACAGTTATTATTGTTGCTCACCGCCTCAGCACTGTGAGAAATGCCGGAAAAATTGTCGTACTGGAAGAGGGAAGGGTAGTGGAGACAGGAGATCATGATACTCTTGTCACCAATCAGGGAGCTTATTACAGACTGATAAAAAACCAACTCGAACTTGGAAAATAAAATCATACACTCAGCTCCTGTCCGTGATATTATGGGAACTCCTCCAAGAAAGCTGGTGGCATGGGGAACAACTATCCTCTTCATTATATTTGCATTATTTCTTTCCGCGGCATGGTTCATACAATATCCTGATACCATACCAGCACAGATAGAGATCACAACACGTAAGCCTCCGGTGATAATAACAGCCCGTGCCAATGGCAGGATAACAGAGATGAAGGTGGCAGACAGCGACACAGTCAGGGCAGGAGATGTAATAGCAATAATTGAATCATCTTCACGTCCCGCTGATATACTCGGTCTGGAGGCCTGGATAGCTGTTAATACATCGGTTGGCACCATAAACCCTCAAAGGCTGCCTGCTATTACAGGACTGGGCGAGGTGCAGCAGTTCTATTCCGCTTACAGTCAGGCATATTCAAGGCTCTGGCACTACAGGGAAAACGACTATCTGGGCCACCGTATACGATCCCTGTCTGAGGAGATCAGAGCGAACAAACTGCTCATTGAAAGCCTTAAGGCAAAGGAGAGGCTTCACCAAGACGGTCTTCAGCTTGAGATATCCAGGTTTAACAGAGACTCATTGATGTTTATGAGGGAAGCAATTTCTGAGGCAGAATATGAAAGGTCCCGACAATTACTGCTGGCAAGGCGCATTGATATCCAGCAAATGAGTCTTGATGTACTTGAAGAATCAATATCAATCAGCCGGAAGGAACAGGATCTCCAGGAGTTATCGATCAGACGCGAGGAGGAACTGCAGGAGTTGTCTGCGCAGTCTTCAGGCAGACTCTCCGACCTTATTGCGGCAATCGACATGTGGAAGAACAAGTATATTTTGCAATCTCCTGTAGACGGGACTATAACCTTTACTCGTTACTGGAGTGTTGATCAGTATGTTTATGAAGGAGAGCAGGTACTTACCGTTGTTCCTGCCGACCAGGGTGAAATATTCGGGCGGGTTATGCTGGGGATGCAGAGGTCGGGAAAAGTAAAAAAAGGTCTGTCGGTTAATATTAAGCTCAGCGGATATCCCCATATGGAATACGGACTTGTAAGGGGGATAATCAGCAATATTTCACAGGTGGCTGATGAAAAGCAGTATAGCGCTGAGATATCTCTTCCTGACGGGTTGAAGACAATCTACGGAAAAGAGCTTCCTTTTACACAAAATATGTCGGGAACAGTTGAAATACTTACTGACGATATGCGCCTCCTGCAAAAGATCGTTGATCCCCTCAAATACCTGATCTCCAAAAACCGTAGTCTCAGAACCAATCAGCCACCTGAGTAGGAGGTCATATCGCAGGTAACCTGTTAATTCCGAACGTACTGAATAACTCGTTGAGGAGGGCTGAAAGAGTTCTAACCGCTTCATCAGGCTCGATCAGGCCAAATCGCACCTTATCTCCCGGTTTGAGCTGACCCGTCTTCCAGATATCTGCAGTTATGATATTGGCAATCTGGGTATATCCTCCGATAGTCTGGCTATCTGCAAGCATGATTACGGGATTGCCGTCTCCCGGCACCTGAATAGTACCCGGAACAAGTGGGTACGAAATCACATCTGCCTTATGTTTGTGTTTTAAAAAAGGTCCTGACAGCCTTATACCCATCCGGTCTGAATAATTGGTTACCTCAAATGCAGAGTTGAGTAAGAGCTCTGAAGTTTCGGAAGAAAACATATCATAGTCAACACCCTTGATGATCTTTAGTGTAGTTTCCTTTCGCCATTCAGGTATCAATGACAATGGCAGCCGGCGCTTTCTTCTAAATAGTATTATTGCCGGGAAGATTTTGATCCTGTCGTTTTCCTCAAGCTTCCTTCCCATGTAACCGCCAAGCCTTCCCCTTATATAGGTCGAGCGGCTTCCCATGATCTCAGGAACATCAATGCCGCCAGCAAAGGAGACATAGGATCTTGTTCCTGAAGTGATTGACCCGAATGAGAGTTTGTCTCTTCTTCCTGCTATTATACTGGTCCACATTTCAACAGGCTTACCGTTTATCATGGGATCCATTTCAGCACCCGTTATGGCTATCATTGTTCTCCGGCTGAATCTTATTTCTGGTCCTTTTATTGTGCATTCCAGTGAGGCTTCCCGGGGATCATTTCCAACAAGAAGATTTCCGGCCATATGAGAGAAAAAATCCATTGCACCTGAAACCGGCATACCAAAGCTTCGGTAACCATAGCGCCCTCCATCCTGAATCGTAGTGAAAAAACCTGAAGAAATTATCTTAATGCTGCTCATGATATGCTATTCTATTAGAACCGATCAATTTGGTATTCTCCATTGGTTATCAACTCGCAGACAGACCAGAACTCGTAATTATCTACAGCTCTCAATCGCACTTTCATGCCTGGTTTCAGGAGAAATTCCGGGTTTCTTTCCGGATCGAATAGTATAACAGGAGTACGACCTATTATCTGCCACCCACCAGGGCTTTCGACCGGATATATACCTGTCTGGTCTTCCGCGATTCCTACCGAGCCTGCCTCAACATGCAGTGAGGGCTTAAGTTTCCGGGGAGTGGATATTCTGGCATCCATACCACCCAGATAGGGGAAACCCGGTGTAAATCCAAGCATATGAACAATATAATCACTTTCGGAATGGATATTCGCCACCTCACCCTGTGTGAGTCCATGTATTTCAGCAACGGTATTCAGATCAGGGCCATATTCTCCGCCATAAGCAACAGGGATTATTATTCCACCGGCTTGACCTTCCTTTACTTCCTTTCTGGTTTGTCCTGCTTTTTTGATCTGACCGATTACTTCATCATAACTTGTAACCAGCGGATCGTAGCACACCAGAAATCCCGTATAGGAGGAGACAAACTCCTTAACGCCCCTGATCTGACTTTTCCTGAGATCATCAATAATTATGCGGTTCATACTGCTTAGTTCACTGCTGATGGCATCTCCGGTAGTAACAAAAACTGCAGAATCTCCTGCATGAGCAAATTTCATTTTTTCCTCCTCCCTATAAAAGGTTCAACAGATACGTTGTGTTCCTGCAAGGCCTTAAAAATGGCAATTACTATTTCGAGTGCTCCGGATGTGTCTCCGTGAACACATATAGAGTCAGGGTTTATCATTAGAAACTTTCCGTCTGCGGTCATTACTCTTTTTTCTTCTTTCATTGTCACTGCACGTGTGGCACAAACGGAAGGTATAGTAATAACTGAATCTTTAACTGATCTTGAGACAAGCCTGCCTGTTGAGTCGTAGTGTCTGTCAGCAAATGCTTCAGAAGCGTAAGGAATTCCGGCCTGAATTGCAGCCTCCTCCATCTTTGATCCGTACAGACACAATAAAATCAGGTCTTCTCCGCTTCTCCTTACTGCTTCTGCAATAGCTCTTGCTTTTTCAGGATCAGCCGCAGCATCATTATACATTGCACCGTGCGGTTTAACATGATGGAGCCTGCCACCCTCTGACTCAACTATTGTTTTTAGTGCACCCGTTTGATACAGCACCATCGAATATATCTCAACCGGCGTATAGCTGACACTTCTTCTCCCGAATCCCTGCAGGTCAGGGTAGCCCGGGTGGGCACCTATTGAAACTTCTGATTCCAGACAAGCCAGAGTTGTACTTCTCATAGTCATAAAGTCTCCGGCATGAAAACCGCAAGCTATATTAGCTGAAGAGATGTACTTCATTAAAGCAGAGTCGTTACCAATTGTGTAATTCCCAAAGCTTTCCCCTATATCACAGTTTATGTCAATACTCATAATTCTGTTGAATTTATCCAATCAGACCAGTTACGGTAAATATGCTCTTCAAGCCAAGCAGAAAGGTAATCAATATAATCAATAAACCAATCAGGTTGGTTAGTCTCCCGTTTATATCTGACCCCAAAATCTCACGGTTATTCATTACCTTCAGAAGGAATACTGCAAGTATTGGCAGTAACAGTCCATTAGCGAACTGGGCCATCAGTATCATCCTTACAGGCCTGAGTCCGAATGTGGCAAATATAACCCCTGTTATAAGCACCACGATCCATATTATTCTGAAACCGGGGGCTCTCATGTCGTTGCGCAGTCCAAGTACTCCCGATATAGCATAGGCAGCTGCAAGGGGTGCTGTAACAGCACTTGATACTCCTGCCGAAAAGATGCCGATAGCCATGAAATACTTCGCAACCGGTCCGAGTAAAGGTTGCAGTTGCTCGCCGAGCTCGGCTACACCCGTAATCTCCTTTCCGGTTCCGAAGAAAGCGGCAGAAGAAGTTATGACTATGGCGGAGCTTATTATTCCCCCTATACCGATTGCCACAAAGCTGTCAATGCGCGATTTGTGAAGGTCATCTCTTTTATTCCATTTCTCTCTGGCTGCTGATGCATGGAGAAAAAGGTTATATGGCACAACGGTAGTTCCAATAAGACCAATTAGCATTACTGCCGATCCGGCCGGAATACGGGGTATGAGGAACCCGGCTGCTATCGATGAGAGATCGGGCTTCACCAGAATAGCAGTGGTTATGAAGGTGATGCTCATTACTATTACCAGGGTAATCAGGATACGCTCCAGTATCCTGTAGCTGCCACTCAGCAGTAGCATGAAAGCAAAAATACCGGTAATAAAGGGCCAGATACGTACCGCAATCGGTCCATTGCCTAAAATGGTTATTCCAGTAATCGTTTCAAGACCAATAGATGCTCCCGTTATATTTCCTGTTTCATATGCTGCATTTCCAATGCCGATTGCCAATATGACAAGTGTTACTGCTGCAACCTTCCAGAAAGGCTTTGTAAATGAAGCCGAGATAGCCTCGCCAAGTCCCATTCTTCCAATTATTCCAAGCCTTGAGGCCATCTCCTGAAGTACCAGCGTTGCAACTACGGAAAAAAGAAGTCCCCATAAAAGTGAGTAACCCCATGATGCTCCGGCCAGAGTGCAGGCAGTAAGTGTGCCAGGACCAATAAATGCTGCCGTTACGAAAGCTGCCGGGCCTATCTCCCGGAATATACCAAATCTCTTTTTCAACACTCTCATTCTTATTACAAGTCTTAAGTTTGCCGGCCTTTTAAAGGTATAAAAAAAAGGCAAATACTCCGTGCGTACCTTTATGATGCCACTTTGAATTATTGACTTATGATGATCTCGATGTTGACGGGCAGGGGGATAAATTTGTATAAACCTTTGAGTTTTAATAAATATTTCAATACTTTCGTACTCTGAAAAAATGAGCGGTTGACTGATTTTTTCACACTATAAAGGAGTTGATAATTACAGGATTGATGAAGAAAAAACTTAATCCGGAGGAATCTGTTCAAAATGAACAATTCGAAGCATCAGATGATGCTGTCGAATCTTCGAATGAAATGATCATGGATGATGGTGATGATAAATCGCCGGATATTAATGAAGTAGCTAATTCTGAACCCCCTGGTAAGGATTCAGAATCTGATATTTCTGAGGCTGAAACTACTGATGTCGAAAAGTTGGAAGAAGTTTCCAGTAGCAGCGAAGCTGAGTCTGAGGAAACCAATGATGTGGACGGGGAGGGAAAGCAACCTGAATTACAGGGAGATACTGGTATTGATACTGAATCAGACCAGGTAGTTGAACCTGAGCCTGAAGATGATTCTCTGAATGAGTCAGCGAAAGAGACAGAAGCTGTGGGAGAGAAAGCGGAAAAGAAATCTGAGCCAGAACCGGAAGATAAGGAAGAATCAGAGTTGGAAGCAGATGCTGAGTCAGAGCCTGAAGGTGACATTGAAGCTGAATCGGAAGGATCAGAGTATGATAATGATGCTGAAGGAGAGGAAGCCGTTGGAGATGTTGCTATTAAACCGCAGGCCGAGGAGGATCAATACAAGGATATTGAGTTACCTCCCGTGGATTATTCCGGCTTCTCAAAGAATGAACTTGTAGATACTCTCGGACTTATAATAGAGAACAGGCCTGTAAACGAAATCAGGGACGATGTCGAGAGGATAAGAATACTTTTTTATAAGAAGCACAAGACCGAAGCTGAAGAACAGAAGTCAGGGTTCCTTGAGGAAGGGGGGAAGATAGAGGATTTCAGGGCTGCTCATGATCCTCTTGAAGACAAGATCAAGGATTTACTTGAGAAGTACCGGACGAAGCGATCAGACCAGTCAAGGGTTCAGGAGGCAGAGAAGGTTGAAAACCTCAAGAGGAAGTATGAGATAATGGAAAAGATCAAAGATCTGGTTAACCGTGAGGAGTCAATTAATAAGACATTTCAGGAATTCAGATCTCTGCAGAATGAGTGGCATTCTATCGGTGTTGTACCCCAGGCGGCCCTTAAAGACCTTTGGGATAACTATCATCACAATGTTGAGATATTTTACGATTACATTAAGATAAACAAGGAACTGCGCGATCTTGATCTCAGAAAGAATCTGGAAGCCAAGATAACGCTTTGTGAAACGGCGGAAGGACTTCTTCTGGAGCCTGGTGCAGTTAATGCTTTCAGGGAGTTGCAGGAACTTCATAATCAGTGGCGGGAGATAGGGCCTGTTCCCCATGAATCAAAGAACGAAGTATGGGAAAGGTTCAGGGAGGCCACTTCTAAAATAAATCGAAGGCATCATGAATATTTTGAGAACCAGAAGGATGAACAGAGAAAGAATCTGGAGGCAAAAATAGCTATTTGCGATAAGGTCGAAGATATCAATCTTCAGGATAATAAATCATTTCGTGATTTTGAAGAGAAGAGTGAAGAGATAGTCAGGCTTCAGAAGTTATGGCGGACGATCGGATTTGCACCAAAAAAACATAACAACAGAATATATCAGCGTTTCAGGGAGGCTTGTGATGCTTTTTTCGAGAAGAAAAGGGCATTTTACGCCGATAATAAGGAAGTGCAGCAGGAAAATCTCCAGAAGAAGACCGAGCTCTGTATACAGGCAGAATCATATATGGAGAGTACAGACTGGAAATCGGCAACCGATACTCTGATAAGATTGCAGAAAGAGTGGAAGCTGGTTGGACCGGTTCCCCGAAAGCAGTCAGACAAGATATGGAAGAGGTTCAGAAAAGCCTGTGATCATTTCTTTGCAAAAAAGTCTGAGTATTTTGCTACTGTTGATACCTCCTATGAGGATAATCTTAAGGCCAAGAATGATATTATAGCAGAACTTGAAAAGTTTGATGAGGATATGGATTTCAACACTGCCTTTGAGAAACTAAAGGATATTCAGAGGCGTTGGACCGAAATCGGATTTGTGCCATTCAATGTTAAGGAAGAGATCAACCAAAAGTATCGTAATGCCCTGAACAGACAATTCGATAGATTGAAGCTTGATGACGAGGATAAGAATATCCTGAAATATAAAAACAAGCTTGATAGCGTCAGAAGCAATCCGAAACTGGCCAGGAAGATCAGAAGTGAAAGAGAGAAATTCTATTCCAGGATAAAACAACTTGAAAATGACATTACCCTTTGGGAGAACAACATCGGATTTTTTGCAAAGTCGAAGGCAGCAGAATCAATGATTTCCGAAGTTGAAGAGAAGATTGAGAATGCCAAAAAGACAATCAGGATCCTTGAAGAAAAGGTTAAAATGATCGATTTAACGGGTCTCGATGAATAGGGTTGCAGTTATATTTCTAAAAAATATTTTTTGTTTTGAGCAAGGTTAAGTATGTATTTGTTACCGGAGGCGTAACCTCCTCCCTTGGTAAAGGTATTATTTCAGCATCGCTGGCAAAATTACTGCAAGCCAGAGGGTTGTCTGTCACCATTCAGAAACTCGACCCATATATTAATGTCGATCCGGGTACTCTCAACCCTTATGAGCATGGTGAATGTTATGTCACTCTGGACGGCGCAGAAACAGACCTCGATCTGGGACACTATGAACGTTTTCTCGATCTGCCTACAAGTCAGGCAAATAATATTACAACCGGACGAATCTATCAGTCGGTGATAAATAAGGAGCGGCATGGTGACTACCTTGGCAAGACAGTACAGGTAATACCTCATATAACGGATGAAATCAAGAGAAGGATAAAACTTGTTGCTGCAAAAAACAGATACGATGTTGTCATAACTGAGATAGGAGGCACCGTAGGGGATATTGAATCTCTGCCATATATAGAATCTGTTCGTCAGCTCAAATGGGAGTTGCCAGACGAAGATTGCCTGGTTATTCATCTGACTCTGGTACCGTATCTCGCAGCTTCGGGAGAACTTAAGACAAAACCAACTCAGCATTCAGTCAAGGTTTTGCTTGAAAATGGTATCCAGCCTGACATTCTGGTTTTACGAACGGAGCATAGTCTTAACGAAGAGATCCGGCGGAAAGTGGCCCTTTTTTGTAATGTTGATGAAAGTTCGGTCATAGAATCAATAGATGTGTCAACTATCTATGAGGTTCCGGTCAGGATGATGCAAGAAAAGCTTGATATTGCTGTGCTAAAGAAACTGAAACTTCCTTCAGAGGGTGAACCGGATCTGACGAGATGGAATGAGTTTCTTTCGAAACTAAAAAACCCGAAGCGTTCTGCCCGTATTGGCCTCGTGGGTAAGTACGTTGAGCTGGCTGATGCCTATAAGTCTATATCTGAGTCATTTGCTCATGCTGGCGCTTCAAATGAGTGTGATGTAGATCTTGTTTTTATTCACTCGGAAGAATTGACTGAAGATACTGTTTCAGAGAGGCTTGAAGGACTTGACGGTGTACTCGTTGCACCAGGTTTCGGTTCAAGGGGAATTGAAGGAAAGATACTGACCGCCAAATTTGCCAGGGAAAACAATATACCCTTTTTTGGTATATGTCTGGGAATGCAGTGTGCTGTAGTCGAATTTGCAAGAAATGTTCTCGGCTTAACAGGCGCCCATTCTACAGAGATGAACCAGAAAACCAAATTTCCGGTCATCGACCTTATGCAGGAACAGAAGAGGATTATCGATAAAGGAGGCACAATGCGACTGGGGGGATATAAGTGCATTGTAGAAAAAAATACTATGGCCTACAAGGCTTACGGTAAAGAGGAGGTTATTGAAAGACACCGACATCGTTATGAATTCAACAATAGGTTTCTCGAAGATTTTAAAGCAGCGGGAATGATCCCTGCAGGTATTAATCCTGAGTCAGGTCTTGTCGAGATAATTGAGATACCCGGTCACAGGTGGTTCGTTGGAGTGCAGTTCCATCCTGAGTATAGTAGTACGGTGGTAAATCCACATCCTCTGTTTGTTGCGTTTATAGGGGCATGCTGCAGAAAATGAGTGAGACTGAGAGACAAAACTGAATTTGAATATATTTGGACAAGACTATATAAGATAAAAGGATGGACAGGAATACAATTACGGGACTGATACTGATCTTCGCTATATTCATAGGTTTCAGCCTCTACAATAACAACCGTTTAACAAAAGCGTACAACGAAACGATTGAAACAGGTGATTCACTTTTCAGGGCTGGTGAGAATGAAGAAGCCAGGCTTGAATACCTGAAAGCAATTAAGTACAAGCCCAACCAACAAGAGGCTGTAGAGAGGCTAAACAGGGTAAACGAGATCTTGTTTGTGCCTGAGGCCGTGGCCAAACCCGATTCATTGCAGACAGTTACCATCAGCCAGGAGAAAACTGATGAACCCCGTCAGGAAGAGGGCCCCGACCCAATGAGATTCGGAGCATTTGCCGGATCGGCAACAGGGAAGAATGAGTTTATTACCATTGATAATAAACTCATGGAAATCAAGATATCTACGCGAGGTGGAAGGGTTTACTCGGTCAGGCTAAAGGATTACAAGACACATGACGGCAAACCATTGATCCTGTTTGACGGTGACTCAACTGTATTCGGCATCAGGTTCTTTACTGCCGATAACAAGGCGGTTCAGACCAATGATCTCTATTTCTCCCCTGTTTCTGATAACTATCTTTATAATGCCTCTGAAAAATCGGCAACCATTGCCCTCAGAAGCTATGCCGGTGATGACAAGTACATTGAATATATTTATACAGTTCAGCCTGATGAGTATATGGTCGATTTTAATATCAGGTTCAACAATCTTAATAATGTAGTAGCTGCAAACCAGAGAAGCCTCACTTTTGAGTGGATGATGTACCTCCCGCAACAGGAAAAAGGACGGCAAAATGAGGATAATTACACTTCTATAAAGTATAAATACTATGAAGCCGAGGTAGATGGGTTCAGAGAGAGATCTACAAAAGAAATAGAGACGGCAGATATCTCCAGCAGGCTTAAATGGATAGCATTCAAGGATCAGTTCTTTTCATCAGTAATTATCGCGGGTGACCACTTTCTCAATGGAACGGTAACATCAACAAGACTTCCGCTTTCTACGAAATATCTAAGATACTTCACCACTGAGGCGGGTATACCTTATACTGCAGGGGCAGACACAGAGCTTGACCTCCAGCTCTATTTCGGGCCAAACCACTTTTCATCCCTGAAAAAACTGGATCTCGACCTTGAGGAACTCGTCTTTCTGGGAAGGAACATTATCAGGGTGATCAATCAGTATGTGATTATACCCGTGTTTAATCTTCTTAATAATTCAATTTCAAATTACGGGATAATTATTCTGATCCTGACTATAATGATCAAGGTCGTGCTGTACCCGCTTACCTTCAAGTCATTTCAGTCGCAGGCAAAGATGAAAGTGCTGAAACCAATGGTTGATGAAATTGGTAAGAAATATCCAAAGCAGGAAGATGCCATGAAAAAGCAGCAGGCAACAATGGCACTCTACAAGAAAGCAGGGGTAAATCCATTGGGAGGCTGCCTGCCTATGGTACTGCAGATGCCAATTCTGTTTGCTATGTTCAGGTTCTTTCCGGCTTCCATAGAGCTTAGGCAAGAATCATTCCTTTGGGCTGATGATCTCTCTACATATGATTCGATACTTGATCTTCCATTTTCAATTCCCATGTACGGAGATCATGTCAGTCTTTTCACCCTGCTGATGACGGTGTCGACAATTCTTACTATGAAGATCAATTCACCAACGGGCGGACAGGATCAGATGCCAGGCATGAAGATGATGATGTATATAATGCCGGTAATGTTCATGCTTATTCTGAATAACTTTTCAGCAGGACTAACCTATTACTATTTTCTGGCTAATATCATTACCTTCCTGCAGAATTTGATTTCAAAGAGGTTTATTGACGATAAGCAGATACTGAAGAAAATAAATGAGAACTCAGGAAAGCCGGTCAAGAAATCGAGCTGGCAGAAGAGACTGGAGGAAGCAGCAAAGAAAAGGGGTTATTCTCCTTCGAAAAAGAAATAGGTGTATTCAGGACAAGGCCGGACCTGACAATTGACTTCGTGCTATAGCTTCTGAAGGTACTTAGTTTATATAATAAGTTTGAATTAACATTATAAGTGACTGTTTTGGCAAGCAGGAGGGTTGTGTTGTGCTTTCTGAAATGGAATTGTTCTAAAGAAGTAAAAAAAAACATTGTCTTCTAAAGAAATAGTCCTAAATTTATTATTCAAAACAGTAGAGAGAAATGGGGAGAAAAATTAAAAACAAAGACATTGCCAGTAGATTGGGAGTGTCCGGCACCCTTGTGTCATTGGTGCTGAACAATAAAGCCGATCAGCATGGAATAAGGAAGGAGACCCAGGAAAGGGTGCTTTCCATAGCAAGGCAGATGGGATACTTTGATTCATCAGACGAAGGGGAAGAGTTAACACCTGTTGAAGAGAAGCCCGGGGTCATAGGCATGATTGTCCCTTCAATGACTGATCCCTTTATCTATGAAATAACACCCTATCTGCAGAAGGCATTTGCAAGTATTGGGATTGGTTTTTCAATGGTATCAAAGGACCCTGATGATGTCAGGTACAACAGACTGGTTGGGGCATTCAAGAAATTTTACAGCGGCCTGATACTGGTTGGTGATGCTGCCGATGATTATACGGTCAGATCTCTCAGGTCAACCGATTATCCTTTTGTTTTACTGGAAAAGACGACACGTAAATTAAGACTGAATACTGTCTCAACTGATATGGTTGCAGGCGCACAGCTAATTGCTGACCATATCGAGAAAATGGGCTATAAAAATATCCTGATAGTATCCAACAAAGATCGGATCAAATCTGATGCAAGCCTGATCGACTCAATAAAGGAGGCAATTAAAGGAAAGCCGGAAATTAGCAAGCCTCTTATTACTGATATTGAAAGAAAGCTGACAGATACTGAAATGGATTTCAGCCAGATTGAGCATTATTTCAGGCCACCCTACCGAACAGAAGTTTTGGTAGTCGTTCACTCTGAAAACGTTTATCCGATAATGGCAGTATTGCAGAAACATAAGATCAGAATCCCACAGGATGTTGCTCTCGTCTCGCTCGAAGAAGGTCTTGGATTTGATCTTATTCATCCCCCGGTAACAGCTTTAAGTAAACCTTTGCCCGCCATGGCTCTTAAAGTAGCAAATATGGTCTGGTCTGAAGTAAAGAATGCAGGTAAAGGTAAATATAGGCGTCAGGTCAATATGGCACCCAGACTGGTTGTCAGAAATTCCTGTGGTTCCCTTTAGTTAAACGCAAAAGTACCGACATGATCATCAGAGTAATTTTTTTTACAGTACTACTCATAATGGCGGGTTGTACAGGCCGACCTGTACTTATTCCTGAGAGTTATACCAAAAGATTGGAAAAGGATTTCAGAGAAAGAGAGATTATTCCATCTTCCCTCCGTGATGAACTTGGTTTTCTTTTTAAGAAAACTGATGACAAACGCGTAATAGAATCACTCAAATTCCTTTATGCCTACATGCCGCTGAGTGATCTGGCTGACTATCCGGTTGAGTTTTTTAGCGAAAACATAAAAATGGCGCTTAGAGCAAAGGATGAAATGCAATGGGGTGCCTCTGTTCCAAAAGAGATATTTCTGCATTATGTATTGCCGGTAAGGGTCAATAATGAAAACCTCGATGCTTTCAGATTGAAGATGTACGATGAGATTAAGGACCGGGTCAATGGCCTCGATGTAGAAGGGGCGGTAATTGAAATAAACAGGTGGTGTCATGAAAAGGTCACCTACCAACCGTCAGATATAAGAACTTCATCACCTCTCGCGACAATGCTCTCATCGCGTGGAAGATGTGGTGAGGAATCAACCTTCACTGTCGCTGCCCTTCGGACTGCAGGTATACCGGCAAGGCAGGTTTATACACCAAGATGGGCCCATAGTGACGATAATCATGCCTGGGTTGAAGTCTGGATAGAAGGTGAATGGTACTACCTTGGGGCCTGCGAGCCTGAGCCCATACTCGACAGGGGTTGGTTCACCGAACCTGCAAGACGGGCAATGCTCGTTCATACAAAAGCTTTCGGAGCTTATATGGGCAATGAAAATGTTATCGTGAATGAAAAAAGATATGCTGAGATAAATAACCTTTCCAAATATGCAGATACTAAGGTCATTACAGTATTCGTAACCGATGAGGGCAGACCTGCCATAGACGCTGAAGTGGAATTTTGCCTTTATAATTACGCCGAGTTTTATCCTTTAGCAAAGGTGAAAACCAATAAGTACGGCTTCAGTAATTTTGAGACCGGGCTGGGTGATCTGCTTATATGGGCAGGAACACGAGGCATGTATGGCTATAAATTTGTTTCAGTTGGTGATGCCGATACCGTTAATATAGTACTTGAGTCAGGTTCACCAGAAAAGCATTCAATAGATATAGACCTTTCACCACCTGCATCTCCGAAACCACTGCCAGGCATCAACAAAGAGCTGATTGAATTGAATAAAAAACTTATCGCAAGGGGCGATTCCATAAGAAATGCATACATCTCTTCATGGATAACCAAAGATGAGGCAGTGAAGTACGCAAATGAAAAGGGATATTACGACCCCCTCGTACCTGATCTGATAATAGCCAGTCATGGTAACTACAGAGAGATAATGGCATTCCTTGAAGATAATATCCATGATAAAGCTTTAGCTGTTGAACTACTGAAGCAAATCTCTCTAAAGGATCTGCGTGATGTCAGGGCCGATGTCCTGTCAGATCACCTTAGCGGTGCGTCAGAATTTCAAGAAAGTTTCAGAGAAGATGAGATGTCTCTTTTTTACAAATTTGTTTTTAATCCCAGAGTTGCAAACGAAATGCTTACTGCCTGGCGACGACCTCTTAAAGACAGATTCATTGGGCTCCAGGCTGAGGAAATGTTGTCTGATTCTGGATTTCTTTTAGTCCTCAATCACAAAATAGCAGACTTATTTAGAATAAATGATGCGGAAAACCACTATACAACGCCGGTAACGCCCATGGGTGCAATGAATGTAAACACTCTCGACGCCTGGTCGAGAAAAATATTCACCGTGGCAGCATACAGAAGTATAGGTGTCCCTTCAAGGCTTGAACCCGGAACAAACAGGCCTCAGTATTATTATAAAGGTATATGGAATTCGGTATGGTTTCCTGATGAAGAAATGATCACCGATGAACGGTCGGTTGTTCTACTTAAACATGATGGTTCTGTTCCAGAACCTGAATACTTTATCCATTTCACCCTCGCGCGATTTTCTGATGGCAGGTATAAAACATTGAGTTATGACTACAATAAGAAGGTGTCAGCTTTCGAAGAGGGACTCAGTCTCTTCCCCGGAGATTACCTGTTGGTTACAGGAAACAGAATAGATGACAAACTTATACACGCATCTCTTGATTTTTTTACAGTTGGAACAGGGGAATACATTGAAATTGAGGTAACTCCGAGGCGCTAACCGTAGCCCTCCGGATACTCAGAAGAATAAAACAGAAAAATATCCGGTAATGAAAAGAAGCAGTTTATTAATTCCGACAACTCTTTTACTACTACTTTCTTCATGTAATGATGTGTCCGATAAAACCCTTTTAGACTATGTCGACCCCTTTATCGGAACAATGGCACATGGTCACGTTTTTCCCGGTGCAACAACTCCGTTTGGAATGGTCCAGCTTAGTCCCGATAACGGTACCAATGGCTGGGACTGGTGCTCAGGATACCATTACTCAGACTCAATGATATCAGGATTCAGCCATACTCATCTGAGCGGAACAGGTATAGGAGATCTTGCAGATATTCTTTTTCTGCCATCAATGGAACAATTTTCTCTTGATATTCAGTCAGCTTCTGCTTCAATAGCCAAATTGAACAGATCTCGATTTTCACATGACAATGAATATGCATCACCAGGTTATTATAGTGTTATGCTCGATAACGGAGTGAAGGTCGGGCTTACAGCGACTCCGAGAACCGGGCTCCAGAGCTATACAGCTCAAAGAAGCGGAACCCTGAGTCTGTTGCTGGATCTGGGGTTCGCTATAAATTGGGACAGACCGGTAGATTGTCATATAGTTTTCGATGGTGAGATACTTAGTGGTACCCGGAATTCGTCAGGATGGGCGATAAACCAGCATCTGAATTTTGCCTCATCCTTTTCACGGCAGCCAGACAGCCTTGTTATGATAAGAAATGGAGAAACAACTGAGGACAATAAGGTCTCGGGCAGGAACATAGCGTGCATTCTCTATTTCCGGATGGATGGGGGTGATGAACTTGTTGTAAGGACGGGAATATCAGCAGCAGATGTTGCAGGGGCAATACTTAACCTGAAGGCTGAAGCTGAAGGAAATAGCTTTGATGAGATCAGAATGAATGCAGGGAATATGTGGAACGATCATCTCTCTGTGATCGGAGAGGTTGATGCAGACCCCGAAACAGTAAAGGTATTCTATACCGCTTTATATCATACTATGATAGCACCTAATCTATATATGGATGTCGATGGCCGGTACCGTGGAACAGACGGGAACATTCATCAATCATACGAATTCATCAACTATACTGTCTTCTCACTCTGGGATACCTACAGGGCAGCGCATCCCCTGTTTACGATTACTAAGCCTGACATGGTTCCTGACTTTATAAACACAATGCTGAATATATATCTTCAGCAGGGAAAACTGCCTGTATGGTCACTTGCAGGGAATGAAACAGACTGTATGGTCGGATATTCGGCCGTACCGGTTATTGCCGATGCCGTTCATAAAGGTTTCAAGGGCTTCGATTACAGTCTTGCCTGGGAGGCTGTTAAGCATACATCGATGATCGATTTCAGAGGACTTGATCATTACAGGAAATATGGGTATATACCTTCGGACCTTGAAAATGAATCGGTTGCAAAAACCCTTGAATACTGCATCGATGACTGGTGTATAGCACAAATGGCCGGTGATCTCGGTTACACAGACGATTCTGCAGAGTACCTGCGAAGGTCAAGGTTTTACAGGAACCTCTTTGACCCCAATACTCTTTTTATGAGAGGCAGAATGAGTGATGGAACCTGGAGGGAACCCTTTGAACCTCTCTACTCGAGTCACAGGGAAGATGACTATACCGAAGGAAATGCCTGGCAATATACATGGCTGGTTCCTCATGAGGTTGAGGGACTAATAGACCTTTTTGGGAGCAGGGATATGTTTATAACAAGACTCGATTCACTATTCAGGATCGATGAATCTGTAAAAGGGGAACATGCTTCGCCTGATATTTCAGGACTGATAGGGCAGTATGCACACGGCAACGAACCAAGTCATCATATAGCCTATCTGTTTTCCATGGCAGGCGACCGGGGGAAAACAGAAAATATGGTCAGGAGAATAATGCGTGAACTGTACCACTCAGGCAAGGATGGACTCTGTGGCAATGAAGACTGTGGACAGATGTCGGCGTGGTATGTTTTTTCAGCACTCGGTTTTTATCCTGTCAACCCTGCAGATGGGAAATATATACTCGGAAGTCCTGCTGTCAACAGGGCGGTAATCAATACCGGAAATGGAAAACGTTTTACGGTTACTGCCGAAAACAATACGCCTGACAGCTATTCTGTAAAAGAAATCTATCTGAACGGGGAGAAGTTGAAAAGGAACTATATTACACATTCAGAAGTAATGGCCGGAGGTGAGCTGAAATTCATTATGGAAAAATAGTTACACCTGTCATGCCCGGTATCGAAAAACTTTAATACTTTTGTTACGTTCAGGTGTAACGGTGGAGAAATCCACAATTCATAATAGGGAATACGGTTTGAATCCGTAACAGTTCCCGCTGCTGTGAAGCCCGTTCGCCGAAAGCGATCATCGGTAAAGGAATACCTGCCACTGTTCATGCAAATGGATGGGAAGGCTCCCGAGCCGGGGATAAGTCAGAAGACCTGCCTGAACGAACCATTTGTTCAAAGCTTTCGGGAAAAAAGGCGAAGAAACATCATCATTTCCTCTCTTGAGTTCCTCGGTTGCCTTGAGCTTTGGTTGTGAAAACAATCAATGTTTAATGTTTAACCAGTTACAAAATGAAAAAAAATGTACTTTTTGCGATGGCAATGGCAGCTTTCATACTGACAGCGTCGTGTGAAAAGAAAGATGCAGACCCCGATCTTATTGATTTTGAAGAGCTGAAACTTGATCAGGCCGGGTATTGGGATGGTTCTGACGGTAGCGGCGGATTCATATCAGGAGATGCACTGTTTCCTAACCGCTATGACAACGACTGGCAGAGCTGGAGTGGATTTGCATATACAAATCATACTGATGTCGTGACTTCCGGCTATGAGAATATGTACAGCTCAATAACAGGCTCAGGCGCAGGAGCCTCTGAAAAATATGCACTCTATAACTACTACTCCGGTATGGGCGATACTGTCTGGTTTGACATGCCGGCAAAGATTACCGGGATCTCATTTTCAAACACAACTTATGCATACATGACAATGCTTAATGGTAATCCGTTTGCCAAAAAGTTTGGGGGTGAGACCGGTTCTGACCCTGATTGGTTCAAGGTAACAATAACCGGTATAACCTCTGAAGGAAACATCTCAGAATCAAGGGATATCATGCTGGCTGATTTCAGATTCGATGACGACAACCGCGATTATATTTTATATGAGTGGAAAGAGATTGATCTGAGTTCGCTCGGCTACGTAAAAGGTCTTGCATTTGAAATTTCATCAAGCGATACAGGACAATGGGGGATCAATACTCCGGCCTATGTTTGCATTGATGATATAAGGTATATTCCGTTGGTCATTGCTGAATAGATATATGAAGTATCTTTCACTGATACTGTTGCTGATAACGCTATTTGATGTTGACGTTTCCTGGTCGCAGGTTGCCGGCAATTATCCACCTGTGCACAGATACAGTAAGGCCATAACCGGATGGGCAACCGGTTGCGTGGTTCAACGTGGGTATATCAGGGCAGATGATAAGGAAGCCGGGCTGGCCTCATTCGGTAAGGATGAAGATGCAACCGGACCGGCTGACAATATTGTCGTAAGCCTCGGCGACGGAGGTGTGGCAATACTCTCCTTCCAGGAACCGATAAAGAACAATCCCGGTCCGGATTTTGCCGTGTTCGAAAATTCATTTGACGGTAAATACCTCGAACTTGCCTTTGTTGAAGTCTCTACTGACAGCATCAGATGGGTAAGGTTCCCCTCTGTCTCAAATACACAGATAACAACTCAGACCGAAACTTTCGGAACACTTGATCCCGACCTGATACAGAATCTGGCAGGCAGATACCCTGTATTGTTTGGAACGCCATTCTGGCTCGAGGATATTGCTGATTCCGCAGGTATAGATATTGAAAATATAAACTTCATCAAGGTCATTGACGTCGTAGGATCGGTAGATCCTCTTTATGCAAGCTACGATTCCAGAGGCAACATCATCAATGATCCCTGGCCAACGCCTTTCCCTCAATCGGGATTTGATCTCGACGCAGTTGCTGTTTTAGATATCAGTCTTGTCGGAGTCGAGGACTTATCTGCTGATGATATCTCTCTCTTTCCTGTACCGGCCCATGACATTCTCTATATCAAAACCGAAGGTTCAGAGGCGGCAAGCGTCAGAATAATTGATATCGGCGGAAGGGTAGTGACAGGCTGGCACAAACTCTCAGGGAACCCAGGCATACCACTTGACGGTCTGGTATCAGGTATCTATCTGCTCGAGATAAGGAGTGAAACGTCAACTGCTTCTCTTTTTAGAAGATTTATAAGGAAATAAGGAAAGTGAAGAATATACCTTATATATATATAGTTCTGGTACTACTGACCTTAAACTCACAGGCACAGCACTCAATCTCTTTAAACATGAGCCCCTTCCTATTGAAGTGGTAATACGCGGATACTTAACCGGGCATGCTTGGAGAGTTTACCGTTCCGGTGTCCGTGAGATTTGTGGTGTAAGAATGCCTGATGGTATGATTGAGCATCAAAAGTTTCCTGAACCGATATTGACTCCCGCTACAAAAGCAACGGAAGGACACGATGAAGATATTTCGGAAGAAGAAATACTGAATCAAGGTATTATTGACGAAGCTCTGTGGGATAAAATCCGATCTGTTGCTTTCAGGCTGTTTGAACGGGGTACAAAGGTTGCCGCTGAGCAGGGTTTAATTTTGGTAGATACCAAGTATGAATTTGGACTCTATAATGGTGAGTTAACCTTGATTGATGAAGTACATACCTCTGATTCTTCTCGATATTTTTACTCTGAGGGATACGAAGAGAGACAAAAAAAACGTGAGTCTCAACGGCAGCTATCGAAGGAATTTTTACGGGAATGGCTGATGGAACATGATTTCCAGGGTTTGGATGGACAAAACCTACCGGATTTGCCCGATCAGTTCAGATGGAGTATTTATCAGCGATACTCTGAGCTTTTTGAAACTTTAACAGGTGAAGAGTTTAAACCTGTTCTGATTGAAAACATAGATAAGGATCTGGACCAAAAGATAAAACGCATATAAACCACATTGCAATAGATCAGAAACACTTACATGAATCACAAATCATCTAT
Source organism: Bacteroidales bacterium (assembly GCA_046484805.1). GTDB lineage: Bacteria > Bacteroidota > Bacteroidia > Bacteroidales > VadinHA17 > SLNP01. The sequence continues at coordinate 39,102 of JAWOIF010000205.1, forward strand.
AATCTTAGTTA
>JAWOIF010000238.1:0-4729 GCA_046484805.1 Bacteroidales bacterium
CCGCCACGGAAACCTAGAAATCAGAATTGGCCGTCAGACGGGTGCCGTCCCGTTCGAAGGCGGCCAGGTATGCGTCGATCCGTCGACGCGCAAGCGTCCGGTCGTGGTTGTCGGCCGCCGAGGCGCGCCTGAACGAAGGCCACGAGTGCGTCGACTGGTACTTCTGCAAGAAGTCCCTGTAAACGCATCAAACACAAATGATATGCACCTGGGTTTAAATTCGCCGGGAATCTGGATGCAGATGCACCAGGTTGTTCGGGGGAAACTAAATGTTACGGGTGTTGCCATTCCGGGAGCGCCTTTCGTAGTTGCGGGTCATAATGAGAAGATAGCATGGGGAATGACCAACCTGATGGTTGATGATATCGACCTTTTTATGGAGGTAATTGATACGGCCGGAAAGGGAACCTATCTCTTCAACGGAAATATGATGGAACTGGAAAAAAGGGAGGAGGTTATCAGTGTGAAAGGGGGAGGAGAAGAGACACGTACATTGTTGTTTACTCACCGCGGACCGATAGTCTCAGGAATGAGGGGCATTGATGATGCTGCTCTGTCAATGAGGTGGTCGGGTTATGACATCAGCGATGAGATATATACGGTCTACAAGCTTAACCGTGCTTCTTCATGGGATGATTTTCGCAATGCAATAAGCAGGTTCAGGTCGATCAGCCAGAACTTTGTCTATGCCGACACCGAAGGTAACATTGGTCTTCATACCGGCGGTGGTATTCCCTTAAGGAAGGGTCACGGTACTATAATCCGGGACGGATCGACCGACGAATATGACTGGACCGGATACGTACCCTTTGATCATCTTCCATACTCTTTCAATCCCTCTGAGGGCTATGTGGCATCGGCCAACAACAAAACAGTGGCAGACGATTATCCATATTATATTGCCACCTCATTTGCCATGCCTTATCGTATCAACCGCATCAGGCAGATGATAGGCGAGAAGGAGATAATGGGAATTGATGATTTCATGAGAATGGTAACTGACCAGAGATCAGATTATGCAGCCATTCTGGTTCCCGTTCTGCTGAATGCATTGTCAGATATTGGTCTGAATGGCGAAAATGAGATAAAGGCTCTTGCGTTATTGAAAGATTGGAATTATGTAATGTCACCCGATGAGGAGGCTCCAACAGTTTTTGAGTTCTTCAGGATGGCATTTGCATATGAACTTATTGCCGATGAGCTTGGTGAGCTATACAGTTCATTGCCGGGCATTTACCGCGATTATTACATATACCGGACAATAATGACCGGACCTGATAAGTGGGTTGACAATACTACCACAGCGGAAATTGAAACCCTCGATGACATCATGAGGCTGGCTTTCAGCAAGGCGGTGGGAAATATGACCGCCGAAATTGAGCAGAGAGGTTTGTCAGACTGGAAATGGGGCGACCTGCATACCATGACACTCGAACACCCGATGGGGTCAGTGAGCCTCGTGAACAGGCTCTTTAAACTGAACTCGCCGGCTTACCGGACAGGAGGAAGCTATCATACAGTAAGTCCATATTCGTACGGCGCGGGGTTCTATGTAAACAACGGAGCTTCACAGAGACATATTTACAATACGGCCGACTGGGATGAATCGTACAGCATAATACCCACAGGCAACTCAGGAGTGCCATCCAGCCCTTACTATCTGTCACAGACTGAATGGTATATAGATGGCAGGTTTTACAGGGATCATTTTACCGAAAAGGCGGTAAGGGAAAATTCGGTTCACAACCTGATTCTCACGCCGGCAAAGTAATGTGAGAATTAGCAAATTAGCAAATTAGCAAATGTGATAATGAGCAAATGAGCAAATGAGCAAATGAGCATTCAGACTGTCATTACCTCCTGTTCCTTGGCACCCACCACCTTGTCGATTTTCTCAGTGAAATCGCTGGTGAGTTCCTGAACCTCTTCCTCGCCTGCCTTTTCAGCATCCTCGGGCAGCCCGTCCTTAAGGAGTTTCTTAAGTTCATCATTGGCCCATTTCCGTGAGTTCCTGATACTGATTTTTGCGGTTTCTCCCTCGTTGCGCACCTGCTTTACCAGCTGAAGACGCCTTTCCTCGGTCAGAGGCGGAATATTTATTCTAATCAGTTCACCGTTATTAACCGGGGTGACACCAAGGTTTGCCGCAAGTATTGCTTTTTCAATAGGTGATAGCATGGTCCTCTCCCAGGGCTGGATGAGAATGGTTCTGGCATCGGGAGTATTGATATTGGATGTCTGTACCAGGGGTGTTGTAACTCCATAATAGTCTACCGTAACGCCTTCAAGGAGTGTGGGATTAGCTCTCCCGGCCCTGAGGCGGGCAAGCTCATGCTCAAGATGGTCAAGGGCCTTCTGCATTCTCTCCTTTACCTCTTCCATAATCAGTTCAACATATTCGGTCATACGGTTAAGTTTTATATGGTTCAGTTATGCAAAAGTGTAACAAAAATAACAAAATTTATAAAAAGCAAGTTATTTGTTAAAGATGTACAAAAGTGCCCTTCTCATTACCCTTTACCACTTCCATAAGTGCTCCCGACTCATTCATGTTGAAAACCACTATCGGAAGATTGTTCTCACGGCACATTGTAAAGGCTGTAAGGTCCATAACCCTGAGGCGCTTATCTATTACCTCATCAAATGAGATCGCAGTAAATTTCTCAGCGTTGGGATACTCTTCCGGGTCTGCTGTGTAGACTCCGTCTACCCTTGTCCCCTTAAGAAGCACATCGGCTTTTATCTCTACGGCCCGAAGGGCAGAAGCAGTGTCGGTGGTGAAGAATGGATTTCCGGTTCCTCCTGCAATGATACAGACATAACCATTCTCCATAGCTTCAACGGCTTTGTCCCGCGAATAGAACTCACCTACCGGTTCCATGCGGATAGAAGTAAATACTCTTGACCTGCCTCCCAGATTGTTGATCTCACTTTCAAGGGCCAGACTGTTGATGATTGTTGCCAGCATGCCCATCTGATCGCCTTTCACCCTGTCAAATCCATCCCCGGTTCCGCTCAGACCCCTGAAAATATTGCCACCACCAATAACTATTCCGACCTGACAGCCGTCAGAGGCAACTTCAATTATCTGTTCGGCATATGATGTGAGTACTGACTTGTCGAGACCGTACTGCCTGTCACCGGCCAGAGACTCACCGCTGAGTTTGAGTAGTATTCGCCTGTATTTCATCCGTCTATAATTTATTTTTAAAGGTCAGATGGAACCACCATGAGTGACTTCGTCGAGCTCGCAAGCTCGGTTGATAATGAATTTTTTCATACGTGTTTGTGATTTGGATCAATCATGTGGGTTTCGTATTCTGCATCTTCGGTTGAGGAGAGCGAAAGTAAGCATTTGCGGCGTAAAATAAAAAATCCCTGCTCTGAATCAAATGACCAACGAAGGGATAAGAAAGAAGCCCGCTGCTGACGGGCTTCTCACAATATCTGTTATTTGTTTTTTTACAGATTGAGGGTAAACCTTGCAAATGATTTAATAGTCAGGTCTTTATCTGCTGACTGCAGGTACTGCCTGATGGTCATTTTATTGTCCTTGACAAATTCCTGATTGAGAAGGGTGCTCTCCTTGAAGAATTTATTGAGTTTGCCTTCAGCGATCTTTTCAAGCATTGCTTCGGGTTTTCCTTCACGGCGTGCCTGTTCCCTGGCTATATCCATTTCAGAAGCAAGAGTTGCGGCAGTAACATCATCCTTGTCGATAGATACAGGGTTCATTGCTGCAATTTGCATTGCAATATCCTTGTAAACCTGATTATCGATTTCTGATTTGTTGAAACCTGCCATTGTCGCAAGCTTGTTGCCCGGGTGAATATAGGGCTGAACATGTTCAGCATCAATTCTGGTAAAGTATGACAACTCTATTTTCTCTCCGATAATTCCTATCTGCTCGATGATTTTCTCTGCAACTGTGTTGCCATTGAGCTGCAGGGCAAGTACCTCTTCAATACTTTTTGACCCTGATTCAAGAGCCTTATCGAGTATGCTGTACGCAAATTTTACAAACTCTTCATTTTTGGCGACAAAATCGGTTTCGCAGTTGAGAGCGATCATCATACCTGTCCTGCCATCTGAAGTAACCTTTGAAAGGACTACACCCTCAGAGGCCTCCCTGTCGGCACGCTTATTGGCAATTGCCTGTCCCTTTTTCCTTATTATTTCGATAGCCTTGTCAAAATTGCCTTCAGCCTCTTCAAGGGCCTTTTTGCAATCCATCATTCCTGCGCCTGTAACTCTCCTGAGCCTGGCAACATCGGCTGCGGTTATAACTGACATAATTAGTGATTTTTAATTTAATTGTTATTTATCATCATCTACGAGGTCCTCAGGCTCTTCTTCAGGGTCGGATCCTTCTTCAGTGTTTTCAGGAACCTCAGCTTCAACTTCAACTTCGGCTTCAGCTTCAGCTTCATCTTCATCTGTAATTTCCTCCTCTTCCTCAGCTACAGCCACTCTTGCTGCGCGCCTGGGCCTGCGTTTCTCTGTAATGGGATCTTCATCTGCAATATTCTCCGAAGGCTCCTTATCCTTTTCGTTCTTTCTCTCGTTGAGCCCTTCCTCAATTGCACCACATATTAAATCTACAATAAGATCGGCTCGCGGCGCGGGCGTTGAACGTGGCCGAGGAGACCGGCCGGCCGGCCGTCTCCGTCTACGAGGGCCTGCTGGCGGGGATTCTGCGCCAGTTGGAACGCAACGAACGCAAGCGGGC
>JAWOIF010000108.1:0-34735 GCA_046484805.1 Bacteroidales bacterium
TATTGATGACTAAAACCATAGAGTTTTTTTGAAAAAGTCAAGTAAAAAAAGTTTTTTTTTTACTTTTTTTTTTGCAAATATTGCTGTCAGATTCGGCTCTGAAAAAAACATTGTAAAAAATAATTTAATAATTTTTAATGAACAGGTCGCACAGTGACGTATGGACTAATTGTCTCCGGATAATAAAGGATATCATTCCCGGCGTCAGCTATAAGACATGGTTTGAGCCTATTGTACCCCTTAAGCTTGAAAAGAATGTCCTCACAATACAGGTGCCAAGCCCTTTCTTTTACGAATATCTTGAGGAACAGTATATCGATATTCTCAGAAAGACCCTGAGGCGGGAGATTGGAAACGACGCAAAACTTGAATATAACGTTATTATGGAGAACAGTACCTTCTCCAATGGTAAACCCTATACCGTAAAATATCCCTCAAGGAATAAAACCGAACTTGAGAACAAACCTGTCCAGGTCCCTTTTGAAGTGTCACAAACCTCAATCAAGAATCCTTTTATTATACCAGGGATAAAAAAAGTACATTTTGATCCCAGGCTAAACCCCGACTACAACTTCAATAATTTCATAGAGGGAGAATGCAACCGGCTTGCCCGCTCAGCAGGCATAGCCATTGGAAACAATCCGGGTAAAACAGCATTCAATCCACTTATGGTTTACGGTGATTCCGGATTGGGAAAAACCCACCTGGCACAGGCTATCGGAATACTCGTGAAGGAGACTCACCCCGACAAGATAGTGCTTTACGTTAATGCCAATAAATTTCAGACCCAATTTGTCGAGTCAATCAGAAATAACAACAAGAACGACTTCGTTCATTTCTACCAGATGATTGACGTTTTGATACTTGACGATGTACATGAATTCGCCGGCAAGGAAAAGACACAGGATACCTTCTTCCACATATTCAACCATCTGCACCAGTCAGGAAAGCAACTAATTCTTACCTGTGACCGGCCACCTGTAGATCTTCAGGGGATGGAACAGAGACTGCTTTCCCGTTTCAAATGGGGTCTGCTGGCTGACCTGCAGAAACCTGACTACGACACCAGACTGGCAATACTTAAGCAGAAAGCCTATAATGACGGTATAGAACTCTCTGATGAAATATTCGAATATCTGGCTGAGAACATTACCAACAACATAAGGGAACTTGAAGCAGTGCTGATTTCACTGTATGCGCAGTCGACCCTTAACCGCAAGGAGATAACTCTTGAGCTTGCAAGGCAGATGATCGAGAAGCTGGTAAGCAACTCACGCAAAGAGATAACTATTGAATATATCCAGAAAGTTGTCTGCGACTTCTACAAGATTCCAGTAGACCTGATACACGGCAAAACCAGAAAGAGAGAGATAGTACAGGCCAGACAGGTCTCAATGTATTTCTCGAAGAACATGACCAAGGCATCACTTGCAAGCATAGGGGCACATATCGGCGGTAAAGACCATGCAACAGTACTCCACGCATGCAAAACAGTCAATAATCTAATTGAAACAGATAAACTCTTTCGAAGCCAGATAACCGAAATTGAGAAGAAACTGAAAGTATGAACCATGAAACACTCTTACGTAGAAGGTGAGTTCTTTCAACGTTACGGGAACAGGGATAATATACCTGTTCTTTTCTTTTCCCCCGGAAGGGTCAACCTGATAGGCGAACATACAGACTATAACTCAGGATACGTCCTCCCCTGTGCCCTGAATTTTGGTACCTGGCTTGCAATACGTCCCAATGAGGTTAACAGAATAAACATGGCCTCGCTGAATTTCGACTCCACAGGCTCTTTTTCTATTGAAACAATCAGGAGCAGAATAAGCGGTAGCTGGACTAACTACCCCGCAGGTGTTATAAATGAATTTATTGACAGGGGCATCAGCGTGAAGGGTTTTGATATGTTGTTCTATGGAGACATCCCCAACGGGGCCGGCCTTTCATCATCAGCCTCGATTGAAATGGTTACAGCCTTGGCAATAAACACATTAACAGAAGCTGAATTAGACAGGCTTGAACTGGTAAAACTCTCACAACATGCCGAAAACCACTTTGTCGGAATGAATTGCGGCATAATGGACCAGTTTGCAGTCGGATTCGGGCGTAAAAACAGTGCACTTTTTCTTGATTGTGGTACACTTGAGTATGAAATTGTGCCATTCAATCCCGGCAAATACAGTCTGATAATAGCAAATACCAACAAAAAAAGAGTACTCACAGATTCAAAATACAACGAAAGAAGGGCCGAATGCGAAAAAGCAGTGGAAATGCTTCAGCCAATGCGTAGAATATCATCGCTCACTGACGTCGGATATGATGATCTGCACTTGCTTTCAAAATACATTACCGATGATACTATCCTCAGGAGGGCACGGCATGTGATAACCGAAAACAGAAGGGTCAGATTGGCAGTTGAAGCACTTAAACAGGGCAACCTGACAGAGTTCGGGTCGCTTATGAACCAGTCACACGACTCTCTCAGAGCAGACTATGAAGTAACCGGCTATGAACTAGACACTATGGTATCCGAAGCCCGAAAGATAAAAGGGGTTATCGGAACGAGAATGACCGGCGCCGGATTCGGGGGATGTACAGTAACACTGGCAGAAGCCGATGAAACCTCACGGTTTACTTCAAAATTAGGGAAGGAGTACAAAAAACTGACTGGACTGACACCCGACTTCTACACTCCCGAGATATGGGACGGCGCTTATCAACTGTAATACTTTAAGAGAGCGAACTCACCTGACCCTGAACGATTCCCTGCTGATATCCTTTACACACCTGAAACCAACCGTTTCGCTTCTGTCAAAACCCGGAGATACAAGCAATAACATCTGTGTCTTATCGAGCTGCTGCGGGCCACCCTCTATGTACCACCAACTCGACTCGGGCTTGAAGTAACTTCCGCCCCTGACAGTCATAAAATAGTTGTTACCATTAAACCAGATATCACCGGTCATCTGCCAGACATTACCGACCATGTCAATAGCTCCCCAGGGACTGGCTCCCTTCGAGAAGGCATCAACAGGCGTGGGTCTGCCAAAGGCATTATTGCATCTCGTACCATGAAATTCATCCCCCCAGGGCCATAACCTCCCGTCGGTTCCCTGGGCAGCCAGCTGCCATTCATCTTCCGTCGGAAGCCGCTTACCGGCCCAGGCGGCATATGCCTGCGCATCTTCATAGCTCACCCATGTTACCGGATAATTCCCCTGGCCAAGCCTGAAATCATCATTTTCCCAATGCCGCAGGTAGTTGGTGGTATCAGCCGGCCTGTAACCGGTCATAAGTAGGAAGTCATTGTACATCGCATTTGTAACCGGATACCTGTCAATCAGAAAACTATCAACAGCCACCTGCCTTTCAGTATCGGTCAGAGGATGAGGAATAAAATCATCATTCGCGGAGACTCTGTATTTTAATATTGTGCCGGGAACCAAAACCATGTCGCCGGGGACAGAGGTTGCCGCTTCAGTAAGCTTTCTCTCAGAAACAAGCCATGGCTTCCCCCCTTCCATGAACAAAACCCTCTCATCAGCAAGATTCTCATCTTCATCAATCAGTTGAATCACCAGTTTGCCCTGATAATATCCGGTCAGTTCCGCTAAATTGAGTATGGTATCGACCGGACTATCAAACACGGCAGGTTCAACCTCATACGACGGATTCCCCTTCCAGAGAAACAATTTGCCCTTAAGCGGTGACAAAACCCTGAGGTTCCCTCCTTCCCTCTCTGCCTCAATCAGGCGCGGGAACCTGGCAATACAATCAACACTTCCTTCCCCCCTGGTGCCATTAAGCTCAGGAAGCCATCCTGCACAGCTTACCGGTATCCGAAGCCCCCTTCCGTCTCTTCCGGGTGATAACTCTTCGTGATGCCAGAGAGATACATAATGATACTCATCATTATACGTATCATCAAACAGATAACCGCCGTATCCCTCATCAGACATGTTGAGAATGGTGTAGATTCTCTTCTCTCCGTCATTCCACCTGTTAACATAAATATTGTCAGCAGAGGTTTGAACCAGAGGTGTCCAGTCAAAATCGAGAAATGCCCTGCTGTTCTGCCTGAGAATAAATGTGGTTGAGGAAAGGAATTCCATATCCAACCTGAACATATCATCTCTCCCCCCCGGTCTGAACATATTGAGTTCGGTACCGTAGCCGTTAAAGAATGCTATCGCCAGCTCTCTCTTAAGTTTGCTCTCCCCGACATCCCCTACCCTGAAAATGGCAAAGTCAGGCTTTATGACTTTGTTAAGATTCAGTTCAGGACTGAGGAAGATCGCATTATGAACCCTGCCCGAGATAATTCCGGGCATATCCTTCACCACTGCCATACCCTCGGAATACATCACCACCCCCTTCCTTACATCGTCAGCTGCTTTTTGCAACTCTTCACTCGAGCTGCCCCTGGTATCAAGAACCACTCCATCAGCTTCAACCGCTCCTATCAGGTCAGCCATACCACTGTAATGATCTTCTGATCGTGTGCTGTTGTCCCATGGATTATAGGCAATAAACAACCGGGAGTTGTATTGACCAAGCAACCTCGAGAAGCTTCTCAACTGATCAACCCCTCCCGGCAGATCTCGGTAAAGATCCCACTGGTTCCTCTGATCGAGACCCAGTCGGGGCCAGGTGGGCCATATCCCAAAAACATCAATATGACCAAACCAGTCGTTATATTGCTTTAGTGTTTCGCCAAAATTGTATCTGCCGGAAAATCTATCGTAATATTCTATATCCCACGGATACTGCAGAATTATAAGGTAACTGCTTTTTATCCATTGAAGGTCATTCCGTTCATAGAGAGAATTATCAAACTCTTTAAGATCAAACAGATACCTGTCACGAAACATCAGTTTTAGCCCATCCTGCCAGCTTCCTGAAAATAGCTCGGAATATATATCATAAACCACCTTCCCTCCGGGTGGCAAAACCGTCTCATACCGCCCCCTGACGGCTCCTTCAATTTTTACACGCCTTGCTATTGAAGCAACTGACCGGGTATATGAAACCGGGTAGGTCATAAACCCCATCTCCCATGCATTGTCAGGCAGAATAACCCTCAACGGTCTGTAGTCGGGTCTGTGCAGCCAGGCCCTTGCCAGATCCCATGGCCCTGACCCTGTAATATATACAGACTCCCTGTTCTCACCATAGGGTACTACGTTACTGATGGTAACAGTATCAAAGCCCCTGTTCTCGAAAATAACTTCCCACCTGACACCGGGATGACCAATTCCATGATTACGAAGCAAAACCTGCAATCCTCCCGGCCAGCTCATAACATAATATCCGGTTACAAAACCTGCCTCAACATCGGCCGAAGTAGCATATCGGTCATTATACCGAAAGCTGAAAACCGGACGGTTAATATCAGGTTTAATAAGAGTGCTGTCAGTGAACACAAAACTTTCGGCTACCATGCCCGTCTTTTTTGCGAGCTGAATCCTTAAAAGCTCCTGAGACCTGAGCTGCTGATTAAGTGTTGTTAAGACCAGAACCAGCAGTAAGGCAAAGTGCCGTAAACGCCTAATATTATGCATAATAACAATTATCGACAAAAAGAATCATTTGTTCCGCAATTTAAAACTATTTAAGTTAAAATAATAACCGCAACATCAGTAGAATCGGAAACCAGCTCAAAAAAAGTGACAGATATTGTTTTATCGTTCAAAATATTATTGTAATTTTCAAGTCTGAAGTAAAACAGGGTTTTGTGATGTCGAGGTTCCTCAAAAAATATTCTTATCTGATTCTAATACTGGTTGCACTGGTTCTTGCCGGATGTGCATCTAGCAAAAAGAACAACTGGATTAAGGAACGCAGGAAATCAGGCTATGTTTCAACATCGCGACTTGGAAAAAACAAGTATTATTTCTCCAACAGCTATCAGAAAAAACTCTACAGATCGATGAAAAGAAAGAGGTAGAGATCCTTGTCGCCTCACTCATTGCAACAAAATGTCAATCCGTCATATGCAAGCTGTACATTTGCAGGAAGCTCCCTGCAAACATCCTTATGCAACCCCATCTGATGCCCGATATGTGTTATATAGGTCTTTCTGGGTGAAATCTCACCGGCTATCTCCACTGCCTCCCTCAGGCTGAAGTGGGATATATGAGCCTCTCTTCTTAATGCATTGATAATAAGATATTTAACCCCAATAAGTTTTTCCTTACTCTCTTCAGAGATATAGTTAGCATCTGTAATATAGGCCATATCCCCTAACCTGAAGCCATAGACAGGCAGCCGGTAATGGAATACACGTATCGGATCAAAACTGATATCTCCTACATTAAAAGGAAAGCCCTCAATATTTATAAGCTTCATTTTAGGAACTCCCGGATACTGATATTCCGCAAAAACATAGGCAAACTCCCTTCTGACAGCTTTCTGTACCCTTTCCTCTGCATATATCTCTATAGCATCAGAGGTTTTATAGTTAAAGGCCCGCACATCATCCATACCTGCAATATGGTCCTTATGTTCATGAGTGAGAACAATTGCATCAAGTTTACTTGTTCCGGTGCGAAGCATCTGCTGCCTGAAATCAGGACCGGCGTCGATAGCAACTGTAGTAGTGGCTGACTCGATAAGAAGTGATGTGCGCAGCCTCTTATCCCTGGCATCGTCGGAACTGCAAACCTGACAATCACATGCAATTACCGGTACTCCCTGAGAGGTCCCCGTTCCTAGAAAAGTTATTTTCACCTGCCAGTTTAATTATTATGACAAACCTACCTAAAAAAAATAAAGTAGCAAAAGCAGGCTCTGATTTATAGAAACGATTTCCTTTGTTATCTTTACCAAAACACCGGTTTAAAGTGAAAGGAATCCTGTACCTGATACCTCTGCCGCTGGGAGATAACCAGTTAACTGAGTCGATACCATCGGGTGTCATTGAAATTACTGGCCGCCTGAGGCATTTCATCGTTGAAGAGATAAGGACAGCAAGAAGATACCTCAGAAAAACAGACCGGGAGTTCCCTCTTGACGAATCGGTCTTTCATATTCTGAATGAACATACCAGAAAAGAAGAGCTTGCACCCATGCTTGACTCTGCCCTGCGGGGTAACGACATCGGTCTTATGAGTGAAGCCGGCCTTCCGGGAATAGCCGACCCCGGAGCCCTGATTGTCGGAATGGCTCACAGAAAAGGGATCACCGTTAAACCACTGACGGGTCCCTCTTCAATTCTGCTGGCCCTGATTTCATCAGGACTAAACGGGCAGAACTTCTGTTTTCACGGATATCTTCCGGTAAAACCCTCAGAAAGGGAGAAAAAAATCAGAGAGATCGAAACCAGGTCCAAAACAGGTGAGGCTCAGATATTCATGGAGACTCCATACAGAAACATGAAAATGGTAAATGATCTTCTGAGAATTTGCATGAAATCGACAAGGCTCTGTATAGCATCAGCCATAACCACTGATGCTGAATCCATAGTAACGCTTACCATTGCTGAATGGAAATCAAGGGTGCCGGAGATAAACAAAATCCCGGCAGTTTTTGTTCTGCAGGCCTGAAGTCTGCATCTTTTTTATAAAATACGTTAAAAAGTGCTAAGAGTATTGAATAACATCTGACGGCACACTTCCCGCTTTTAGATAATTCCTAAATTGTAGCATTAACCAAAACCAATATCACCATGCGTAAGAGTTTGATTCTTGCAGTCATCATTATGATGATACCTGCATCCTTATCACTTACTGCCCAGAAGGTTGACATGAGCATGTTTCATGGAATGAGACCTCGCAACGTCGGGCCGTCAGGAATGAGCGGAAGAGTAACGGCAATTGCTGCTGATCCCAGAAACTTCGATGTTTTCTATGTTGGAACCGCTTCAGGCGGATTATGGAAGACAACAGGCGGCGGAGTGACTTTTGAACCAATCTTTGACAATGAGCAGGTAGCATCGATCGGCGCCCTGGCCATTGATCCAAACAGACCTGATATTATCTGGGCAGGCACAGGCGAAGGGAATCCAAGAAACAGTCTGACAAACGGATGGGGTATTTACAAGAGCCTTGACGGCGGCAAAAGCTGGGAACTGATGGGCCTCGAGAAGACAAGCAACATCCACAGGATATTGATAAACCCACTTAACAGTGATATTGTATATGTAGGCGCAATTGGTAATCCATGGGGACCTAACGAAGAGAGAGGCCTCTACAAGACCACCGATGGAGGAAAGACATGGAAACAGATACTCTATAATGGTCCGACTGTCGGGGTATGCGACATGGTAATGGATGCCACAAATCCTGATAAACTATTTGTAGGAATGTGGAATCACCAGCGCTGGCCATGGTTCTTCAATTCGGGAGGCCCTGGTTCCGGACTCTATATGACACTTGACGGTGGAGATAACTTCACACGGGTTGCTAACGGAATTCCTGAAGAGACAGGAAGAATAGGCCTTGCTATTTCAGTCAACAGACCCGAATATGTATATGCATATGTCGAGTCACGACCCAATGCGATCTACAGGTCTACCGACGGCGGATTCAGATGGGAAAAGCGAGGTGAACAGGGAATTGGCGGAAGGCCTTTCTATTATGCTGAAATACACATAGATCCTCAAAATGAGAACAGACTATATACTATCCATACCGGGGTGAATATGAGCGAAGATGGCGGTCTGACATTTCCCTACAGAATTGCATCTACGGTCCACCCCGACAGGCACGCATGGTGGATAAACCCTGAGAATCCAAGGCATATGATGGAGGGTAATGACGGAGGCCTTGCCATAACATATGATATGGGTAAGACATGGAAACATATCATGAATCTGCCTCTCGGTCAGTTCTACCATATTAATGTTGATATGGAGATGCCTTACAATATCTATGGAGGGATGCAGGATAATGGCAGTTGGCGAGGTCCGGCATACAAATGGGGAGGCGCTATACTTAATGAGGACTGGGATTGGCTGATCGGAGGTGACGGCTTCGATGCCATGCCGGTTCCGGGCGATCCGCGCTATTGCTATGCACAGTCACAGGGCGGCGCACTGCGAAGAGTAGATCTTCTTACCGGCGCTACAACAAGCATAAGGCCAACAGCAGGCCCGGGAGAAAGACTTAGATTCAACTGGAACAGCGCCCTGGCACAGGATCCTTTTGATGCAAATACTATCTATTTCGGAAGTCAGCATGTCCACAAGAGTACCAACAGGGGTGACAGTTGGGAGAGGATTTCAGACGACCTCACCACCAATGATCCGGAAAAACAGAGATATAACCAAAGTGGTGGCATAACGAGAGATGCAACCGGTGCGGAAGTACACACAACCATAATTACAATATCGGCCTCTCCGGTACAGCAAGGTGTTATATGGGCCGGTACCGATGATGGTAACATTCAGGTGACAACCGACGCAGGTAAGACGTGGACAAATACCGTATCAAATATAAAGGGAGTACCCGAAGGTTCTTGGGTGCCACAGATTACTGCCTCGTTGTATAATGCCGGCGAAGCATTCGTTGTTATTAACAACTACCGCAGGGGAGACAATACTGCCCACCTCTATGTAACCAAAAACTTTGGAAAGACATGGGAGAGACTGATCGATGACTCGAAAGTGTGGGGTCATGTACTTTGCTTTGTCCAGGACCCTGTAGAGCCAAAATTGATGTTCGCAGGTACGGAATTCGGTCTCTATGTCAGTTTCGATGCAGGCAAAATATGGAATAAATGGGTGACCGGTTATCCGACTGTGTCTACATACGACCTTGTAATCCACCCCCGTGAACATGACCTGGTAATAAGTACCTTCGGAAGAGCCAACTACGTACTTGACGACATACGGCCACTGCGCAAAATAGCCGTAACATCGGGTGCTGCCATGAACGACAAGGTGATCGCATTAGAGCCCCCGGTGGCTGTAATGGCGAATTCAAAAAATAACCCGGGTTATTATTACAGAGGCGATGCAATGTATGCGGGAACCAACAGGCCTATTGCCGCGATGCTGTCAGCATGGATTGGCGTAGAAGTATCTGACGAAGAAAGGCTGAAGGTAGAGATACTATCCATGAATGATGTAGTTATGAGGGAAATGGATATGCCCGTAAGAAAAGGTTTAAACAGGTTCTCATGGAGATTTGACCGTGAGGCTGTGCCAATGGCTGGATTGATCAACCGGGGAGATCAGGCGGCTTCCGGAAGAGGACAGCAGCAGGCCAGAAGAGCAGGAGGCGGGGGCAGGGTAATGCCTGGCACCTATAAAGTCATAATGTCAATCGGGGGTGAATCATCAGTCACTGAAATAGAAGTGATAAACGACCCTCGTGTCGATGCCCCTGACATGCAAGCTGCAATGAAAAACCTTGGTGAGGCCGAACAATTCATTCCGAAGATTACTTCCCTGAATGAGCTGTACCAGAAATTCTACGACTGTAACCAGATCATTACCAAGGTAGACGAGTATGTAATAATGGATGCCACGATAGCCAGTGAGCTCAACGATGTACATACCCCGCTGAAGGATAAATATACTGCTGCCGAAAGGAGACTGACCGGAAGGCCCGAAGGCCTGTTTGTGAAGATTAACAACTACAGGATACTCACTACAGCTGCCCGTGAGCTTACAGCAGAAGAGAGAGCTCAGGTAAATGAGGTGGCGGGTGCCATTCAGGAAGCCACAACCATTATTAATGATTTCCTGAATAACGAATGGCCACAGTATCTGGAAAAGTTGAAGGAGAAGAAGATACCAATTGATCCGCTGATACGTTAGATCACCGACGGTCTTTATCTATGAGATAAACCGCCTTCACAGTCAGCCTGTGGAGGCGGTTTTTTAATCTATTTCCGACCCGGACCAGAAATTATATATATTAACTCCATCTCGAAATAGACCGGTGTGTAGGGCCCGACGTAATAGCCATAACCAAAGCTACCCCAGGCAAGTGAAGATGGAATAAGCAGATTTGCCTTTCCTCCGACCCGCATAAGGGAAACACCCTCCTGGAAGCCGGCAATTATATCGGAATCAAATAAAACAAACTCATAAGGGTCACCTGATGTCTTATCCTCAAGAGTAACGCCGGTAAGTAACTTCATCGTATAGTAAACTCCTACAGTGTCCAGCTCTGACGGAGTATCTCCTGTACCGGTCAGCGTCTCCATATAATACAATCCCGACTCGGTAGGATCTTGGGTTATATTGTTAAGCGCAAGAAAGTTACGTATCTGTTCCTCTTCTTCCTGCTGTAGCTTTTTTTCTATACTACAGGATGTCAACCCTGCAATAGAAAGTATCAAAATTCCATAGACTGCTATCCTTAGTTCTCTTTTCATTTCTACTGTTTTTCTTTGTAAACGATTAATAATCTATATTGTTATGCCGGATGACCATTATGCTATATACCACCACTGCCCTTGGCGGAATCTTCTCCCCATCACCAAGCAATCCGTGTGCAAGATATGAAGGAATTATAAAAAGAGCTTTGCTTCCTCCCCTGAGCATCCGCAGACCTTCATCAAGGCCTGCCTCTGTGTTGGTTCTGCCAATTACAATCTCTCTGGGGCCCTTATCAGCAGAGGAATACACCTCTGTGCCATCAAGGAGTCCGCAGTTGTAGTTGATTAGTATCCGGTCATCTGCTTGTATAGGATTGCCGGCTCCCGTATCTGTTATCATATACCATAAACCGCTCCGGGTCATCTGCATATCGAGGCCCCTTCGCTCTATATAGTTTTCAATACGCTCCCTGTCTTTCTGAACCAGATACCTGTTAGCCTCCTCAACAGCCTCCCTGTCAGGAACGACTATGCCCCCGGTATTACCTCCTCCCCTTTCAGAACAAGATATTACAAGAAACAAAGCCGGTAAAACCAGCATCAAACTTATAAACCTGAGTTTTGCTTTATTACCCATTTGATGGCATAACCTCCCTGATGCATTTTTCAAAATAGAGACATGCCTTATCCAGTGGTTCGTACAACTCCCCGCCGGCAGCATTTACGTGTCCCCCTCCATTGAAGTACCTTACAGCAAAATCATTCACTGAAAACACTCCCTTTGACCTTAATGAAACCTTTATAAAGCCATCCTTCTCAACGAAAAGTGCTGAAACAGCTATTCCCTTCACAGATAATGGCATGTTCACAAATCCTTCCGTATCACCCTTTGCATAACCGAATTGTTCAAGATCTTTCTTTGTCAGCCAGAGGTAAGCAACAGGGTACCCCTCAATAACGGTGAGCCTTGATTGAAGAGCAAGCCCCTGCAGTCTCATCCTGTTAACCGAAAAATTATTGTAAACCCTGTCAAAAACCATCTCCTTATCGACACCGGCGTCTAAAAGTCCGGCGACTATCCTCATCGTATCACCTGTATATGTTCCGTGTTCAAAATTACCCGTATCGGTAATTATTCCGACATAAACTGCCTCATTGTAGGCAGGCGATGAGAAATCATCACCGTTAATTGCCATAACCAGACGGTGAATCAGCTCAGCAGTAGAACAGAATAATGGCTCAGAAATAACCATGTCGGCAAAATCCTGAGGATCAACATGATGGTCTATTATTATCTTGTGAGCGTCCGACATCATCAGAAACCTCTCTGCTTCACCCATTCTTGATTTTTGATTGAAATCAAGAAAAATAATGAGGTTAGCAGCTTCAATGATTCTTCTTGCCTTTTTTCGGTTCCGCAGAAATACATTAATAAGCTCAGCCCCCTGCATCCATATCAGGAACTCCTGAAGATAGTTTGGTGATAACATCGTAACACTCTTTCCCCTGTCAGTCAGATAGTGATAAAGTGCAAGCATCGAGCCAACTGCATCGCCGTCAGGATTGACGTGACATACCAGTAATATGTTGTCGGAAGCTGAAAGAGATTCTTCAAGTTTTTTTATATATTTACCTAAGTCGATCATTTCACTTTTTTGGGTGGCTAAAGATAACAAATAATACGGTAATGAATGACTTTCCGACAACAACTAACTGACTGATAAATGATTTACAAAGACTACACTTTCGCCATTATCAAGCCCAATGCTGTTCGCACCGGAAAAACCGGTCCCATTCTTGCAATAATAAATGAGGCCGGTTTTGAAATTGCCGCGATGAGAATGGTAAGGCTAACCAAACCACAGGCAGAATCATTCTATGGCGTTCACCGCGATCAGGATTTCTTCGTCAGACTTATCGAATTTATGACCTCAGGCCCGGTAATCGTTATGATAATCCTACACAACAATGCAGTTGAGGAATTCCGTAAACTTCTGGGAGCAACCGATCCGGCAAAAGCGTCTGAAGGAACCATCAGAAAATTATTCGGAGTTTCGACACAGATGAATGCAGTTCACGGATCAGATAGTGCCATTAATGCTGAAAAGGAGGCGAACTTCTTTTTTTCAGGGATAGAAAGATTCTATTGATACCCTGACAATAATTATAGTCATCAATTGAACAGGAACTGTTCATTTTTGTTTCTTTGCAAATAGCAATGTCTGTATTTCCTAACCCATTTAATTCATAGTTATCCAAAATGAATACCGTCGATTTCAGCAGCAAAAGACGTCTTGAGAAATTTTCATCAGCTTTTACCCTGTCAGACATGGAAGTTTTCATCTTTCCCGAACTCTTCTATCCCCTGGTACTATCAAATATTATATCACCCGAGATTTGGAAGTGGAGAGATGACCCCTGGTTTGATAATATCGAAAACAGAAGCTTCACCTATAAGATCAACAGAATCAAACAGTATATAATTCAACACTACATCTTCAACCTCGATCTGGCAACATGGGGACTGACAACCAAATCCAGGGAGATTGAGAGATTCAGTGATTTCTTTGATATGGATACTCTCAGGCAGTCAAATGCTATGTTTGGCTATGAGGGTGACAGGTATTATTTCAGCCTTGACATAAGGAAACACTTCGGACTCGATCAGTTTAGCGATGACGCCATTCCATACTGGAAGACAGAAACAGTTGAGGCAATGAACGCCTTCAGACATAAGCCCTCTTTTAATACCGGGGCCGGTGAATGCGTTTCATTATCTGCTCTTTATGCAGCCGCTCTTTTCATTGTGGGAAGGATAAGCCTCGATGATATCTTTCTGATGGCAACACCACTTCACTCACAAAACTTTATAATTGAGAATGAAGGTGTTATCACTAATAACCGCCGTATTGTTACCAAAAACATGTGGTTCAACGGAACAAGCATGTCAGCCAGGGCAAGAAGAGCTCTTGAAAACGAAAAAGTTACTATAATCTCGCATATAACAGGCTATATCCATACCATATATGATGAAGCCACAATAAACCCGGAAGCCTTTGAACGTTTCTCATTAAAGCTTAAAAGTTTTCTCAATAGCAACCTCAATAAACAGCTTTTCATTAATTTCCTCAGATTCAAAGGCTACAAATCGCTCTTCCAGTATCGCGACGAACATGGAGGCAGAGAGAGATATATCAGTCTCGAAAAACTGTTTGAATACGAGCATACAAGTCGTTACAATGTAGCCCTTGGTTCCCGGTCAAAACTACTTAATGAAATCGATGGAGATGAATTCAGCATGAGTCCTTTAACCGGAAGAATAGTTCTTAATGACTTAGAGAATGTTCTCGACAGTTGTAAAGAGAAATCTACCGATTGTATCATCAAAGAGATCAGACGCACTATTCCCGAAGTAATGAGCATAATTCCTGAAATAATGTTCAGTGATCTTCATGATTTTCTTAAAACAGAACCAAGGCTGCCCGAAACAGATAAAGAGTACATAGCATCAGCTTATCCGGTGATTAACACATCCGATACCAGGGAAGAAATCCTGAATAAAATCATTGAAACCGCGGATAACTCAGAAATGTCGTTGCTGACTCTTTACGTATACAGGGCAATGGATATTATTGACTGGAAGCCTTTTGTGAAATCAGCGCTAGAGCGGAATCCGGTTGCATTCAGCAGTTTCAAAGGTAAAGACCTGAATGAGATATACGAGATGATAGCATCTCTGACGAATGAATCAATATACCCCGGAAAAAGGCTGGCCCAGCCTGATGAAGTATGGAATTTCGGCCGCGGTGACGGCATCGAAAAGGCATTTCTTCTCGCTTCATGGCTGTATCATGCTGACACCGGATCAGAAATCATGCTAAAAATCAACAACTCATCCGTCTTGCTCCATTATGGCAAAGTCAGGTTCCCCTTCACCTCAACCAAAAACCTGACAAAAGAACTCCAAATCCCCTGATTTGCTAATTTGCTAATTATCACATTACCTTATCACTATTTCCTTCACAATCTCCTCTCCCGCTTTCTCGTTAAGCTTCGTCCTGAGACTCTCCCTTAACATCAGCAACTCATTTCTGATTACTGAGGACTTAAGGTGAACATGAAGTTTACCGTTTCTGAACCTTACAGAGGTTGTCTTAGAGGCAATTGCCTTACCCACAATGCTTTCCCATGAACCTACAACTGAGACCTCCTTAAGTTTCCTGTCAATATTCATCTCTGAGACATAATCGCCTATGACCTCAGCAAGTGATTGTGTCTTATTTCTTCTCATTGCTGCCGTTCCTGATTATCTCTTCCACACCATCCTGTCCTATCCTGAACAGTTTGAAGTCTGTTGTTGATCCCTCAAGTATCATTTGCAGCCTGCTCTGATGGGTATCAGTAATGAATATCTGTCCAAACCTGCTATTACCAACGAGCCGGATAAGCTGTTCAACCCTGTCGGCATCGAATTTATCGAAAAGATCATCGAGCAGTAGCATCGGTGTTAAGCCGGTCATCTCCGATATAAATCCGAATTTCGCCAGCTTCAGGGCAAGGAGGTATGATTTCTGCTGCCCCTGTGAACCAAGTTGCCTTACCGGATATCCCCCCATTTTGAAGATGAGATCATCTCTGTGAATTCCAACAGTTGTAAACTGCAGGTACCTGTCTCTTTCCCTGCTTTCTGAAAGCAGGTCACCGAGTGATGAACCGCTAAGCTGTGACTGGTAGACAAGTTCAACCCGCTCACGTTTCATTGATATGGTGTCATAGTAATCCTGAAAGACAGGAATAAGCCTGTCTACCAATAGTCTGCGTTCCCTGTGTATTATGTCAGCATAACGGTGAAGCTGAAGATCATATGACGATAGCATCTCCTCATCGTACCGGGGCATTGATGAATACGTCTTCAGCAGCTTGTTACGAGCCTGTAGGGCACGATTATAGTTCAGCAGAGCATCGAGGTATTCTGAACTGTACTGGCTGATGATCTTATTCAGAAACTTCCTCCTCTCCTCACTACCACCTGTGACCAGGGAACTGTCAGCAGGAGAGACCATTACAGCAGGGTAGCGTCCAATGTGATCAGAGAGTCTCTCGTATTCCTTACCGTTACGCTTCACTGTTTTCTGCTTCTGCCTGATAAATGAACAAACTATGCTGTCTTCGCCATAGTCATCACTGAATACCCCGTTTATTATAAAAAAGTCCTTATCATGCTGTATGCTCAGACCCTCGGTTTGATTGAAGAAACTCTTGGTAAGGGAAAGATAATGAATAGCGTCAAGGACATTAGTCTTCCCAACTCCGTTATTACCAACAAAACAGTTAATGCCGGGTGAAAAATCCAGATCACACTCTCCGTAGTTCTTGAAATTCGTAAGATGTAAACTTTGAAGGTGCATAGTCGGTACCAGAAATAAATATGGAGGAAACAAAGATAGAAAAAGAATTACATATGCCTGTAATTATGCTATAACATTGATTATATGCATTTTATACAAGACACATTATCAGCTCTATTTTTTAACCTATTGTTTTAAAATAAGATGAAACGAACATGAAAATTTTAAGCATTTGCTTTTGGATATAGAATGAATAAAATTTTCTTGCGAGAGTGAGGAAGGAGTGGTTCCATGGCTTGAGAAATTTTTTTACAAATTTCATCAGGTAAAAAAATTTTTAAACAGATGAAAAAAGCTACTTTTGCGGAGTTAAAATTTTCAGAGAAATATTTTTAAGATATGGCAAAGAAGAACAAGGCTTCATCTCCCAAGGCACTGGAGAATGTTGAGCACACACTCACAAAAACCGAGCAATACCTGGAAGAGAATTACAGGACATTAATTAACTGGCTTGCAGTAGTTGTCGGTATAGTGGCTGTGATATGGCTTGGAAAAATGTTCCTTGACAAACGAAGCACTGAGGCCCAGTCACAAATGTATCAGGCAGAGATGTATTTTGAAGCTGATTCGATGTCTCTGGCTCTTTACGGTGACGGCAATTATCTGGGATTCCTTGATATTGAGTCGACATACAAGATGACGAAGGCTGCAAATCTTGCCAGGTATTACGCAGGTATTGCTTTCCTGAAACTTGGCGAGTATGATGACGCCATTGAATACCTGGATAAATACAGGAAGAGAGATAAAGTCCTTGCTGCCACTGCAACGGCTGCAACCGGTGATGCATGGATTGAACTGGGTGATATTGATAAGGGAATCGAATACTACAACGATGCTATTTCTCTATCTTCGGGAAACAGTTTTCTTGCGCCGGTCTTCATGATGAAAGCAGGTACTGCATACGAAGTTAACGGAGATTACGGCAAGGCTCTTGAAATTTACCAGCGTCTTCGTGATGAATTTCCATCAAGCAGTGAGGGAGGCAATGCCGAAAGGCATATTGCCCGGGTGAAACTGCTTAGCAGGTAACTCAATATTTGGCATAAACAGACTGCAGCGGGGATACTTCCCGGCACAACATGCAGTTCATTCATTTAGTCATGGCAACGAGAGATCTATCATCATACGACCCTGAAAAAGTACCATCTGCACGCGATATGAGATTCGGGATAGTGGTTTCAGACTGGAACCATAATATTACCTGGAAACTGCTTGATGGAGCTGTTAAAACTTTGACCCGGCACGGTATGCCTGAAGATGAAATCATTATTAAACACGTGCCAGGCAGTTTTGAACTGCCACTGGGAGCCCAGTGGCTGGCTGAAACCGACGACCTCGATGGGGTCATCTGCCTCGGTTGTGTCATACAGGGAGAGACTCCCCACTTCACATACGTATGTCAGGGTGTAACACAGGGCATCGCCACCCTTAATCTTGAATACAATATTCCATTCATATTTGGTGTACTTACAACCAATACACTTCAGCAGGCACTCGACAGAGCCGGAGGAAAGCATGGCAACAAGGGTGATGAAGCTGCAGTAACAGCTGTTAAAATGGCTGCACTCCAAAAAGAGATGGAAGATTAGAGGAACCGTTTACCGTTAGAGGTTATGAACATAGGCGGCCGGTGAATCAAGCACGTGAATCAGGTCATTAGGTTCATCCTTAATTGTACTGTTTTCAAGCAGTTCATCAACCACGCAGTCAATAAGATCAGCAGGCACGCTTATCGCGCTTCTGATCATTATTTTTGCAAACTTCTCGGCATCTGATTCAACAAGTGGCAACACCCTTGAGGTAATGGCTCCCATTGCCCCTACCCTCAGGCAGGCTGCCCTAAGCCGGTCAACCCTATCCTCATCTGAAATTATTGATACTTCGCAGTTATCGTGAGGCATCATGGAACGACTGCTGATCTTTTCGTGCAGTTCGGCATCAAGTCGTCTTCTCCATTTGGTCCCTTCCTTAAGTGAATCGATTGCTGCAATTATCTGCTCAAGACTCGCTGCATGGCTCTGCTTGCCCATTTTCAACCTTGTATCTATAAGCCCTATTGAAACCGGGGTCTGGTAGATAAAACCGCTGCCTGGTCTGTCGAGACGAGCCTGTTCAATAAGAAGTCTGATTATACTCTGTGAATCATCCTCCGGCATTATCAGCCTTACGATCTCCTTCTCGGCCGATATCGTAATCCTGATCAGTCCAAGCTGATCACGGATATCATTTCCGGTTCCCAGTGTTATCAGAGGTACACATATTCCGAGGTCGAGAGCTATACGGGCAAGATTATCACCACTTCCTGGCAAGGATAAGATACAATTTACATAGGAGAGCTTCTTAAGGTAATTAACTTCTCCATTGGCTTTGGGAACTCTGCTAAGTTCATCCAGATTGACAAACGGGGTTTCATGTGAGAACTCCATTAAATCCTGTGAGAATACTGATCCTCTTCCCGGAACATCAAGACCAGCCGTATATACAATTGCGTCAAGCACATCATTGGAATTCTCACGTGGTACAGTAAACCTGTAGATATCTACCGGCGAACTCCTGAGGCTGATGAGCTCTCCCGGCAGACTGAAAGGTCTCTTTTTTACAAACTCCCTTACGGCACGGCCGTTTTCAATGGTAGCCTTAATACCAAGTTTAAGAAGCAGATCGGCAACCTTCTTTGTTAACAGATGGTTTATCACACATGTTATCCGGCTGACCCTGTGAGGGGTATATACTCCCTTAGCCATCTGTGTTCTCCAGACCGATCTGGATGGAGAGAATACCCTCTCCTTCTTCCCCGATTCACTATTTATTTGTGTCATCATTGTCAGTTCCAGAAAGTGAACGTTGCTGCTTTATCTGTACTATCAGTCCGAATACCAATACCGTAATAATAGGAAAAACCGATGCCAGTGCCAGCACTCCGAATCCATCCACCACGTTTAATTCGCCCCCTATACTCAGACCCATGGCAAGCACCAGTGGTACAGTGACCGGCCCGGTGGTTACACCGCCACTATCCCAGGCTATAGCTGAAAACTCCTCTTCGCTGAACCAGGTAAGAGGAAGAAGCATAACATACGGGGGCAGGATAAGCCAGATAAGTGGTATATCAAAAAGAATCCGAGTCAACCCAAGCAATATACCCACGCCGACTCCAACAGATACTATCTGAACGATCTGGACCCGTTTGATATTTCCAACAGTAAGCCCTTCAACAGTAATTCCGAGGGCATTCAGTGCCGGTTCAGCCATTGTGGCACCATATCCCATACCAAATGCGAACAGCAGCACAAGTAATATCCCCAGCGATGAGAGTTTTGTTCTGAACAGAGGGCTCTGTGTAACTATATGATCATAACTACCAATATTTTCATTATACCTTTCGGGCAGGAACTCTATCGGCAGTAGCTTGTCATTATCCATCATATTAAAATATGACTTTCGTGTACCGTCTTTTGATATCACCTCATAAACCAGAGATTCGTCAAAATCAGGGATCACCACTCTGTCAATGAATTTCTCCTCACTTGCAAAGGCTCTTGGCAGTTGTGCTCCAACCTCACTTCCAAGAGTCGCCAGTCCCAGCCTGATACCGGCGGTCAGCAGGGTCATGCCTATCAAAGTAAAAATAAGTCCCAGAGCAACTTCATCCTTGTATCTAAGCTTCTCTCGCAGAAATCCCAACAGAACAATCAGCAGCAGCATCGAAAGAGGTACTACCGCCCTTAATCCTCCTTTAAACTCCTGTTTGATTACTTCCGGGATTGTACTGTTCGCAGCCAGTACATTTTCATTAAAATCAATATCTTTAAAATACACTCTCTCATCCTTAGATGCCTTCTGAACCACCCATGTTGAGAGAGGTCTGGTTCCAAGCAGGGCCTGTGTTTTGGCGGGATCTGTCGCCAGAGACCTGATGGTCATATAGTAATCCTCCTCAGAATCAAAAAATGCCTTTCTTGCATCCTGAGATCCATGAGTGAAGGCATGTCTGAGAAGGGCTTCTTCATCGTCAAACAGAAACAGGGCTTCTGATCTGTATGCAGGAGAGAAGAATTCTGCCTCGGTAGTTGCCTTTGGAGCTTTTGTATTTAGTACAATTCCGAGCATCAGAACACTCAATATCGGAAACAGCGATGCAAGAAGGATGATGCCAAATCCGCTGGCCGACTCTGTTCCCTTGCTTGAGGCACGCGATACACCGATGCCCAGTGCCAGTACCAGTGGGACGGTAACTGCTCCTGTTGTAACTGCACCTGAATCCCAAGCCAACCCAATGATCTTCTGAAGGTTATCGTCAAAATTCAGTAGAAGGGAGAGAAGCAGCGCAACTGGTATCAGGATGAAAATAAACGGTTTTATGGAAAAATTGTAGTAGAATCTGAACATACCCAATGCAACCGCTACACCCACTCCTATGCCGACCAGCAGGACAAGCAATTCCGTTTTCCTCTCAAGCATCATGAAAAGAAGCGGAGAATCCCACGCAGTAACAGTTGATCCCGCCAGCCGCAGTGAGCTGATAGCAGGTTCGGCCAGCGTGGCCCCGAAACCGAGCAAAAGGCCAAAGGTCGCAATTACAATTATCCCGACCTTAGTAGGTAGTTTGGTTCCAACTCTCTCACCAAGTGGCATAAGGCCTAGTATAAGTCCCTCCAGAAAAAATGCAAGACCAAATACCACCATGGCGATCCCGCCGGCAATTGAAAGAGCGTTCGACAGGGGAACTCCCAGAATGAAACGCTGGAATACTACAAGATAAATGATAATGAAGGCTACTGATTTTAACTGCTCAACTATTCTGGTTCGGGCATAGTCTGAGAGCATCAGAAAAGCGTCACTGAATGGGATCTTCTTGTGTTGAATCATAATCCAGTTATGATAATTGATTCACTAAAATAGTCATTTTTCTTAAAATCTTATCGGGCCTGAACTACTTAAAGAAAAATGCAACGATAAGCACCAAAATACATAGTTGCAATGAACTAACTATCTCTGGCACATTTTTTTATATTGACAGTAGCTGCATCGGTCCCTGACAGTTGTCATTGTAAAGGGAACTGCACTATCGAACACCTCCGACACATTTTCTTCCAGCAGAGCGCGAAATCTGTCTGCAATTGTTCCGAAGTCGTCGACCGGTTCACCTTCCACTTTTATTCTGTCATCAAAACCGGTACTACCCGGGCCACGTAATCCATATATCACAGGCCTGAGATTTTCATATCCGTGCCTGCCCGACATCACAATGCAGTATATCATCGTTTGAACGACTGCATCATTTGTTTTCCCTGATTCGGTGTCAAAAAGCTCTTCAAGTCTGGTAACGCTCAGTTCGGCTTTGCCTGTTTTATAGTCAATTAACCGCCTGATGCCTTCTCTTTCATCTATCCTGTCAATCTTGCCTCCCAGCGACAGTTTTCTGACCCTGCCTCCGGTGTTTATCTTCAGTTCTGTGGAGAAAGACTCCTCAAGCTCTATTATGGTAAATGGCGACAGTTTAAGGTCAATATCCAGTACGCGCCCCAGAAACATGCCTGCTATATCGGCAGTAATAAGTCCGGTACCTGTAACCGGGGTTTTGGTTCCGCCATACCAGAACTGATCGAGAACATCATTGATCACCTGACTTCCGGAATGATGGCTGTGCTTTAACTGCTTGATAATATCTGAGGTAACAATCTGATTCTTATATGGTTCGTATATACGTGACACCACCTCGTGCAATATCGTACCAAATCTTGCAGGGTCGATGCCGGTTGTGATGCGATCGGGTTCCCTGATGCCACATACATAGGAGTAATAGAATTTCATCCGGCAGTTCAGCCAGGTGTTTATGGCGCTGGGAGAGAGTGAATTTGAACCTTCGCCGGAAAGATACCTGTTTTCAAGTATTTCAACATCTGCCGATGTTCTGTGATGGGTCTCAGGCACACCCGACCGCTGGCTCATCCGTAAAAATGCCGATCTGAATTCAGGATGGAAGTTGCCCGAATATTTGAGCCGTAGCAGAAACCTGCTCATCTCACCTGTCCGCAAGCCTTCGGAAGATGAATTGTACACAAAGCAGATCTTTCTGACACGGGTCAGCAGCCTGGTAAAATAGTATGAATAGATTGAATCACTATGGGTTGTTGTTGGTAATCCAAAGGCTTCGCGCAAGCTGTAGGGAATATATGATGAGCCCTGGGAGGATTTTGGCAGTACGCCTTCATTTGACGAAAGCATTATAATATTTTCAAAGTCAAGGGCACGTGATTCAAGTAATCCCATCACCTGAAGGCCTTTAAGCGGCTCTCCCCTGAACGGCACCTTTATCTCACGGAAGATCCGGTCGGCAAGCCTTATAAACATCTCCCTGGTAATTAATACCGACGCATCATTGAGCAGGGGCTCAAGCCTGTTCAGTGCACTGGCCGCACGAAAGATGAACTCCGGGGTAAGTGGATCGCGTGGCAGGGTTTCATCATCCATCTTTCTTATTAAATCGAGGGCTGATGATATTGACAAAAGCACATCATGAAGATAATTACGGAGTGAAGCTGCATCATCGGCCACTCTGAACAGCGAAGCCAGGAAAGTGCCCTCTTCAAAAAAAGAGACAGGTACCAGGGTCAGGTTCCTCTCAGTCAGCAGAGTTGCCTTTGCTGATGCCTCTTCACCGGCCACCCTCGCTATCAAAGGATTTGTAAGCACAGGGATCACCTTTCGATGGTCAAGCAACCATGATTCACCGTAACGGTAAGGCCTCTCCTGTATCTCAAGCAGCGCTCTCAGCAACGAATAGACAGATGTCATGCTGAACGGATAACCCATGGTTATGTTAATGTCCCTTATTTCAGCCGGCACGGAAGAGACAACTGAAGGCAGGAGATTCTCATCGGCCAGGATTACCGCAGTACGATGATGATCCTCAGCCTTTGATTCAGAACACATCTCTTTCAAAAGCGAAGGAAGCAGCTTGGCCTGTCCTGCATCGGATGGTATATCAATAATCCTGATCTGCGGAATATCGGCAACGGTAACATTGCCCTCTGGTGCAGCATCATTGTCAGAATTCTTAAGGTCCTGACCAAACTCTTTAATATTTGATTCTATAAAAACAGACGACCCGGGGTCATGCTTGTAAAAGGGAGAATTACGGTAATCCCAGTAAAAATGGGATAAGCCCTCTGCCTTCAGAATTTTCATCAGCCTCTTCTCACAGTTATTAAGTGCATTGAAACCGATGAAATGGTAATGATCATAGGCCGACAGCATATCAGGAAGCTCTTCATTCATTGCTGAGACTACATCCCTGAATATCATTCCCTCACAGGCAATCCCTTTTTTCCTGAGGCTCTCACCAAAGGCCCTGTACAAAGGCCATAGAACCGACCAGGTAAATTCAAAATCCCGCTTCTCATCACTTTCCGAACCAGCCCTGAAATTATGTATGAACTGCCGTACAATGGCCATTTGCTCATCGGTCAGGCCCCCGAACTTCTCATCAATGCGGTGAAGATCAGAGATATTGGTAAAGAGGGCCTCAGCATCAACAAGATACTTGTCAATATCATCAAAATCGTTCAGGAGCATCTCTCCCCAGAAATAAAAATTATCAAAGGTCTCTTCATTCCCCGCAAGACCTCTGTATATCCTGTATAGCTCAAAAACCAGCCTTTCAGTTGATGCAACCTGCAGTCCCGAGCATCCGGTAAACAACTCATTTATAGTTATGGTACGGGGAGCCCATAGCGGCTTCCCTGCACGGCCCGCCAGGTATTTCATAAAGAAAACACCCGCCCTGCGGTTTGGAAATACAAGACAATGGCGATTAAGGCCCTCACCAAAACCATCATGCAACTGTCTGGCCACCTGTTCAAGAAAATAGATCAACCCTTCCCTCCTTCCTCCTTTTGATTCACACCATACAGCCTGCCCTGCCATGTATCTCTCTCCTCAAGTCTTTTCTCAAAGAGGTTCATTATCTGATCTGTGCGCTTCTTACCCCATCGCGGCGCCAATACCATCTGCGGCGGTGCCTCACCCGTGAAACGCTCAACAATAATATCCGTACTGAATCTTTCAAGAAAATCAATAAAAAACTCCATGTACTCTTCAAACGAGAACATCGAAAAAGCCGTCGGGTCTTCTTCGTACTCCCTCGCCAGTACGGTGTCGCTTATTATCTGCAACTGGTGGAACTTAACCGATGTCAATGGCAGTTCTGATATTATTTCGGCGGAACCAAGCATCTCCTCACGCGATTCGCCGGGGAGACCGAAAATGAAATGAGCCCCTGTCTGTAATCCCGCTGCAGCCGTCATTTCAATGGCTGCTACCGATTCAGCAAAAGTATGTCCCCTGTTTATACGTTCAAGAGTCTTATCGTAGCACGACTCAACACCATATTCAATTATTAAATAGTGCTCCTCTGCTATTCTCTTCAGCAGCCCGATCACAGAATCATCCACGCAATCCGGTCTTGTTCCTATAACGAGTCCTTTAACCCCCGGAAACGCCAGAGCCTCAAGATACAGCTCCTCAAGCCTCTCAACAGGGGCATAGGTATTGGAAAATGCCTGAAAGTAAGCCAGATAACCTGCCGCCCTGCGATACCGTTTCCTGTGAAACTCAACACCTTCGGATATCTGGGCTGAAATACTCTTGCGCGGAGTACAGTACGAAGGATTAAAAGCGTCGTTGTTGCAATATGTACAACCGCCGGAACCTCTTGTGCCATCGCGGTTCGGACAGGTAAAGCCGGCATCAATGCTTACCTTCTGCACTCTTCCCCCAAAATGCTTACGGATATGTGCGGAATAGGAGTTAAACCTGCGACTGTCACCCCACGGGTAGATATGCTCATTACCCGGCTTCATACCTTTACCACCTTTTCTGATTCAACATACCACAGGCAGGCAGCATCAACATCATAGCCCATGCCCGTGAGCAGGTCCCTGTAGGTTTCCATCTGCCTGCGGTGTTCACTCCTCTCCTCTCCGAACTTATAATCGATCACAGTAACTCTGCCATCTTTTATAACAACCCTGTCAGGCCTCCTGATGTCACCCGTCCCGGTAAGTATCTCTGGTTCAGTCATTGCATCGACATCATCATCGAACCATGCTGAGACTCCGGGACGCGAAAGCATCTCCTTCAACATCTTTCTTATACCAGCGGCAGCAGAGGTGTTAATGTAACCTTCTTCAACTGAATTGTTTACGGCCGCATCAATATCTTTCCGGCATCTTACCCTTCCCAGTATGTCATGCAACACCGTACCGTAATAAATCCGCGATTTCAGGTCACCTGTCGCCTCCCTGAGCAAGTCTCGTCCGTAGAGCCTGAGCTTCAGCCTTTTATCATCCCTGAATACAGGATATTCTGCTGGAACCAGGGGCTCCCTGATCCTTTCAGATTTGTTCGTGTCAGGATAACCGAGCTCAAAAATACCGGTTTCACGGTTGAAGTATGAATTCAGGGAAATAGTATTTTCGGTCTCTACCTGTTCCCTCTCCATGGCAGCCCTTAGAATTGCTCCTGCATCATTTTTACCCCTTGAGAAGGAGTATCCATACAATCGCTCCACTGCCCTGGTGAATACCACATACATCAGGTTAAGATTGTCGAGGTATGATGATGCTCTCTCAAAGTAATAGTCTGAACTGAATATTGTTTGTTTAAGTGACTGGGTATAACTAACGGGAAAGGCACCGGCGTCGCTAAAAGGTTCCTCTTCCGGCACTACCCATATTAGGTTATCACTCCTCTGATCAAACCCCCATGATATAAAAGGTATTATTACTATTTTAAACTGCAATCCCTTAGCCTTGTGAACAGTCATTATGTTCATTGCATCCTGTTCGCCCGAAAGGACCACACTGTTATTCTTTCCCTGATCGAGCCACCATTCAGTGAAAGCCCTGAGGCCTGATCCCCTGCGGGTCATAAACTCCAGAACCTGATCCTGAAAGAAGATTATCGATGCCATGTCGGACTCACCTCTGTTAAGCCCGAAGAAATCTATTATCTCCTCACTGAGGGTAAACAGAGGCTTCGCTCCTGCCGATTTCATGAATTCGCGGAAGCCCTTCGGATAAATACTCTCTTCAGTCTCCTCAAGGCCGGCGAGGTTTATGTCTGCCGATCCCGCCATTCCGGGACTGGTCGCAAGCAGATAATACCTCAGCATCTCTCCCCTGTTGAGCTGATTGCTGCTGTCTGTAATTCTGACCATAACAGCAACTATGAAACAGACAGCCGGGGAACTTCCAACCAACAGAGACTCTCCTGACAACATATTAAAATTGTATCGGCTTGTATCCTCAGGGGACATTGACTCCCTGAAGCGGGTAAGATGGTCAACAACAGTGGTTCCCTCAGCTCTTTTTCTTACCAGAATACCGATATCGGCAGCAGAGTATCCGTCATCCTGGCATCTCATAATAATGCCGGGGAGTTCCTCCAGAATTTTTGTTTCTGCCCTGCCCTCATCATCTGAAGCCATAAATGCAAGTCTGACATAACCTCCATTCTTTTCAGCAGGTACTGATTGTATAATATCGCGGTAAATATCTTCAATGCTGAAAGCCAATTCCGGTTCCGGCTCAGCATCAGAGCCCGGGGAATTCCTGAGTTCCTCTTCGATCATCTTTGGCAGAAGAGTGAACAGTGTGTTGTTAAACTTTACTATCTCAGGCCGGGAACGCCAGTTTGTCAGCAGTGCTCTTGATTCGACCCTTTCACCACTGAAATCGCCCTCGAGTAGACGGCCAAGTATCGACCAGTCGCCGTTTCGCCAGCGGTATATCGATTGCTTTATATCCCCGACGACAAGAGTATCGCTCCCTTGTGCAAGGCTGTTTTCAATAAGCGGTTTAAAATTACGGTACTGTATCATTGAAGTGTCCTGAAACTCATCTATCATGAACACGTCATACTCATTACCGGTCTTTTCATATATGAAAGGAGTCTGATCATTTCCTATTACCTGCATGAGAAGATCTCCGGTGTCGGCAAGCACAAAACTGTTCTCCGAATTTGTGCGCTCCCGCAGTACATTCACCACATCACTGAGAATGGCAGCCATGTAAATATTCTGCCGTATCAACTTTGCCGTCATGTACCCCGGATAGTCATTTTCCATCATACCTGCAATCGCCGATACCCTCTCTCCCAGTCCGTCGGCAAGTGCCGCCTCAAGAGGTCCGGCCGGACCTGAGGAGCCATGCCACTTGTTTTCTGCTAATGCTTTGAATATCACCTTGTAGGGTTGCTTAATTTCGCCTGATGCAATTGTGCGAAGATACCTCCCTACGCCATTTTTACCCCCACTGAGCATCGAGTCCTCAACCCCGTTTTTCTCTATTATTTCAACCCCCTCTTCGCCCAGTCTCCTCAGCCGGGATACAAAGCTTTCCGACACCTCTTCCATATCACTTACAAACTTTTCGATACGGGTCATGTCAGATAATTTCTGCTTCACTTCAGGGTGAAGAAGCTTATATTTCTCACTGAATATTGTCCTTGAAAGATTATATACTGAACCGGCAAGATCAATATGCTTTCCCTCCAGGAAAAGAGCTCCGGCATATCTTACAAGCCATTTCCTCAGTTCCTCATTCTGGTTGAGATTATGAATCAGATCCTCTATAGTTTCATGCAACACCAGACTAAAATCGAGGTATATATTAAAATTTGACTGAAGGCCGATCTCCCTCGCAAATGCACGAAAGACCCTCTGAAAGAAACTGTCAATGGTTCCGACGGAAAACCTCGAATAGTCTGACAATACTGACGAGAGCAGGTCAGCAGCCCGTATTCTTGCCGTTTCACGGGTAATGCCTGACTTATTCACTATAAGATCAAGAAGGGATGTCTCTTTCCCTGCTGCAATCGAGGAGAGTTCCTCGAGAATGCGGCTTTTCATCTCCGCCGCAGCCTTGTTGGTAAATGTTACCGCCAGTATCCTGCGGTACGACGAAGGATTTGCAAAGAGGCGCAACAGATATTCCCCGGTTAATGTCTGGGTCTTTCCCGATCCTGCCGATGCGGTATATTTAATAATCCTGCCCTGATCCATAAGTTTATAAAAATACCGCTTTTCAGATGTTAAGAGCGGGGTACACGGATTATTTTTTATTTTTAATTTTTTAACCGTATAAATTAACCTGTGATGAAACTGGAATTCAGGAAAGCAACAAGTGAGGATATTCCGCTTATTCTGTCGTTTGTAAAGGAACTGGCCGAATACGAAAGACTCAGCCATGAAGTAACAGCCACCGAAGAGGTGCTGGCCGATAGTCTTTTTGGAGAAAGAGAGTCAGCTGAAGTGGTTTTTGCCATGGCTGACGGCAAAGAGGTGGGATTCGCACTCTGGTTTCATAACTTCTCCACTTTCGTTGGAAGACCCGGACTCTACCTCGAAGATCTTTATGTCAAGCCTGAATTCAGAAAGATGGGCATAGGAAAGGCGCTTATGGAATACTGCATAAAAACTGCCCGTGAAAGAAACTGCGGACGAATGGAATGGTGGGTATTGAAATGGAACCCGGCAATAAAATTCTATGAACAGATGGGTGCCATACCAATGGATGAGTGGGTGGTGTACAGGCTGACAGAGGAAAAACTCAGGGGATTTCAGATTAACGATTAACGATTTGCGATTTAAGATTTATCACACTAGCACCCCGAAGGGGATACCTTAACGACCCCGGAAGCTTACCTTAACGACCCCGGAGGCATATACCTTAACGACCCCGGAAGCATATACCTTAACGACCCCAGAGGCATACCTTAACGACCCCAGAGGCATACCTTAACGACCCCAGAGGGGTCGAATATTAATAGCAACGATACACCCCCCCCTCTCTTTGTCGCCGCCAGGCGACAAATATCATCAACCTGACCAAAATCAATCAAATCAGAAATCGCATACCAGATATCAGAAATCAGATATCAGGGTTATCTTTGCAGCGTGAAACAACATGTGGTTATAGGACTATCGGGCGGTGTCGATTCAAGCGTGGCCGCTTACATCCTGAAGGAGCAGGGTTACAGGGTGACCGCCCTCTTTATGAGGAACTGGCACGATACAACCGGACTGCTCCAGAGTGAATGCCACTGGGAGGATGATATGATGTTCGCTGAAATGGTGGCAAAGAGACTTGATATACCGTTTCACTTTGTTGACCTGAGTGAACCCTACAGGAAGAGGGTCGTCGACTATATGTTCTCGGAGTATGAGAAGGGCCGCACACCCAATCCTGATGTCCTTTGCAACAGGGAAATAAAATTCGACTCCTTTGCAGAAGCAGCGGTGAAACTGGGAGGGGATTTCGTGGCTACCGGTCATTACTGCAGGAAAGAAGTCACCGGTACCGGCGGAGAGACTATCTTCCGGCTGCTGGCAGGAAAGGACAGGAACAAGGACCAGAGCTATTTCCTCTGCCAGATAAACCAGAAACAGCTGGCAACCGCCCTATTCCCAATCGGTGGACTAACTAAACCGGAGGTGCGCAAAATAGCGGCCGATCTGGCACTGCCAACAGCACAACGGAAGGATTCGCAGGGCATATGCTTCGTTGGCAAGGTTGACCTTCCAACCTTTCTGCAGCAAAAACTCAAAGCAAAAAAAGGTGATATTATAGAAATACCTTCTGATAAATTATTGCAAACAGCCGTATCAGCATATCCGGAAGCTAATGCTTCGGAAGAACAACTTTCAGTCTTATGCTCCCCTACTGCCATATCTCCTGAAACAGGCAGGATTATAGGCTATCATCGCGGAGCCCACTTCTTCACCATCGGCCAGCGTAAGGGACTGAATGTAGGAGGCTACAAAGAACCTCTTTTTGTAGTGGCAACTGATACTCTAAACAATATTGTCTATGTTGGTGAAGGGCACGGTCATCCGGCCCTGAACCGTCAGGGATTATTCATAAGGTCTGATGATATCCATTATATAAGACCAGACCAGGTGATGAACAACGGAGAGGTCCGCGATTACATGGTCAGAATAAGATATCGCCAGGCTCTTCAGGAAGCGAGACTCTACCGCAGGGAGAAAGGACTCTACATAATATTCGCTAACCTTCAGCGGGGAATAACTCCGGGACAATTTGCCGCGTGGTACAAAGGAGAAGAACTCATCGGCTCAGGCGTTATCAATGGGTAAGTTCATATAGTCAGGAGTGACAACAGTAAAAAGTTGTTATCCAATTTGCTAATTTGCTAATTTGCTAATTTGCTAATTCTCACATTTTCTTAAGAACCAGTCCTTCTCCCGTCTGATAAACCATATCCTTGTCACCAATATATGGTCTGTCCCACACATGCCCCATCTCCCTGTTCATGTCGAGCGGATAGAGATATTGTCCGCCATTAACATATTTGAGTCTTGTAACATCGGCAGGGCCCCAGCTGGGCACTTCAATCTTGACAATAGTACCCTGATAGTTCTCTCCTGCAATTCCGGTTTCAAAGTATCCCCTGAAGAAATGGACCCTGGTTTTGTGAACCACTATATCAAGTTTACTGAAGTCTATTCCGAATCTAGAATGCCATCCCGGATCGGTAACCTGTACCAGGGTTCGTGAGACCACTATCCTGTTATTGTTTCCAAACAGCAAAACAACGTAGCTATTATTCATAAATTCGACAACTGCGTTTTTCAGCTTAACCGGATCACCCGAGTAGATATCTGTTGTTCCTCCAACAGAGACCGGGCCGGTATGATCTCCGACCTTTAGCTTCTTCTCTCTAACCATATCTATAAAGGCCGGATCTGTAAGCGTGCCTGTACAGAAATTCGAAGCGCCTCTCTTTATCAGTTCATTGGTGATATAGGTTGCACCGCCGGTACGGTCGCAGCCGTCTGCAATTACCACCGGAATGCGTCCCTTTTCCACTGCCTCGAGTGCATGTTTTACACCCTCCTCGGTATCAAATATCTCCTTGAAGACAAAATCCTCCCTGTGGTCCCAGTAGAATTTGTTCATATCATCGGCTATCTCATCGGCCAGTCTTTGATTACCGTTTGTCACTACATAGATAGATGCTCCGTTATCAGGTACATCGGCATAGGCAAAGCCGAAATTGACCGAGACATAGACATCCTTCTGTCTTGCCTCCCATCTTCTAGCCCTCTCCATTATTTCGCGGCCGGGGTATCTTACCGTACCCTGGAAGAAACTGGGAGTGATAACACCTGGTTTGCGTGTTGCCACAACCGGTATGTATGTCCCCATCATTGACCTTATCATTACATCTGCGGCATTCTGTCCGGCCAGAGAAGTATCATAATGCGGGAACCGCTTGACGGAAAAGACCGCATTAGCCGCATCGGGAGCAACAAGTTCAGCATCAACGCAGGCATGGAGGTCAAGGCTAACGGTAATAATACAATCAGGACCGCAGATGCTTCTAACCATCTTTGCAAGCTCAGCTTCAGGCCTGGCCACACCAACCACAGCCATAGCACCATGAAGGGCAAGATGAACCCCGTCAAACGGACCCTTCTCAATCAGATCCTTCTTCATCAGATCTGTGAAGTAAACCCATGACTCCCATGAGTTCCAGCTTCGTGAAGATCCTCCTACCGGCATTCCCGGAGGTGAGGTTATACCAACCAGATCGACGCCTCCATAGGCGGCCATTCTCTCTTCAAACCCTCCAATGTATCCGTCGCCCCCGCCACCGAGAAGTCTGGCTGTAGGCTGACCTGAGCCCAGCCATGCTTCAAGTCCGGCCGGATCAGGACAAAATGTACAGGTCTCCTGAACATACGAAAGCACTGCCACACGGAATGTCTTATCCCTTAACGGGACTGTTCTTTCCGATGTTCTCTGAGCCATTATCGATCCTGATACGGCAGACAATATCAGTAAAGCTGCAATGAGTCTTGTTTTCATCTTGATTCTGGTTGGTTATTAACATAAAACAGGCCGGCTGATGCCGACCTGCAAATTACAAATTTTTATAAGTTAAAACCAGAAATTGGCCTCAGCTATTTTTGTCCGGTCGTCAATAGTTGTCTTATTGCAGCCATTTCGCTTCTCATCGAATCAACCTCAGCCTGCAGGTCCTCAAGCCTGCTCCTGTATGTTTCGATTTCAGCCTGCTGCTCCTTTACCGCTTCAACAAGAACAGCACTCAGTTTATCGTATGCAATTGCCTTCGAGCCATCCCGGTTAGTCATTACAAGCAGAGGAAATACCTTCTCTACCTCCTGAGCAATTAAGCCAATCTGCGTCCTTTTGCTGAAACCAATTTCGGGAAACTCATCACTCTTCCAGTCATATGTTACACTCTGAAGCCTTATAACATCAGGAAGCACATCTGAAAGAGGTACAATATTCTTTTTCCACTTAATATCTGAGCCTGACCACCCGCCAGTAGAATATGCCGGACCAGAAACATATAGTTTATAGCTTCCTGGATTACCGCCTCCGATAATTACCTGTCCCGACCTGTTCAGCATTATACCGTTATTCCACAGCCAGTTACCTGACGCATCATCTGAGGTAATATTCAGAAAATCTCCATTGCCGTTCGCGCGGCTGTGAAGGATAAACCTACTATTGTTCTGATCGAGTCCCAGAACAAGGTCACCCGTTGCATGTATCTCACCCTTGGGATTCGTAGTTCCTACGCCCAGTTTTCCGGCCTTCAGAGCCACTGTCCCCCCTGAGTAGAGATAGAAATAATCATTATCGTTATTATAACCTACGGCACCCTTGTATCCCCCCGATTTTGTAAACTGCACCTGGGTAAGTCCTGATGAACCGTCGAGTGTAAGCTGTTTACCGTTGATACTTCCATTAATGGTAACAATTTTTGCGTCAAAGTCGCCGTAAATAAGCGGAGTGCCTGCTGCATTGTTGATATACAGCTTATTACTGATATTACTTGTAAAGGGCCCAGCCTCATTGCCAATAAATACGTTTCCGGTTCCGCTGGAATTGTAGTAACCGCTACCGAAACCCACAAAGGTATTTTTTGAGCCGCTGTTGTTCCTCCCGGCTACGGTACCAATAAAGGTGTTATTATCTCCCTCTATATTTTCCCGTCCGGCGTCAACCCCAAAGAACACATTGTGAGCTCCGGTGCTGTTAAATCCGGTAAACGCTCCTACAAACGTATTCTTGGTACCACTGCTTTTATAGCCACTATTGCTGCCAATAAGGGTATTATGCTGTCCGGCGATGTTATCCCTTCCTGCCCAGGTCCCAATGTAGATATTATCATGCCCTATTGTCGGAGGGTCACCTGAAGGATCGCCTATATTGCTGTATCCGGCTCTGTCTCCAATGAAAATGTTACGGTTCCCGACAGTATTATTAAAACCACTCTCACGGCCAAGGAAAGTGTTGCTTACACCTGTTGTATTGGAATACCCGGCATAGTAACCCATAAAGAGGTTGGCATTTCCGGTAGAGGTAAACTCTCCGGCACGATACCCGACAAAAGAGTTGAACTGACCTTCTGTGATTGAGCTTCCGGCAAGGTATCCGATCAGAGAATTCTCAGGTGTAAGGTGCATAAAAGCATCAGGAACACTTTTCGATGCTTCAAAACTGCCAATTGCAAAACCGCCCTTAGTGGCTTTGGCACTGTTTCTGACATATACTCTGGTACTGTCATCAGTGACTCTGAGATACTCTCGCAGGCCGGCCTTAGACTCTTCAAAACTACCAATAGCAAATCCGCCCTTTACAGGCTTTGACGGATTATTGTCTATGAAAACCCTTACACAATCAGCATTTACTACAAGCAAATCCTGAACGCCTTTGGATTCTTCAAAGCTGCCTATCGCAAAGCCACCCTTTGTAGCCTTTGAAGAGCCATCTCCTACGTAGACCCTCACCCCTTCATTATATACTGCGAACACAGTCTGTCCGGTTTGGTTCTTAACCTCAAAGAGAGCCTCTTCCATATCATTTGTTATACCACCCGTTTTATCCATGGTTGCGAATGTACCACCTAAAATGATTAAGAACAATCCGATGACAATCACACTAACCGCGTCAGGTCCCCATAACACTTCAAAAGGTGCAGTAAACCAACGC
>JAWOIF010000109.1:0-9911 GCA_046484805.1 Bacteroidales bacterium
CTGCCAGTCTGCCGTTTAGAACGGCCTCGCCCCTGCCGGGTGTTTCTGCTGCGGCATCATAACCACCCATGGTGAAGAAGGCAGTGTCAACGCCCCAGATTTTTGCTCCGTTTACCGTCAAGTCCCCCCCAAAACCACTTACCCTGCCGTTTATTTCCATCAGGGGGGCGATTGTAACGCCCAGCTTTTCCTGAAGCGCTGCGGCCACATCGCGGTCGGAGTAACGGAGTCCGGCGCTGATCATAACGCCGCTGCCATTCAGTCGTTCAATGGTATTCTGTTTCAGTGTCTCGCGCACCGAGTTACCTGCCAGCAGTGATGCCGTTATAACGGCAGCTATCAGGGCGACCACCAGCGCCAGCGTGATGTAGCTGTTGCGGTGCCATGCAACGGCCCTGACAATGATATTGGCAGGTGAGAGTCTCATCTCTTTATCCGGTTGAGTTTTCCGTCGGCAAGTTCATAGATGGTTTCCATGGTGGAAGCAAGTCGTTCAGAGTGAGTAACGACTATCAGGGTAGAGCCCGATTCGTTATTCAGTTCGGCCAGCAATTCCCCGAGCAGGTCGGCATTTTTTCTGTCGAGCGATCCGGTCGGTTCGTCGGCGAGCAACAGGGCAGGCTTGTTCGCGAGGGCCCGTACGAAAGCAGCCCTCTGTGCTTCGCCGCCCGATACCGTGAAGGGATATTTGTTAAGAATGCCGGTAATACCGGTTCTTTCAGCCAGGGCTGCAATATGTTCTTCTGTTTCGTCTGAAATGGCATCAGCATTTCCTCCAGCCAGAAAGGGGAGGAAGATATTTTCTTTGATAGTGAGGTGTGGCAGCAGAAGGTGTTCCTGGAAGATGAATCCCACGTTGCGGTGGCGGAAACCGGCTGCGGCATCGCCTGTCAATGAGGTTATCTCATTACCTTCGAAAAGAATGGAGCCACTATCGGCGCGCTCCAGCATTCCGATGATATTCAGAAGTGTGGTTTTCCCTGATCCCGATGGTCCTGCTATGGCAACCGAGCTTCCTGCCGCAGCAGCGAAAGATAGACCATCCAGTACCCTACCCCTCACGGGGAATGATTTTTCAATATTCTGCAGTTCGATCATAGTCTAAGAAATCATGTCCCTCAAAATAGGAAAAAATCAGGGTTTTACGGTTTAAAGGACGCCATAATCACCTTATTGGTGCCTATTATGTGATTATTATCACACATTTTTCATTAATTGCCGCCTTGAATTAGAAAAATGAGCGTCTTTGGAAGACTTAAAAAACGGAATTGATCTAAATGTCGGCTGTGCATAACAGCCGGACGAGTTTTTGGCAGAAGGGGGTAGTGTACGGCTGTGAATAGCTATCTGACTAACATACGGGCACTATGATACCAGGTATTGTTTCCCCCCGAAACACCACTACCGTAATATACCCCATAGCGGTAATTGGTTGGCTCTCCATTGTTAACATATTTATAATTGCTTTCGTGGAACATTGTAAGATAATGATTTCCACTACTTCTTGGAGACCACATATAACTCGCAGAAGAGGAACTCGTTCCGACATCTGTCCATCCTCCTGGCGTAACTGTGAAATTAAATCTATAATAGAGGTTATCACCCGTTGTGAGGTCCTGGGTTGTGCCGTAGTTGGGCATTATGTCCCTGTTTTTAACCCGGTAGATTGTCTTGGCTGTATACGCTTCCCATCCGGTTGACCATGATGACTGGTCGAGAATTACTGCGAATTCAGCCGGCCATGTTACCCCGCTTAGTACCCTCCAGTCGGTCCATGCTCCTTCGCTGTCAGGATTGGCAATATACTCAGGTTTTCCATATACCTCATTGTTACGGGCTTTCATGAAATAGGCATAATCCCTGTTATCAAGATCGTCAGGAGCATTCTCTGTTGCCGGATTTCTATAGTAACCCACCAGTGTCCACCCCCCTCCGTCGGTGGTCATATCGCAATAACACCCGAAGGGTTCTATTCCACCCGGGCCGTCAGGATCAATAGTATAGACGCCATCAGCAGCTGACGGATTGGCTGCCTTGATCTCCTTACAATTCTTATAGATGATAGCAGAAGATGCTATGTTGGCTATTTTGTTTATGGATTCAACAGGTACTCCGCCTACTTTATTTATGGCATTTTTTTCAGTACCCCCTATCTTACCCGTAGTCTGACCAAAAGCCATAAAAGGCAGCAGAATAAATATGTAAAACAGAAATAATTTCTTCATAGTATCTTATATTCTCAGGAGCTCTTTAATAGAGAACCGTTATTTTATCTCAATAAGCATCAGATTAGGATTGAAGAATATGGTATTGGCTTGTGTTGCGTACCCTACAATCTGCACCTGCTGACCAGTTGCTGATGGTGCTGTTTGCGTAAGCACTCCGGTGACAGGAGATACATATACCAATCCGCCGGGGGTGAGAGTC
The DNA here is from genome assembly GCA_046484805.1 of Bacteroidales bacterium. Taxonomy (GTDB): domain Bacteria; phylum Bacteroidota; class Bacteroidia; order Bacteroidales; family VadinHA17; genus SLNP01. The sequence continues at coordinate 2,428 of JAWOIF010000109.1, forward strand.
CAGCTGTCATTGCGTATATAACCCTGCAGCAGGATGCTTTTTCTTCCTGTGCCTGTTTCCAGAGCCAGGGCTACACATGGCATGGTAGCTGCTGAACCTGCATCAGCCTCCTCATAGTTTCCATCAGATGCCATATAAAGTGCTGCGCCATATCCCGCAGTATTGGAGTTAACATTTCCATAAGAGGTAATTCCACTGGCAGACATATCTTTAACAGGACTATTCAAGACCTGTTGTATGGCTATCTCTTCCATGTCTTTGTCCCGGTCACTAAAATCAGTTTTAGCAAACCCCCATATTTTTAAATTGTCTACAGAGTAACGGTCGGTTGCGAAGCTGGCATCCCATGGTGCCGCCACCCTGAAAGTTCCTGAGCTGTTATCTGTTCCCCAATCATTGTCGGTACTGTTTGAAGCAACCATCTCGCCGTCAACATAAATCCGCATATAATCTCCTGATCCGTTTATGCCTTCTCTGTCCCATACACAGGCAATATGAACCGGAGTGTTCAGGGGCGGACTGAAACTGCCAAGAGATACGTTACGGCCTGTTGAGTTGAAGGTTAGTGTCATATCCAGTATACTGCCGCTGTTATGCCAGGTAAAGCTCATAACGTTATGGCTCCAGTGGTTTACGTTCACAAAACCATATACGCCATTGGTGCCGGCTGCCGGTGGGGTGTAAAACTTTGTCCACATCTCAATACTTCCTCTCTCAGGATCAACGACAGTAGTTGGGAAATCCACCCCGCTGGCTGCATTTCCTGTATTAGGTGTTAATCCTTTGCCAAAACGAACGTCATTGTCAAAATTAACTGTTCCAACGATTGTTCCGTCTGGACCTGTCTCGCTGTTTTCAACTTCCTCGACTGAACCCATCTTATTCCATAATACCAATCCTGCTTTCGAAAGACCCAGCTTGTCATTTACCAGATCGACCTTTGAATTAAGATCTTCAGCCAACTCCGATGTCCTGGCATACATTGCAAACGGCACACTAAGCAACTGGCTTGTGCCGACCTCTTCGAAATCTGTTCCGTTGGCCGGATCTATCTCAACCTTAACGAAAAAGGGACCGGCAGCCCAATCGACAGAGGAGAAGGTAGCTGTAACAGGTGTGCCCTCACCAATATTGAAAGCGGCAAGGCCAAACTCATTTGTCGGAACACTATGCGTCTCGACATACGATTCGGTTCCCGTAATGCTCCCCTGAAGGATGCTTATTCTGAAAGCAACTGTTTGTGATGCTATTACCGCACTTCCGTCAGAGTTCCTTACTACAGTCTGATACTTGAACGCTTGCGGTGCCTGCGCAGATAGTGTTACGGCCAGTACGATTGTGGAAAAAGTGAGTAAAATTCTTCTCATGATTCTATTTTTTGATGATTCTGTAGATACCTGTTTCTCTGTTTCCGGCATAAACTTTAAGGAAGTATATGCCTGGTTTAAGTTCACTTACCGGCAACTGTGATTCAGGAAGCACCAGTTTGCCCTCCCTGATTTTTCTGCCAAATATGTCGAGCAGAATAAATTTCATATTATCAGCCCCTTCAGTGTCTGCAGTTATATTTACGATATCTGAGGCAGGATTCGGAAATACCTTGATAATCATGCCGTTTACCTCTGCATCCCTCACTGCTGTTATAATGATATCGCCCTGGTTGAATCCCTGGGTCAGTATAACATTGGAACCAACAATAGATTCTGTTATAGTTTCTCCTATTGTCCAGGTAACCGTTGCTGCCGTAGTTGTCCCTGTACCTCCTGCAGTTGTAACAACTTCCTGTGCATGAGCATTATATACCCAGCAGGAAAATAGGAAGCATATTAATATAATAGATTTTACTATTTTCATCAGTTTATAATTTTCATGTTCGTCTCAATTATTCAGTTGTTTTTTACAGATTGAATAATCCGCTTTGATGCGTATGCGTTTCGCAGATACGATAGCATAGCAGGTTTGTTTCATTAACACATATCAAAATGAAGAAAAAATATTCAGCAGTGACATGATAAATGTCATTTACTGATTATCCGGATGCTGATCTGGTGCCGGATCCGGAATTATGTTCCTGCCGGTCAGCCCAGTAGAGGCAAGAAGCTATTTTGTTAACACGTTCTTATAAAGTGCTTTGATTCTCTCCTTCATCATGTCTGGTGAAAGTTCGCTGTCGAGAGAACTAATTCCCGAGTTGCGCATTACCATCCTTGCGGGCCTGTCGGCAAGGAGTTGCAACATGGCTTCAGCCAGTCCGGTTTCGGTGTCGTCGCTGTAGGTGATGCCGCCGCCGGTCATTTCGACAATTTCGGGCGATGCCCCGGTGGCAGGCTGAACCACAGGTACACCTGCACTTATTGATTCGATGAGGTACTGCCCCCATGCGTCGGGCTTGCGCACCGGCACCGACAGCAGGTCTATACTCCGGAAGAATGACTCCTTTTCGGCTCCTGAAAAGCTGTTATGGAGGTGCAGCGATTTGGCATGCCCGGCATCATTGATTCTTGCTATCTGTTTCTTAACGAACGATTTGTCTGAGGCGGTGTATCCTCCGCAAAGGTGCAACTGAAGGTCTGGCATCTTCTCCTTCATTATCAGGAATGCCCCGATCATCTTATCGAGTCCGTTTGCCACGCTCAGCCGCGAAAAGTATCCTACCGAAGGCTTCTCATCTTCATTCCTTTCGGGAACCCTGAACTCAGGTTTGTCAACAGGGTGAACGACCTCAATTTTTGCCGGATCAATACCGGTTTTGGCCACGATGAATTGTTTATAGTATTCCGATGAACTCACGAACCTTTCAATCACCTCTGCCGATTTCCCTATCAGTCTCCATGCCTCACTGCCAAACGGCTCCTTCATTTCGTTTATCCAGTCATCCTCATTCTGCAGCGAGCAAACAACGGGTATGTCACTAATCTTGCGGATATTGTATGCCAGGCCGGCCAGCAGCGCATTTGACAGGTGTATGATATCGGGTTTTCCATCTCTTGAAAGGAAGTCCATCAGTTTCTCTGTCTCCTTCAGCAGTGCCGGTCCAACACCGGTTATCATATCGATTGTGGTCTGTTCGAGTCCTTCGGGTGTGGTGGAACCCGACATTCGTGCAGCAAAACGCAACATGGGACGCGAATCGAGCATTTTTTCGAGAAATGCAGGCATATTACGCAGCAGAGGCACGTGCTCCTTGAAGTAGAGTGAAATAGCTCCGAAGAAAACCTCCTCTTCGAATCCGTCGCCAAAATCATCACGGTTGGGCATCAGGTAGAGCGGTATGGCGACCACGTCGGTACCCTGATTATTCTTCATTATTGTCACGAACATCCTGTCGCGGTGGCAGTTTCCGCAATAGAAGGCACCTCCTGTGCCGGGAACGAGATAGGCAATCTTCATTGGCAATATATTGTTTTCAGGTCCGGGCCAGGCCCTCACCATCTGTTGTTATCATTTTCACCGCCTCATGCGGTGGTTCCATTCGACCGGCGGGCTGTTATCCGAAAGCCGGCAGTCGTCCAGTTATCCGAAAGCCAGCAGTCGACCGTCTTCCGTGAGTATATAGAACATCTTTCCGGCCACGGCGGGCGAGCTGCCCACGGGCCGTCCGGTATCGAAGTTCCATAGTTCACGGCCGGTACGCAGGTCGAGGATATAAACCCTTGAATCGCGCGATCCGAAAAGCACCTTGTCGCCTGCAATGACTGCGCTGCCGGTTATACGTCCGTTTGTTGCAAACCTCCATAACTCCTTGCCGGTGGAGGCATCGAAACAGTAAAAGTTCTTGTCCTCGCTGCCTATGGTCACCCTGTTGCCTGAAATAGCCGGCGTTGCCACCAGCACGCTGGTTTCGTCGTGACCGGGTGCTTTCCATAGCGTTCGGCCGTTAGTAATGTCAATACAATGGAGTGTTCCCTCGTAATCACCAATGAAGGCGAGGTTTCCCCTGAGGGCCGGTGACGCTGCAATATAGACATCGACCATGTTGTTCCTCACCTCTGTTCCCTTATCGGTATCGACGACCCTGAGGAATCCGTCGCAACCGCCAAAGATGGTCATCCCTTCCGATACGGCAGGGGTTCCGTTGATGAAGTTATTGGTTTCGAACTGCCAGAGTCCCTTGCCGGTTGTGGCATCAACACTATGCAGATTGTAGTCATAGCTTCCTACAATAAGAGTGGGCCGGGCAGCGGTTCCGGCTATATTTGCCGATCCTGTAATCTGATTTTCCGTACGGTATGTCCATAATACGCGTCCCGTTTTAACATCGAGGGCCCTGAGGTGTCCGTCGAGGGAACCGAATATCACCTTATTTCCCTGTATCAGTGGCGCTCCCTCTATTCCCGACTTTGCTTCGAATTTCCATGCAGCTTTACCGTCGGAAGTTACGGCATGCAGCACGCCGTCGTTATCGCCGAAGAATATCATAGTGCCGTTTGTTACAGGCGATGATACTGAACGTACTCCACCGGAGTATGACCATAGCAGTTTAGGTGCTGCGGGCAGGTTGGTGACGGCGTTGCCGTCGAGTGCCGGACTGCCCCTGAAGTTGGGCCAGTCGGTGCGACCGGGCTGTGCCTGCAGGGCGGTGGCGATAAAAATGAGTGATATGGCAGATGCAAATCTCATAACTCTATTCTTTCAATGTGAGCGCCCCGGTGGGACAGATTTCAGCAAATTCCCGGGCGGCGTCGTTAAGAATATCAACAAATTCGTGGTAAAGAGGTTCAGTTATGATGGTTTCATAACCTCTGCCCCTGAAACACAACGACGGTTGTCCGGTCAGCTTCTCTCCCAGCCTGACGCATAATCCGCATTTTATGCATTTGGCATGTTCAAAAATCAGGCCGCTTACCGGATTTATCTTTTTCTCAATAGGGTATGCTGTGTGCTTGCCGCGCGGGTTTTTTACTGAGAGTGAGGTGGCTGCATCCCTCAGGCGGCAGTCGGTTGTGGCACGGCAGTCGCAGTGCAGGCAACGTGATGCCTCTTCGACAGCTTCGGATTCGGTTGATGGATTGGGGTGGGCAGCGGCATCAGGAGCTGCCTCCTTAAGCCACTCGCGGAATTCGTCGTCGGTGACGGCGCCGAGGGTGGAATTAAAAGGAGGTATCGGGTACCGGGTATCGGGTACCGGGGATACTTCTTTCGGTCGTGAGCTCGATTCTGGTTGCTGGTTGCTGGTTTCTGGTTGCTGGTTTACTCCCTTCGGTCGTGAGCTCGCCCGGCTCTCGCCGGTCTCGGTTCTGGTTTTTGGTTGCTGGTTTTCAGAACCGATTCCTGCTACCTGCGACCCGGCACCCGGCACCCTGTACCTGGAACCCAGAAAAATAACCGTACTCTTTATTGATATGCCGGTATCTATTTTCTTCCTTCTGCATGCTTTGTCGCAGTAGCCCTTGCAGGCGGTGCAGACGGTGACGGGATCGCCGAGGGTATTGAAAGCCAGGGCAGTGGCACCGGCGACATCACCTGCAATCAATAGCCTGTTCATCAGTGGAATGTCGAGTTTTAACGGACAAACCAGGCGGCAGGGGGCCTCGCATTCGGCACGGTGTTCTACCAGCAGCAGTCGTATTGCTTCGGCACGCATCCTGATTACTTCTGGTCCCGATGCATCGATGTCCATATCCTCAGAGACAATCACTGAGCATGAAGGGATATATTTTCCGCTGTTATTTTCCCTGACCATGCAAGCCATGCAGGAGGTGTAGTGCTCCATACCGGGCTTGTAGCAGAGCGACGGCACGTCTATGCCCTCGTTCCTGATGATGTCGATGAGGCGCGATTGCTCCGGTGCTTCCACCGGCATGCCGTCTATCTTAATTTTAATCATTCCTTAGCCTTTGTCAATTGCATCGACCGGACATACCTCGCGGCAGCTGTCGCATTTGGTACATAGTTCCTGATCGATAGTATGTTTTTCGTACGGGGTATAGGGTATTGCATCAACCGGACAAACCTGCACGCATTTGGTGCAGCCGATGCAGTTGTCGTTAACGGTATATTTAATCATATCCTTGCAGCGGCCGGCAGGACAAATGCCCCTGGTATGAGCCTCGAATTCATCGCGGAAGTAGAGGAGGGTTGTTATGACCGGATTGGGAGCAGTGCGCCCCAGTCCGCACAGGCTGCCATCCTTCACGTAGTGGCATAGCCGCTCGAGCTCTTCAATATCTTCCATTGATGCTTTTCCTTCTGTGAGGCGTGTTATTATGCGGAGCATCTCGCCCGTACCTACGCGGCAGAAGGTACATTTGCCGCATGACTGTTCATGAGTGAAGGTAAGGAAGTACTTAGCCATATCGACGAGGCAGTCGGAGTCATCGAGGACCACCAGTCCTCCCGATCCCATCATGGCACCCAGACGGGTAAGCTCTTCAAAATCGACAGGCATATCGGCAAGCCGTTCGGGTATGCATCCGCCTGAGGGACCCCCAATCTGCACTGCCTTGAATTTGCGGCCCGGGGCGACGCCTTCACCGATCTCCTCGACTATTCGCCTGATGGTGATGCCCATGGGAACCTCTATGAGTCCGCCCCGTGCTACCTTGCCTGCCAGTGAGAAGACCTTTGTGCCTTTGCTGCCTTCGGTTCCGATATTACTGAAGGCGGAGGCGCCGTTACGCAGTATCCAGGGTACCATGCAGAAGGTTTCGACGTTGTTTACCAGTGTCGGCAGACCGTTCAGTCCGGATTCAGCCGGAAAAGGCGGTCGGTAATTTGGTGTTCCGCGGTTGCCTTCAATCGAGGCTATAAGGGCGGTCTCTTCGCCGCAGACGAAGGCGCCGGCACCGGCAAAAACACGTAATGTAAAATTTTGCGGCGGAAAAGTTTTGGGGTGGGCGCCTGGGATAATGGGGTTGGCGCCGGGAGTAAGAGGTAGGTAGTCAGGACTTTCAGCGGGGTTACCATTGGGGTTGCCACCGATGAGTCCTTCCTTTTGGCAGATTTCTATAGCGGCTTTTATTCTTTCCACGGCGAGGGGGTATTCGGCCCTGATGTAGAGGACACCCTCGGTGGCTCCGGTAGCGTGGGCGGCGATTAGCATTCCCTCAATTACCCTGAAGGGATATGATTCCAGAAGCATCCTGTCCATGAAGGCACCCGGGTCGCCCTCGTCGCCATTGCAGATGATTACTTTCCGCGACCCCATTGTGGCAGCCACAATGCCCCACTTTTTTCCTGTGGAGAATCCGCCGCCTCCCCTGCCACGGAGTCCGCTGTCAAGAATCTCACGTACCACATCTTCGGGCTTCATCTCTTCGCGTGCCCTGCGCAGGCCTTCGAAGCCGCCTTTTGAGCGATACTCATCGATTGACAGAGGCGACAGTATTCCGTAGTGTTCGGTGGCCAGATGCATCTGGTAACCGAGGAAGTTGTCGAGGTGTTTCTCGCGTACCTCATCGGGGTGTATCACCTGGCTGCAAACTGGAGCACTATGGCGGATAAACTGCCTGATAATTTTCTGCAGTTGAATGGAGGGAAGGGGT
>JAWOIF010000142.1:0-14239 GCA_046484805.1 Bacteroidales bacterium
ATCATCTCCGGCACATCAAAAACCGAATTAGCCATTCCAAGAGGATTAAAAATCCTCTCCTGCACATACTCCTCCCAGGTCTGGCCGGTTAATATCTCAATAATCTGGCCGGCTGCCACATACATTAAATTGTTGTATATATAACCCTGCCTTAGAGGAATGGTTGGCTCAAGATACTTTATCCTTTCAAAAAGTTCCTGCCTGCTAAAATCAGACCTGATCCATAGTGCGTCATGCCTCGATATTCCCGTACGGTGAGCCAGCATATCCCTGATGGTAACACTATTGTTAAGCTCATTATTGTAGAACTCCAGTTGCGGAACCCAATTTCTTACCGGCTTGTCCCACTCAAGCTTCCCATCCTCCACCAGCAGCCCTATGGCAACAGAGGTAAACAGCTTCGTATTCGAAGCAATGTGGAACAGCGTATTTGGCGTAACCGGAAGCTTCTCTTCAATGTCACGGTAGCCAAAACCCCTGGCGTAAACAAGTTGATCCTTGTACACGATGCCAATTCCGCACCCCGGAACATTCCAGTCTTTAAGAACCTGTTCAATTGTCTTGTCAAACCCCTTAAGCTTCCTGTTTACGTCAATGGTCTGAGCAGGTAATTGCTGTGCCAGCAACGACACAATCGAAAGAATTATTGCTATTGCCCATGTAATCTTAAACTTGTTCATTTCCTACACGATATTAGTTAATTAGCGCTACAGATATTTAGGATGTCTGGCTATCAGCAACCCAAGCTGAAACAGAATCTCTATTAATCATTTATACATATCACCATACTCAGTGACCGACAGTTCGCATAGCAGTCCCGCCAGTTTTTCAGTCAGATCACGATAAAAAGCCTCTCCCTTTTCGCGTGTTGCATGTTGCGGATTGCCAATTCCGGTATCATCAGTAACCTGGGGCCACCGGCGCTCTGTCCATGCCCAGCCTTCACGAAACGCCTGAATACGATTCTTGCGTTCGCGGCCTTCCCCCCATTTCTCTTTGGGCAGTACAAGACCAGGTTTCAGGTAGAGTAGCAGGCTTGTCTCCATCTCATCGGCATGGTCACCCGGATCATCAAAATACTTCTTCCTGTCAAGCGCCTGATACCAGTTGGCAACCGCCAGAATCATTTCAGGAAACCTGGCTCCGAGTTCCCGCAACAACGGTTTGAAGTCGTTACCGCCATGACTGTTGAGTATAAGTAGTCTCTTTAGCCCCTGGTGGTTGAGTACCGTAATTATATCGTTGAGTATGGCCAACTGAGTCGAAGGATTAAGATTGATGTCGAGATAAATGTCTTTCTGTCCGGTATTTACTCCAAAGGGCAGTGTCGGCAGTACAACCACCTTCGTTCCCTTTTCCCATGCAATCCTTGCAGCCTCGGCCGCAATGAGATCAGACTCGATTATGTCAGCCGAGTATGGAAGATGATAATTATGCGCCTCGGTGGCCCCCCAGGGCAGTATCGCAAGCTCGTAACTAATCTCCCTGATATTGTACCAGTTAGTCTCTGCCAGAATATATGGTCTCATCTTTGAAAAGTTAGGTTAATAGCTCAACCAGCAAGACGAATCCCTTAATCACCACAGTTGATTATAAAGAATCGTTATGATAGTTCTCTACCTTGTTTACATTATCCTTCTGCGTCATCAGAGAAACGACTACCAGTACAATAACTGCCAATGGTATTGAGATTATGCCCGGATTATCAAGTGGTATCGGAGCCGCAGACTTGTCAAATCCATATTTCTCATACATGGTTGGCGAAAGCAGGATTATACCCACCGATGATATAATACCTGTTACAATCGACCATGCAATACCCTTTGCTGTAGTCTTTTTCCAGAAGAGCAGAAATAGAATGGCGGGCAGATTAGCCGAAGCGGCAACCGCAAATGCAAGTCCAACAAGGAATGAAACGTTCATCCCCTTGAACAGGATACCCAGCAGAATGGCAAACAATCCCACTCCGAAGGCTGCGAACTTACCAGCTTTCACTTTTTGACGGTCATCCATTCTAAGATTCAGATACTTGTCAAGGAAGTCATGTGCGATGGCCCCCGATGAAGCCACTATCAGTCCGCTTACGGTACCGAGTACCGTTGCGAAGGCTATGGCCGATATCATTGAGAAAATTCCGACACCGAAATACTTGGCAAGAAGCGGTCCTGACATGTTACTGCTCTCAACATCGAGCACTCCGTTTATAGCAGCACCCAGACCCATGTACATTGTCAGGATATAGAAAAACCCGATAGCCGAAATCGCCACTATCGTCGACTTTCTTGCAGCTCTCTGGCTGGGAACAGTGTAATATCTTATAAGAATATGGGGCAATGCCGAAGTCCCGAAGAACAGCGCCAACATCAGCGAAACAAAGTTGAGTTTGGTCCAGAAGGTTGCCCCGGCCCGGGTTGATACTTTGTATAGCAATCCCGGTTTGATCATGTCACTGCCAGGTGTGGGTTCCTGGTACCAGACTGTTGTATTGGAAGCCCTGATCTCCTTTTTTGTAAACCTCACCAATTCACTCTCCTCCAGGGTTGAAATGAATCTGAACGGACCCAACGGGCCGGTCTCATCCACCTCTTCACCGTCAACCACAATCTTTGTAAGGTGCCCCACCTGGTAGAACTTACCCTCCGATTTCGGCTCGCCGTTGTATAGGTTCACTCCGTCATACCTGGTGGTCACCGACAGCATCTCTTCCAGATAAGTTGAATCGGACGAGAGCTTATACCAGTTGGTAACCCCCTGTTTTTCAAGTGCAGCGAAGGTCATCCCGTCAATTGTATGTACCTCCTCGAGGGTGTAACCCGGTTCTGTTGTACCTGCAAACTCACTATCCTCAAAAACAACACCCAGTGTAACAAACCTGTGGTAATTTCCTCCAGGTCTGAGATTCAGACCGTTGTTCAAAATGTAAACCGTCAATATCGTTGAAAATATTATCAGCAAGGCTCCCTTTATGAACTGCACGTAGGTGGTTGAAGTCATCCCTGCAGTGGCCACAATGAATATCACTATGGAACCAACAATTACAACACCGATCCAGTGTGGCAGGCCCAGCAGGGGAACCACCAGGTCTCCGGCTCCCACCATCTGGGGTATGAGGTAGAAGACTGACACCACCAGGGTGCTTATTGAAGCAGTAAGCTTGATAGATTTTGAGTTGAACCTGGCATCGAGGGCATCGGTGAATGTAAATCTCCCCAGGCGCTTGAGTGGTTCGGCAACTATAAAAAGAGCCACCACCCAGCCTGCCAGATAACCGATTGAGTAAAGAAAGCCATCGTAACCCGAAAAGGCAATCATTCCGCATATCCCCAAAAATGAAGCTGCAGACAGATAATCTCCGGCAAAGGCGATTCCGTTTACGCCCCAGTGTATCTTTCCTCCTGCGGCATAGTAACCTGATGCTGATTTTGTCTTCCGGGCAAAATAAAATGAGAGAAACAGTACAAACGCAACAAAGACAATAAATATAATTATCGCCCACGGAGAAACATTATAGGTCATGAGAGCCTCCTTTCTGCTTTTCGTTCATCCTGTCTTCCATCCTGGTACATAAAGCATTGTATATGAACCCCATTACTATGGCAAGGACTATCAGCCCGAAACCGTATATGATTGCCAGGTTCTGCCTGCCAACCACATGAACCCCCATAAGATCGGGATCATATAGCCCTATTACTACAAATCCGCCGTATATAACGACATAAAAAAGGAAAAGGTAAATTCCAAGCTTCGCTTTCTTATCAGCGGCGTGGTCTTTTTCAAGTTTTGCTGCCGGTCCGTGCATCTCCTTATGTTTATTAAATACTATTTAAATAATAACGGTATTATCAAAAATTAAGTATTACAGAGAGAAGAACCCTCATATTGCCAACGTTCTGTGAATCTGTAATCTTACCATATTCGTCGCGGTTCAGAGTGCCGTCAGTCTGACGGGTTGCATATGCCACTGTCGTATACTCAAGTTCAGTGGCAAAATTGAATTTGCCCTGAATAAATACTAACCTCGGAGAAATTCTTGTTATTGACTTCATGTCGGCTCCCCGTGTCGTAACATCAGTCCCTCCTATCCTGTTCGAATAGACCAGGATGGTCTCCCTCGACCCCAGGTTGCGGGCATAGCCTGCCCACAGACCCAGCTGGACTTTCTCACCTGTTGTCTGAAACTCCGACCAGGTTGTATGGTAATTCAGGGTAGAATATGTCACCCGGTTTGTTGCCGGGTCTGCCAGAGAACTCACAACATACCCCCCCATCATAATCAGGTCGAACAGATTCTCACCATATATTGTCTGTAGTTTCCATGTGAATTCAGGTCTGGTGATCTTGAGAAAAGCCGTCGCCGACAGACCTTTCACCTTCTCGTCAGTTACAAATGTCTGCAACAGACGGGTTGTGGTTTGCATTGGCTGTATGGTTTTATAGTCAACACCGGCGCCGGCCAGGAAACCTGTCCCTGTACTACTGTTTGAACTCTGAAATGAAATTAGTCCGCTTACAATGGGAGTTGCACTATTACGCAATGGAGCAGATCCTCCGGGACTCGAGAAGTCGCGTTGAGCTGAAATTGTACCTGCAAAACTTAGATTGCCTGCTGTATAGTTCAGCCTTACCTGTGGGTTTCGGGAAAAGGGCTGGAATGGGGCTCCTGTGTTGAAGGAGATAACTCCTGAGAAGCAGGCAGGAATAAAGAAAGGATGCCAGTACTGACCTGCAATCAACTCTGTGTTCTCCCAGTTTAGCTTTGCATAGGCATGTCTCAACCTGAATCCGTTGGCATCGATAAAAGCTGCATTCTCATTGCCGAAGAAATCAGCCTCAAGAACACCCGATACTTTTGCACCAAAAGCATCAGGTGCAGTAATTCTGCCAGTTAGTCTTGTCTGTATCGACAAAAAATTGAATGACGGACTGGCATAAATGTCATTTCCGTTTGCATCAAGGGATAGATTTCTTGGGTAGAGAAGAAAGTGCCCCTCCCTTATCGAAACACCTTCGCGAGTGTCAAGGAAGTAATCGGTCTTTAAAAACCCTGAAAAGCTTATACCATATTTGGGCGGTTCACTGTCGTTCTGAGCTGAAGCAATTGTAAAAAAGAACAGCACCGGTAACACTGATAAAAGTTTGATAAATTTCATATCACAATATTAAGTTTTTCACAATACTATCTATAGTCTGTCTGGAGGAAACATCCTTCGAATGAAGCTCTGCTTCACTGGAGGCAGTCCGAAAATGATGTTCAGGTTATTTCTGGCAACATGATTATCAGACCATATTTCAAGAGCCCTTTCATAATAGCTGACAGCCTCCTCTGCTTTTTCCCTGTGCCTGCTGATTATTCCCATATTGGAATAGCTTACTGACAACCTTCTGGATGTCTCCTTCTGAGCATCGAGAAGATCTCTGGTCCTTTTCCTGATTATTGCATCAATGTTTTTCGATGCTCTCAAAGTTTCGTCTCCGCTGAATTCCTCCCTCACAATTTCGCTGATCTGCGCTTCGGTTAGATCACCGAACCGCCCCATCCATGTAGTATAGTAATCTATTCCCGCAAGCAGATGCTCTTCAGCGGCAGAAAGCAGAAACTCCCTTCTTTCATCAATGCCGGTCGACGAAAGGGCCAGGGTGAGATATACAGATGCCAGATTATTCTCAATTACTCCCAATTCATAGGAGTCACTGTAGTGTGGAACCGAAAGATAAATGGTTCTGATGCTGTCGAGTATCGCAACCACCATCTCAGTATCGTTTTCAGAGGCATACCTATTGTAGCGGCCATACATCATCCGGGCTTCCCTGATCCTGGGATCGATTGCTTTGTTAATCCTGCCGTAGTGGGTTTTTGCTATTACAATGCCAATAAAGGTAAGGATGATCATAACCAGTATGACCAGCCTTGTGCCTCTATTTGCAAATAATGCAGTCAAAATCAAGAATGTACCTTTTCTATCAGGAATTGTCTAATTTCAAGTGGAGTTTCCGGGGTCAATTTTGATACTATAATATTAACAGCTATGGCAAGGGGTGCTCCTATCCAGGCAAAATACCATGCTCCAAGATAGTAAGAGATAAAATCATAGTAAGGCAGGCTCCATCCAGCTTTCCCCCCTATAAGATAGGTGAGAGATATCAGCGTTACAATACTGCCTGTTATCAGGCCGGCCTTGGCTCCCGCCCTGTTTGATCCGCTCCACCATATTCCCAGAAGAAACAGGGGGAATATAGTGCAACCTGCCATAGAAAAAGCTATTGCCACAAGCTGGGCAATAAGAGCCAGATCAAACATTGCTATAATAGTAATAATTATTGCCATCAGTACAGTACTAAGTCTGGCTACCCTGAGCTGAAGGTTCGGCGCTGCCCCTGGATTTATCACTTTAACGTAGATGTCATGTGCAAAAGCAGATGAACCGGCCACCAGTAACCCTGAAACTGTGGAGAAAGCTGCTGAAACCCCTCCGGCAGCCAGCAGCCCGACTATGAGAGGATGAACGTCACCAAGCTGCGCCGTGTATACTACTATTGCATCCTTAGCCAGTTTTCCGACTTCCGGATTTGCCGACAGAAGCTTCCCAAAAGCTGAATATACCGGAGCACTCCAGTAGAGAAGACAAATGAAAAACAGACCCCACACTACAGACCACCTCGCATCACTAACCTTCGGTACAACGTAAAACCTCTGTATAACATGCGGCAACCCTGCTGTTCCTATCATCAGAGAGAATGCAATCGCTATCCACTGGAAAAAGGTCTGACCTGTTGAAGGATCCCATGGCATTGCATATTCCGGACTTGGCACAATGGCAAAATGATGGCCCAGTGAATTGAAGAGACCCGATTTAGCAGAAATCTGAATACCCTCAACGATATCCTGCACCACAGAACCATATCCTATTTGTGGAATAAGCCAGAAATAGTCAAATTTGGATGTCAGGAGAAAGAGGGGTATCATAAATGATGAGATAATAATAATGTACTGTATCTGCATGTTCTTGGTAACACCAAGCATTCCTGAAATGAGGGTGTAGGCTAAAACCACCGACCCCCCTATTATTACGGCAGGCAGATAATTAATACCCATTACCCATTTGAACATCAGGCCTATACCTCCAAACTGACCTACAGCATATGCAATTGAAATAACAACAGCAATGACTGCACCAATGGTCCTCAGTGAACTCGAGTAATACCTGTCTCCGATAAAGTCAGCTGCCGTATACTTTCCATACCTTCTTATCTGGCCGGCCATCAGGATCAGCAACAAGACATATCCGCCTGTCCAGCCCACAACATAGGCCAGCCCGTGATATCCAACGTCATACATCAGGGCAGCCATTCCAAGAAATGAGGCTGCACTCATCCAGTTGGATGCAATGGCCATACCTGAGCCTACACGTGATATTTTACGTCCTGCTGCATAATAGTCGGTTGTGTCTTTAGCCCTGAATACAACTCCTACAAGAATGAAAAGTGAGAGTATCAGTATCAGTATTATAGCGGGTCCGACTTTAAAACCACCCTCAAGCTGGGTTACGTCGTTGGCAGCGAAAAGAGCTGCCGGTAAAAACAATAATAAGAGTAAATATATTCTTTTCATCTTTTCTTTTCTCCCCGGTTAAAATCAATACATTATGAAGTCTGTTCTGTGAAATTGAGCCTGGCATGTACTTTATCGGTCCTGTAGCAGTAAAACCAGCATAACCCTATAAAGAAAATTAGCAGGAACACTGCTGTATAAAAGTAGTGAAATGGAAATCCCAGGAATATGGTATCAGTAAGCACAGAACGATTGTGAATCATATAAGTATTCATAATACCCGGCACTTTTATTTTGTTTTCAGGCGAAACGTTGATCAGGTCATTATCCAGCCCCAAAGGCAGAAGCTGCGACAGCAGTGAGCCTCCCTCAAGGCCCAGGACAGAGCCTGCCTTCATTCCAACTATCTCCTTCGCCTTAAGGTATTCCTCATCTTTCAAAGAGGTTATCTGATTTCTGAGAAGATTAAGATGAATAACCTCCTCCTGGAGTTCTTTCAATTCATCATCAGGAATTACCCGGGCAACTATCCAACCCAGAGCATCTCTCAATACTTCATACTCTTCGGCTTTTAGTGAAGATTTGCCCATTACCTGCACAATAGGTACGGCTGCATTCTGAAAGTCTGTTATGCCAGCAGCCTCAGCCTCTATCTTTTCCCATGCGGCTGAAAATGACATAAGCCCCTCTTCAGGGACAGGTTTTTCAATGATCTTAAGAAGTACCTGGAATCCGAAAATAGCAACTGCCCAGGCAATGAACAATTTCAGGGTAAGGTTCCGGTTAAGCCTTGCCCGATCTGTGGTCGGCCTGAAAAAACTGATTTTGTAGTCTTCTGTTTCCACCATGCATGGTTTTTAGGTTAGTATTCTATAGCGATGAAGCAACATTTGTCAGCGCTGGTATATAGGTTATTCTATTGTGGCAGAATTTTGAACAGGTAGCAAAAGTATTAAGATTTTTCTCTTACGCAAGAGGTGCGTATATTTTTCCTTTCAGGCCGCCGCATTCATCCCTGAAATGCACTCATGAATTCGGCTGTGAGTATCTCATTGAAGCTGCCGGCACGCGATATTATCTTCTTTAGTATTAATTGCTCCGTCTCGTTCATCGACGAGAGAGCAACATTATTAGTGAATTCCTCCCTGCCTATCGCCTGAATAAGAAGCGACTGCATACGATGATACATAAGGAAATTATGAAAATAGGAGAGTTCATCACACGTTTCCTCACTCAAAGCCATTGCGGTTTTTAAAGCCCTTATTCTGTCAGAAGTTCCTTTCAGTCTGATTCCCTTATGCAGCGCGTATATCCGTACTATCATAACCAGTGGAGCCATGGCAGCCTTTATGTCGATGAACTGCTCCTTCTTCTTTCCCTCTTCATCGTTACTTACTGCTGTTGATATTGACGGGTATTTTATCCTGGTAATGGACTGGGCAAGCGAAAAGAAGAAGGTCGTCCGCCTTTTAAAGGAATCGAATACAAAATCTTCAAGCTCAGTAAAAATCGTCTCATCACCATAAAGCAGCCGGAAATCAAAGAATACAGAAAAATTAAGAAGACTGTCAGGCTCGGAATTCATTATCCAGTCATTAAAATAGCCTTTCCACTCTTCAAGTCCGGTGCACCATTGGGGATTTGAAGCCATATATCCGCCCTTGCAGCGGACCAGTCCCGTTTCGTGAAGAGAAGTGCAAATCCTGGATCCGAGTTTCATGAAATACTCCTTCGTCTCCTCTGCCGTCAATGAATCGGAGGGTGTATATATAATAGTATTGTCCTGATCGGAGTTGAAAGTCAACTCCTCCCTTCCGGCACTGCCGAACACCACAAAAGAGAAGGATGAAGGCGGCGGACCCAACTCTCTTATCGCCATCTCAATTATTCTTCTTGTTATGGCATCGTTGAAATGTGAAAGTATCCTGGTAAAGGTCGACACATTGCCGATCTCACTTAGCAGCGGTTTTATCATGAACGGCAGCTTCATCCTGCATCTTGCCAGATTGTCAACGCTGCCACTGCTGCCTATGCAGGAATCGATTATGACAGCCGAATCAAACAGACTACGGGAGATACTCTCTGGGGTGACAATCCCGGTTACAGCACCTTCATTGTTTCGTACCAGCAGGTGAGATATCTTTTTGCTGTCAATCAGTGAGGCTGCTGCCGCAAGAGTTGTCTCCTGGCTTACTGATATCAAAGGTGCTGACATTATCTCGGCTACCTGAAAATCGATTGACCGGCCCGCTGCAGTTACCCTTTTCAATATGTCTCCTGATGTAATTATTCCGGCCGGTTTGCTATTTACAAGAACAAGTACCGCAGACTGTCCGCTCCGGTTGAGTATCTCAACTGCCACTTTTACCGGTGCATCGGCGTTGCAGGTATCAAAGGACATGGCAATGTCAGAAACGGTTTGGTTGTGCAATGATGCAACATGCTCGGTGTAGGCAGCAAATCTGTTGATATCGCCCGGTGAATAATCAGCTACCTCCTTAAGTTGCTCCCGCAACTCCTCTACTTCGGTTACCAACAGGCGGTGTTCACTTATATCCCTGAAGGTAAGCAGTATCCCCATCTTGTCGGCAAACTGTACAGGCAGAACTGTAAGGAGGGTCTCAGACCTGGCGCCATCTTTGGCTTCGACGATGGTTTCGAACCGTGTCTCACTTTCAACTCCACTGATCTCACTTACTTTTAGTGAGGGTAGTATATCGTTTAAAGACATCGATTGCAGTTCAGTCCCGCTGTACTTTAACAATTTCTGAACGAATGAGTTGGCATAGGCAATCTGCGAATTGAGCAACAAGATTATTCCTTCGGTAGATGACTCGAGCAGCGAACGGTATTTCTCCCTCGATTCCTTTAGCATACCTTCCACAGTCCTCCTCCTGGTTTCAATCTCGAGACTCTGATATGTTATGAAGAAGATGATAAGTGCAATGGTTATGGTAATTCCCAGCAATATCAAAAGAAGCCTGTTCCTGAGTGCCGACATCTCTTTGTGCACATCGTCAATATAGATTCCGGTACTGACAACCCATTTCCACGGGGTGAAAAGCTTCACAAAACTAAGCTTCGGCGCAATTTGCGTCGTATCATCCCTGAGCTGCCACTTATAATTTATGTATCCTTCACCTTCTCTCTTTGCAATATCTACTGCTTCACGGAATAGCCTTACCCCGTCAGGATCAGCAAAGTTGCTGAGACTCTGACCCATAAGCTCATGCACATATGGATGCATTATCATCCTCGGAGCAAGATCGGTTATCCAGAAGTAATCCTTCTCTTCCGGCCCGTATCTGAGAGCCGCAATCTCTTCAATGGCAGCTGCCTGGGCCTCATCAAGCTGCATAATCCCATCTTCAAAATCCCTGTTGTATTTGTCCAGAATACTCCAGGCAATATTTGTCAGCTCCCGCAGCATGTTCTTCTTCTGCTCCATCGCGTTCCTCTCAAATGTAGGAACAACATATGCGAACAGCGATATGACAAACAACAGTATCGCCAGCATTGCCGGAAGCAGTATTTTCCTGAAGAAGCCCGCCCTGAAAATTCTTTTCATATGACTACAAGTCGATTGGCATTTAAAGATAGTGCATTTATACTGAAATCATCACTGTCGAACACCGCAAAGCCGTTTACCTGGCTGTTGTCGGCAAGAGCTGGTATAGTAACGCAGCACCGGTGACTCCTTAGCCGCCTCCTGCCGTATGGAAAATACCTGAATCCCCTGAAAAGCCTTGGAAGAAACGAGTCCCTGATCTCATAACTTATCCCTAGCCCCTCAATGTGCATATGTCCGCATACCGACAGTCCACATCCATTCTTTTCCATAAACCCGAAATGGACCGGAAGCGCTCTTTCATTGCCAGTTTTGTCAGATACGTATCCTGTAAGGTTCGGAAAGAGCGAGTGAGAAAGAAGCACCCGCCTGTCTCCTGCCTCCAGCACAGCATACTCGGGCAGCGAATCTATATACTCAATCTCGGCATCATTCAGTAAAACCGGACAATCATCGGAATAGTTCCAAACCCTTCCCCCGGATATCCTGGTCTTCATTTCAGGGGGCATCTCATACCAGTCATGGGGGAACCGAAAACCGTTCGCAAACTCAGGTAGCTTTCGCAAATGAAAAATATCGTGGTTACCCGCCACCACCATCGAGCAGTTGCTCCTGATTAGCGATATGCACTCATTTACATTGCGCGATTTCTCATAACTCCCTCTCAGATAAGGATACCCAAGTATGTCACCAAGACAGACAACCTGATCGCACTTCTCGATCTCAATCATACGCAGTGCCCTCTTAAGGCTTACCACATCTTCATGGACATCAGTCAGTAATGCTACCCTCACGGTAGTAATGCTTTTGGTTGGTTAACAGGTTACAAAGGTGCCAAGATAGTAATTAGAGTTCATAAAGTAAAAAAGTGAGCTCAAGTGGCCCAGAGTTATAGGTGCGATACAATAGAGCAACCTCAACAGAGTGTAAAATGAGCATGCAATAATAACAACCCCGGCGGTTAAAGTTGGACAATGAAAAAGAACAACCCCGGGAGTTGAAGTTGGGCAATGAAAAAGAACAACCCCCAGCGGGGTTGAATGACAATAGTAAGAAAGCACCCCCCCATCACTTTTGCGCCGGAAAGTAAAAATGAGGCATAATCAATATATGGGTCAAACAATTAAATGTCAGATGATTAAGGTTAAGGATGTATTGTTTTATGTTTTGTAGCCTAAGGTGTTGCAAAATTTTCATACCTTTGCGGCCGCAAAAGAATTCCGTAACCACATATTAGTGACCGGCACTCTCGAAGCTTATTATTAACGGGTTAACCTGTCATTGTACGGTGATTGTAAATACGGGGAGGCTCATAAAAAATTCAAAAAATGTTATTCAATCAACTGGAGCTCTCCCCGGAACTCCTCAGGGCAATCGAAGAGCTTGACTTTTTGGTTCCCACACCAATACAGCAAAAGGTAATACCGGTACTGCTTGAAGAGAAATGCGACATAATAGGGCTGGCCCAGACAGGTACAGGAAAAACTGCAGCCTTCGGCCTGCCGGCGCTTCAAAACATCAACCTTGACACCCCTCATCCCCAACTGCTGATACTTAGTCCTACCCGTGAGCTCTGCATGCAGATTGCCCGCGACCTTGAAAGCTATGGAAAGTATCTAAGTGGGCTGACAATTGTCTCCGTTTACGGAGGAGCCTCAATCGATAAGCAGATTGGGATACTTAAGAGAGGGGCCCACATCGTTGTGGCAACACCCGGAAGGATTCACGACCTTGTCCGCAGGAAAAGGATTGACCTCTCAAAAACAGAGACGCTTGTGCTTGATGAGGCTGACGAAATGCTCAAGATGGGCTTTCGAGATGATCTCGACGCCATACTGGCAAAAACGCCTGCAGAAAAAAACACCCTGCTCTTCTCTGCTACCATGTCACAGGAGATAAACAGGATCGCCAAAACTTATATGACTGATCCTGTTGAGATAACCGTTGGAACCAAAAATGCAGGAGCAGAAAACGTTTCGCACATATTCCATATGGTCACAGCCAAAAACAGGTACAATGCCCTGAAGAGAGTGGTTGACTACTACCCCGACATCTATGGCATAGTCTTCTGCCGCACACGTCAGGAGACAAAAGAGGTGGCTGCCTCGCTGATGAGCGACGGCTACAACGCCGAAGCACTTCATGGTGACCTTTCACAGGCACAGCGCGATTACGTAATGCAAAAATTCCGCGAAAGGAACCTGAGCATGCTTGTTGCCACCGACGTGGCAGCTCGCGGACTCGATGTAACTGATCTTACCCATATAATAAATTACAACCTTCCCGATGACAATGAGGTTTATACACACCGGACGGGCAGAACCGGACGGGCAGGAAAGGAGGGAGCTGCCGTTTCAATAATAAACCTGAAGGAACGCAGCCGCATCAGCCAGATAGAGAAAGTGGTAAAGAAGAAGTTCGAACAGCGTCCGGTGCCGGGTGGTGCCGAGATATGTGAACGACAACTCTACAGTATGGTCGAGAAGATGAGAAATTCTCATGTCGAGCATGCCAGAATTGATCCTTACATGGACAAGGTATACCAGACACTCGGTGACCTCTCAAAAGAGGAGATAATAAAGAGGATGGTATCGGTCGAGTTCAATCGCTTCCTCGATTATTACAAAAACGCTCCCGACCTGAATATTGATGCCAGAGAGGCTTCCGACAGAAATCGTAACTCAGGAAGACCGGGCGAAAGAGGCGAAAGGAGTGAAAAGTAGCGAGATGGTGATAATCAGAAGGTTATTGAGATAACAGAAGAGTTGAAAAGGCTTCAATCCGTGTCAGAGGAGTTGAAAAGGTCATGGAAAGCAGAAAAATTGTTGATTGATCAGCTTCAGCAGCGCAAAGATCATCTTGAGTCACTTCGTTCGGCAGCGGAGGACGCTGAGCGGTCGGGTGATTATGGCAAGGTTGCCGAATTGAGATACGGAAAGATTCCTGAGCTGGAGAATGAGATAAGGGAAATGATGGACTCCATTTCGAACAAGCGGGAGGAAGGGGCATTGATACGGGAGGATGTAAGGTCGGAAGATATAGCCGAGATAGTTGCACGGTGGACAGGTATACCTGTTGCAAGAATGCTTGAGAGCGAGCGAGATAAGCTGATGCGGCTGGAG
>JAWOIF010000149.1:0-4584 GCA_046484805.1 Bacteroidales bacterium
AGAAGTGCGTCAATGAAGACTTCATCTGCGTAAATATCAAGTTTTTGCTGAGTCTCGCCCTGTATATTTATTGAACCTGATTTACCAAGTATCTCAACAAGTCCTGCTCTGCGGATTTTGGTGTTAACCATCTTGGAGGCTGTACCGATGTGATGAAGCAGTGTTGAAAGCTCTCCTTTCGCAAACGAGAAATCTCTCTGTTTCTGTATTATGAAGTCATTTAGGGTAGTGATATTGTAACTGTTCATTCAGGTTAGTTTTGGGTATGGGTTGGTACAAAAATAAGAACAAATCTTGTGATAAAAAACCCGCTCAATCCATCATTCTGCAAGAATCAGTTTGAAGAGTGCCCTGTGCCCGAACATTATCCCCTGACTGTCTCTGAATTCGTAACCCATTATTATCGATTTGACAATTTTCTTTATTTCACTGGTGTCGGGGTCATAGTACCAGTCTTCCGTAAATTGTATCTTGGCAACGCCTTTACCGGCAGAGTTCATCTCTTCTTCCAGCTTTTTGACATCAGAAGGGCTAAGAGGTTCACCTGAAATCATATCATACGCCTTCAGGGTACCGGAATATATTTTTTCAAATATGTCCTCTACCATAATGTTGCCATTATATCCGCTTACCCGTTCTGTTTCCCATGGATCGATTTCTTCAGGGGGATTTACAATAACGTCGTAGTTGATATCCGAGGCAATCAGGATAAAACCTGAATCAGCCTGTGCAGTGGCAGGTTTCCGTGCAGGCATTCCTGATCGGGTCTCTTCTTTACAGCCTGTTGAAAGAATCAGATATAAAAGAAGTATCGGAAGAAAACAGTTAGTCAGTCTTTTCATTATTTTACGATTGTTTGAATCGGACCTGCTGTCCCCTGTAGTCCTGAAAGATGGTCCCGTTATCGTATACAATATTCCCGTTTACAATTGTTGTCATGACCTGCGACCTGAAGGTTTGTCCTGTGAAAGGAGACCAGCCACAACGGTAATGGATATTATCATACCATACCTTCCATGGACTGTCAGGTTTTACAATACAGATGTCGGCCCTGTAACCTTCCCGCAGGAATCCTCTCTCTTCAATACGGAAAAGTATTGCCGGGTTATGGCACATCTTCTCTACTATCTTTTCCATACTGATAATACCCTGATGGTGAAGTTCCATCATGGCAACGAGTGAATGCTGTACAAGAGGACCGCCTGAAGGTGCTTCATTATACGACCTGCTTTTCTCTTCGATTGTATGAGGAGCATGATCGGTTGCAATTATGTCAATAAGGTCGTTGTTTACAGCTTCTCTCAATGCTTTTCTGTCGTACGCCGTCTTTATCGCCGGGTTCCATTTTATGAAATTCCCTTTGATGTCGTAGGCAGTATCATCGAACCACAAATGGTGAACGCAAACCTCTCCTGTTATAAGTTTTTCATCAAGAGGCAGATCATTATCGAAAAGCTTTATCTCATCTGCAGTTGAAATGTGCAGAATATGCAGCCTTGTATCGAATTCCCTGGCCAGTGCAACTGCTTTTGATGATGAAGTAAAGCACGCCTGGCGGCTTCTGATCTCAGGATGAAGGTAGACAGGTATCTTGTTACCGTACTTAAGCCGTGCTGTTTCGAAATTTCTTCTTATTATCTCCTCATCTTCACAATGGCAGGCTACAGGAGCCTTTATGTTCCTGAATATCTCCCTTAGTGTTATTTCGTTGTCAACAAGCATATTCCCTGTCGAGGAACCCATGAATACCTTAATTCCGCAATAGAGTGAACGGTCGGTATCGAGCAGGTCACTGAGGTTGTCGTTAGTGGCTCCCAGATAGAAGGCATAGTTTATCAGTGAATCTTCATTCGCTTTGTCCAGTTTTGACCTGAGATCAGCCTCTGTTATAGTTGGGGGCTTTGTGTTGGGCATATCCATAAATGTTGTTACTCCCCCGGCAGCTGCTGCACGTGATTCGGTGAATATTGATCCCTTGTGGGTAAGCCCCGGTTCCCTGAAATGCACCTGGTCGTCAATAATCCCAGGTATTACATACATTCCATTAGCGTCAATAGTTTTTGCATTATCAGGAATTATGCTTTTGTCAATATTTCCGGCAGCAGCTATTTTTTCATCGACGATCAGAAGGTCTCCGGTGAATGATCTCCCTTCGTTGACAATTGTCCCTCTTTTAATATGGATGATACTCATGACCCTGGCTGTTTAACATATTTGCCATGCCTTCGGAAAATGCTTCTGATTTTCATCCTCAACACCCCCCAAAGAGCTTCGTTGAAGATTCCTCCAGACATTTTGGAGGTTCCCATTTTTCTCTCGGTGAAAATTATGGGAATCTCTACAATATTATATCCCATTTTCCATGCATTGAATTTCATTTCAATCTGGAATGCATACCCAACAGACCGTATCAGTTCGGGTTTGATATTCTCAAGCACATCGCGGCGGTAGCATTTGAAACCGGCGGTGGTATCCCTGATCTTCATCCCGGTTATCATTCTTACATAGATGGAGGCAATATATGACATCAATACCCTGCTGAGGGGCCAGTTGACAACATTGACGCCACTGATGTAGCGCGACCCTATGGCAACATCGGCATTATCTTCATGGCAGGCTTTATAAAGTCTCTCGAGGTCTTTGGGATCGTGAGAGAAGTCTGCATCCATTTCATATATATAATGGTATTCTCTCTCCAGTGCCCACCTGAATCCGGAAATATAGGCAGTGCCGAGCCCCAGCTTTCCCTCTCTTTCGATAAGGTAAACTCCTTCATACTCCTTCTGTATCTTCTTTGCAATTGAAGCAGTGCCGTCGGGAGAGTTATCGTCAATTATCAGGATATCAAACCTGTGTTCCAGACTTTTAATCGCCCGAATTAAAAGCTCAATATTTTCACTCTCATTATAGGTTGGTATAATAACCAGGTTCTCCATCCCTTACCGTCTATGCCGCTAAATTAACTAATTCAATTAATATGTTGATATAAACTGTGTCATTATATTGGAGTGCGCCCTATACGAAATACGTAAGAGCTTACGACCGAACCATACCGCTAACCTCATACTCCATAACTCCCCAAAAAATAATTCTCAAAATTGTTGTGATTATCAAACAAGTCGTTACTTTTGCACCCGCTTTCAGAGGAAAGCAGGTTCTTTACCAGATTTGTCCTGTACATTTTACTGACAGCCAGGGACTTTACTTAAATATGGACTGTTATTAAAAATCCGCAGGAATAATTTGCAGAGAATTTTCGAAGCATTATCTTTGTCGTCCCTTTCGGCGAATTTTTGGAAGGGACAAAAGAGTAAGAGTTCTTTGAATATATTGAGATAAAGACAGGCGGGCGCAGAGAGGCCCGCAGAAGCACTAAATTTTAGGTAGTAATTCTTTGAGAGTAATACCGGGATTTACTTTGAAGGTATATATTAAGATAAATATACAATGAAGAGTTTGATCCTGGCTCAGGATGAACGCTAGCGGGAGGCTTAACACATGCAAGTCGAGGGGCAGCATTAGGTAGCAATACTTAGATGGCGACCGGCGCACGGGTGAGTAACAGGTATGCAACCTGCCCTGTACCGGGGAATAACCCGAAGAAATTCGGACTAATACCCCATAATATTTTGATCAGGCATCTGATTATAATTAAAACTCAGGTGGTACAGGATGGGCATGCTTAACATTAGCTTGTTGGCGGGGTAACGGCCCACCAAGGCTACGATGTTTAGGGGGCCTGAGAGGGTGATCCCCCACACTGGTACTGAGACACGGACCAGACTCCTACGGGAGGCAGCAGTGAGGAATATTGGTCAATGGGCGCAAGCCTGAACCAGCCATCCCGCGTGCAGGAAGACGGCCCTATGGGTTGTAAACTGCTTTTCTGGAGGAAGAAACACTCTGTCGTGACAGGGCTTGACAGTACTTCAGGAATAAGCATCGGCTAACTCCGTGCCAGCAGCCGCGGTAATACGGAGGATGCAAGCGTTATCCGGATTTATTGGGTTTAAAGGGTGCGTAGGCGGACTAGTAAGTCAGTGGTGAAATCCTGCAGCTCAACTGTAGAATTGCCATTGATACTGTTAGTCTTGAGTTTGGTTAAGGTAGGCGGAATGTGTAATGTAGCGGTGAAATGCTTAGATATTACCCAGAACACCAATTGCGAAGGCAGCTTACTGGACCGATACTGACGCTGAGGCACGAAAGCGTGGGGAGCAAACAGGATTAGATACCCTGGTAGTCCACGCCGTAAACGATGATCACTCGCTGTTGGCGATACACAGTCAGCGGCTAAGCAAAAGCATTAAGTGATCCACCTGGGGAGTACGGCCGCAAGGTTGAAACTCAAAGGAATTGACGGGGGCCCGCACAAGCGGAGGAACATGTGGTTTAATTCGATGATACGCGAGGAACCTTACCTGGGCTTAAATGTAGACTGCATAGCGTGGAAACATGCTTTTCCTTCGGGACTGTTTACAAGGTGCTGCATGGTTGTCGTCAGCTCGTGCCGTGAGGTGTCGGGTTAAGTCCCATAACGAGCGCAACCCTTATCGTTAGTTGCCAGCGGGTAATGCCGGGGAC
>JAWOIF010000085.1:0-18831 GCA_046484805.1 Bacteroidales bacterium
CAGGATTGAACTCTCCTGCATCGGGAACTATTTGTGTCCTTCTCTCATCTCCGTATTTTGTCTTGATTTCATTGAGCTCATCCTTTATTATCTGCATCTGAAGGTCATGGCTCTCAAGAACACTCTTAAGGTGTTCAATAAGCTTCATTATCTCTTCATACTCAGCCCTCAACTTGCTTTGCTCCAATCCGGTAAGCTGACGTAGCCTCATCTCTACGATAGCCCTGGACTGTACATCTGACAGTGAAAACCTTTCCATAAGCCTCTCCCTGGCCATATCGGGAGTCTGTGAAGAGCGGATAATAGCGATAACCTCATCAATATTATCGCTGGCAATAATAAGGCCTTCGAGAATATGAGCCCTCTTCTCAGCCTCAGCCAGTTCATATCTTGTCCTGCGTAGTACTATTTCGTGCCTGTGCTTTACAAAGCTGTCGATCAGGTCCTTCAGGTTCAGTGTTCTGGGCCTGCCTTTCACAAGCGCTATATTATTGACATTGAACGATGTCTGTAGTTGCGAGTGTTTATAAAGGTTGTTAAGTACCACATTTGCGGTGGCATCTTTCTTGAGTATTATTACAACCCTCATACCGTTGCGGTCAGACTCATCGTTGATATATGATATCCCTTCGAGCTTCTTGTCATTGATAAGGTCTGCAATTTTCCTTATCATTTCAGCCTTGTTAACCAGGTAGGGTATTTCGTTTATTATTATACACTCACGGCCTGATGCGGTATATTCAATTTCGGTTTTCGACCGCACTACAATCCTGCCCCTTCCTGTTTCAAAAGCATCGCGGATACCCTGTTCCCCGTAGATAATTCCACCTGTGGGAAAGTCAGGACCCTTAACATAGTTCATCAGTTCAGGAATGGTAATTTCGTGGTTGTCGACGAAAGCAACAGTGGCATCGATTATCTCACTCAGATTGTGAGGAGGCATATTTGTGGCCATACCTACTGCTATACCTGAAGCTCCGTTGACAAGCAGGTTTGGTATTCTTGTTGGCAGAACTACCGGCTCCTGAAGTGAATCGTCAAAGTTATCCTGAAAGTCAACCGTCTCTTTTTCAATATCAGCCAGCATCTCTTCGGCTATGCGCTTAAGCCTCGCCTCTGTGTATCTCATTGCGGCAGGACTGTCGCCATCGACCGAGCCAAAGTTACCCTGTCCGTCAACCAGTGGGTATCTCAGTGACCACTCCTGGGCCATTCTCACCATTGCTTCATAAACCGAAGAATCACCATGCGGGTGATATTTACCCAGCACCTCTCCCACTATCCTTGCTGATTTCTTGTAAGACCTGTTCGATAGTACTCCCAGCTCCGACATGCCAAATAAAACCCTTCTGTGAACCGGCTTAAGTCCATCCCTTACATCCGGCAATGCCCTTGCAACTATTACCGACATTGAATAGTCGATATAAGCCGACTTCATCTCCTCTTCAATATTAACCTTAATGATCCTCTCCCTGTCAGTCATAAAAGACTTGTATTTAATTAGTTAAAGTATTTTTTTTTGAAAATTTTAAGAACCTACGAAGATACTTATTTTTGCCTTTCATACCGAAGATATTAGCAACTAATTGTTAACAATTTCTGTTTAAAACTGGGCATGATAATTGCAATATTACAAATCCATAAAAAATGTAACTTTGAAACCTGAATAATCGGTTCAACTGACGCATTATATGACATATTGACCGATTTCAAAAACAATCATTCTGATGGACGCACAATTTTCACAAAGAGTAAAGGATATACTTGCCTACAGCAAGGAGGAAGCAATAAGGCTCGGCAACAGCCATATCAGTCCCGAGCATCTTTTTCTTGGCATTCTTCGTGATGGTGAAGGCATTGCAATTGATATTCTGATCAATCAGGGAGCTGACCTTCTGTCACTTAAAGGCTCTATTGAAAAGAGCATAAGGGTTGACAAGCCCATACCGCTGGTCGACCGCGACCTGATTCCGCTGCTAAAGAGTACGGAGAGAGTACTAAAACTAGTCTACCTTGAGGCCAAAGCAATGAAGAGCAATACAATTGAATCTGAGCATCTTCTGCTGGCAATTTTGAAGGATGAGGGATCTCTGGTTACAAGGATACTTACTGAACTTGATATTGACTATTTGAGCGTAAGGCGTACCGTTGAAAATGACCCGCCAGCTTCAAAAGCTGATTTTCCCAGGGAGGATGATGAGGATATGCCGGGCTACGGTGGCGGGCAGGGTGGTCGTAGTCAGGGACAGTCACCAGGCTCTAAGCCTACATCGGAAACGCCGGTTCTTGACAATTTTGGGATTGACCTTACTAAGGCTGCAGAAGAAGGACGGCTAGACCCCATTGTCGGAAGGGAAAAGGAGATCGAGAGACTGGCACAGATATTATCAAGAAGGAAAAAGAATAATCCTGTACTGATAGGAGACCCGGGAGTCGGCAAATCGGCTATTGCCGAAGGACTTGCTCTTCGAATAATGAAAAAGAATGTCTCCCGGGTATTATTCAACAAGAGGGTTGTTACGCTTGACCTGGCTTCAATAGTGGCAGGGACAAAATACCGTGGACAGTTTGAGGAGAGAATGAAGGCAATTCTCAATGAACTTGCAAAGAACGATAACATTATACTGTTTATTGACGAAATACATACAATTGTCGGAGCAGGAGGGGCGACAGGGTCACTCGATGCGGCTAATATGCTTAAACCGGCTCTGGCCAGGGGTGAAATCCAGTGCATAGGAGCCACCACGCTGGACGAATACAGGCAGCATATAGAGAAAGACGGCGCGTTGGAGAGGCGCTTTCAAAAGATAATGGTTGATCCTACAAGCATAGAAGAGACGATAACAATACTACAGAATATCAAGGAGAGGTATGAGGATCATCACAATGTAACTTATACTGATGACGCAATTGAGGCTTGTGTAAAGCTTACAAACAGATATATCAGTGACAGGCATCTGCCTGATAAGGCAATTGACGCGCTTGACGAGTCAGGATCACGGGTACATATTTCCAATATTGTTGTTCCGGAAAAGATTCTCGAACTGGAGGGGCAACTTGATGAGATCAAGAAGGAGAAAATGATGGCTGTAAAGAGCCAGAATTTCGAAAAGGCAGCCAGTTACCGGGACAGAGAGAGAGACCTTCTCGACATGATGGACCAGGAGAAGAAGAAATGGGAAAAGGAGCTTGCCCTGAATCGCGAGATTGTTGACGAAGAGAAAGTTGCTGAAGTTGTGGCAATGATGACAGGAGTGCCGGTACAGCGTATTGCCCAGACTGAGGGTTTCAGGCTGCTGCAGATGGCTAATGAACTAAGGAAGTCGGTCGTTGGTCAGGATGATGCCATTGCAAAGATTGTAAAGGCTATCCAGCGTAACAGGGCTGGTCTCAAAGATCCGAATAAGCCTATTGGTACATTTATATTCCTGGGGCCGACAGGTGTGGGTAAGACTCAGCTTGCAAAGATTCTGGCAAAATTCCTGTTCGACTCGGCAGATAATCTGATACGCATTGACATGAGTGAGTATATGGAGAAGTTCTCGGTTTCACGACTGGTTGGGGCTCCTCCGGGGTATATAGGATATGAAGAGGGAGGACAACTTACCGAGAAGGTGCGTCGCAGGCCCTATTCAGTTGTACTCCTGGATGAAATCGAAAAAGCACACCCCGATGTCTTTCATATACTTCTTCAGGTTCTTGATGAAGGTCAGCTAACAGACAGTCTCGGACGCAGGATTGATTTCAAGAACACGATTGTAATAATGACCTCCAACATAGGCACCAGACAGCTTTCCGATTTCGGTCAGGGTATCGGTTTTGAGACCTCTGCCAAAAAGGTTGCCCGCGATGATCATGCCAGAGGTGTTATTCAGAAAGCCCTGCACAAGACATTTGCCCCTGAATTTCTTAACAGGATCGATGATGTGGTAATGTTCAACTCACTAGGAAGGGAAGAGATCAACAAGATTATCGACATCGAACTCAAGGGCCTTTATGAAAGAGTTGAATCACTGGGTTATCTGTTAAAGATAAGTTCGCCGGCAAAGGATTATATTGCCAACAAGGGATTTGATGTCCAATATGGCGCCCGTCCGCTCAGGAGAGCAATTCAGAAATACCTTGAAGACCCAATGGCTGAGGTCCTTATTAAGGCTCCGGGTTCTGAGGGGGATACAATAAATGTGGGATATAATCAAAAGAAAGACCTGATCACGATAAGAATGAAGAAAGTCCCTTCAGCTCCGGAAGCAACTGACCAGGAAACTAGCTGACAATCTCGCCAAAGAGATCAAACTCACCGGAATCATTTATCCTTACGTTGTAGATGGTTCCGGTTTTTATTTCCGGACTGTAAGGCACCAGAATCTCCTGATCAATCTCAGGACTATCAAACTCTGTTCTGCCGGTAAGCCACTCCCCTTCCCTCCTGTCTATCATTACTGAAACAACCTTGCCTGTCATTTCCCGGTTTAAAGAGGAGGATATTTCCTGCTGAATCTCCATTAACGCTGCAACTCTCTCATTTTTTATGTCATCAGTGGTCTCATCAGGGTACTTATTATTTCCCGGAGTGTTCTCTTCATGCGAATATGCAAAGACTCCAAGTCGGTCAAAACGGAAATCCCTCACAAAATCAAAAAGTTCCCTGAACTCTTCGTCTCCCTCACCCGGGTGTCCGACAATCAGTGTAGACCTTATGACTGCCCCGGGTATCTGATCCCTTAATCTGTTCAGAAGAGTTATTGTCTCCTTACGGTTATGCTTGCGGTTCATCATTTTCAGCACCCTGTCGTTTATGTGCTGAACCGGAATGTCAATATATCTGCATACTTCAGGAATATCCCTTATTACAGATATCAGCGAATCAGGAAACTCAGCAGGATAGAGATAATGCAGTCTTATCCATTCAAATAGTTTAAGGTCTGACAACTGCCTCACCAGTGTGTCAATACGACGTTCTCCATAAATATCAACACCATAGTATGTAAGATCCTGAGCAATCAGAATCAACTCCTTTACACCCAGATCAGCAAGATATGCGGCTTCTGAAAGTATATCTTCAGAAGTTCGCGAAACATGTCTTCCCCTTATCATTGGTATAGCACAAAATGAGCAATTGCGGCTGCATCCTTCGCTTACCTTAAGATAGGCATAGTGTCCGGGACCGGTAAGTATCCTTTCATCCGGCACATTAAGACCAGGTCCGATATTGAGTTCTCTGATTATGTTGGTGAAGTGACTGATACCAAAATAGTTGTCAACGTCAGGTATTTCCCGGGCAAGTTCTTCCCTGTATCGCTGAGCCAGACAGCCGGTAACGTAAAGCTTTTTGACAAGGCCTGCTTTCCTCGCCTCAACGAATCTTAAAATAGTATCAATACTCTCCTCCTTTGCATCGTTGATGAATCCGCAGGTATTAATTATTGCAATTGGGGCTGAATCAACCGGAGCATCGTGAATAACCCTGTAACCTCCGGCAGATATCCCTGCCATTAATTTTTCAGAATCTACAAGGTTCTTGGAACATCCCAGGGTTACAATATTTACCTTATTCATTTTCAACTCAGGAAGTATTTGGAGGCAATCAGGCTATCAAGACTGCCGGGCCATCTCAGATGTAAATCTCAGCTAAAAAGCGAGTCCACGAATTCATATTTGTTAAAAACCTGGAGGTCGTCAAGTTTTTCACCTATTCCTATGTATTTTACAGGAACCCTGAGCTGGTCTGAAATACCAATGACCACCCCGCCTTTTGCAGTGCCGTCGAGTTTGGTAACTGCCAGAGCCGTAACCTCGGTGGCGGTCGTGAATTGCTTCGCCTGTTCAAATGCGTTCTGGCCGGTCGATCCATCAAGTATCAACAACACCTCATGAGGCGCGTTTTCAACAACTTTCTCCATAACCCTCTTTATTTTAGAGAGTTCATTCATCAGGTTAATCTTGTTATGAAGACGTCCGGCCGTATCAATGATAACCACGTCAGTGTCAGTAGCAACAGCAGACTTAAGGGTATCGTATGCCACCGATGCAGGGTCTGAACCCATGTTCTGCTTAACCAGCGGTACGCCGGTTCTGTCTGCCCATACCTGCAGCTGATCTATTGCTGCCGCCCTGAAAGTGTCGGCTGCTCCCAGCAACACACTTTTTCCGGCTTTCTTATACTGATTTGCAAGTTTGGCTATGGTGGTTGTCTTGCCAACGCCGTTGACTCCCACAACCATAATCACATATGGTGTGAAGGGAAGAGGATCGGTGAAGTCGACCGGGTCACTGTCACTACTCTCTTCTAAAAGACCTGCAATCTCCTCCCTTAGAATTTTGTTCAGTTCGGTTACACTGAGGTATTTGTCCCGGCTGACACGCTCTTCGATCCTTTCAATTATCCTGATAGTTGTTGTCACACCCACATCGGAAGCCACAAGAATCTCCTCAAGGTTATCAAGGACCTCGTCATCGACTTTTGACTTGCCGACCACTGCCCTCGATAGTCTTGTGAAAACGTTCTCCTTGGTCTTTTCCAGGCCACGGTTGAGACTCTCCTTTTTCTCCCTGCTCAGAAATCCGAGTAAAGCCATCTGATGAGAATTTGAAAATGTAATTGTAAAAAAAAGCTCTCTCCTGAACGGAAGAAAGCTTTCAATATCAACTTTCCCTGTAAAAGGGCATATTATTTCTTGTTGAAAAAATCGTTGACGTGGTCATTATGAACTATCTCCTCCCTGAAAGTATAGGAGTCGGTCTTATCTGACTTGACCATTTTAATAACCTTGCTGAATGATTTGCCCTTACCGTCTTTCAGTGTTGCTACTACCTTCTTTGCCATGATTCAGAAATTTATTTGATTTCCCTGTGAACTGTATATTTCTTCAATACAGAATTATATTTCTTCATTTCGATCCTGTCAGGAGTATTCTTCCTGTTCTTGGTCGTAATGTATCTCGAAGTGCCAGACTGTCCGCTCTCCTTATGCTCGGTGCACTCCAGTATAACCTGCACCCTGTTTCCTTTTGCCTTCTTTGCCATCTCGCGTCAGGTATTTAAATTTTCTCAATAAATCCTTTTTCCTTAGCCTCTTTCAGAACTGAGCGGAGGCCATTCTTGTTTATATTCTTCATACCGGCTGCCGATACTTTCAGCGTAACCCAACGGTCTTCCTCCTCAAGATAAAACTTCTTTACGAACAGATTGGGGTAGAATTTTCTCTTGGTCCTTCTTTTTGAATGAGAAACGTTATTTCCAACCATTGGCTTTTTCCCGGTAACTTGACAAATCCTTGACATCTCTCTACTTTTTTAACCTCTTTAAATCGAAACTTATATTCTAAAAAATCGAGTCGCAAAATACGTGATTTTTATTTAATTAACCAAATATATGGATCACTTTTTTATTGTCTGGTTTTATAGCCTGATAATCTGTTCCCTAACCATGTTCAACGCTGCCAGAGAAAAGCGCCTTAAGTTCAGAAGACGGTCGGTTCCGTAAATAAACGACCGGGTTTCTGTGCCCAGGTCAGATGATACTGCAATACATACGGTGCCTACCGGTTTGCTGTCACTCCCACCATCAGGCCCGGCAATACCTGTAGTTGCCACAGAAACATTGCTCCCGGTTAGCCTCCTAACTCCTTCTGCCATCTCCGCTGCGCAGTCCTGACTAACTGCTCCGTGGTTTTCAAGCGTGACAGCATTAACACCCAGCATATCTACCTTAATATCATTCGAATATGCGATTACACCGCCTTTATAATATGATGAGCTTCCCGGTACCGAAATGATCATACGGCTTATGTTTCCTCCTGTACAACTCTCAGCAGTAGAAATAGTCAATCCTTTTGATTTCAGTGTAATACCAATTAACTCCTCAAGTGATACTTCATAATCAGCATAGATGAGTTCAGGGATTACTGCCTTTAGTTTTTCAATCTGATGGCTGAGCTCCTGTTCAGACTGATGGCTGTCGGCGCTCCGTGCGGTCAGCCTTAGTTTTATCACCCCTGTTGATGGCAGATACGCCAGTCTGATTCCTGAAGGAAGTTCCGACTCGAAAGAGACAAGTCTTTCGGCCAGATGAGCCTCAGGCAGGCCGTATGTCATAATATTCCTGTGTATAATTTCAGAGGCAATTCCTCTCTTTTTGAGTGTGGGTATAACATGCTCATTCATTATGTACTTCATTTCATAGGGCACTCCCGCCATTGAAACAACTATTGCTTCATCGGTTTCAAACCACATTCCCGGTGCTGTGCCCATCCTGTTCATAAGCACGGTACAGTTTCCAGGCACATTTGCCTGGGCAAAATTGTTTTCATTAATGCTTACTCCCCTCCTGCCGAGAATTTCAGTTATATTGGCCAGCACCTCATCATTTCTTACAAGACTTGTATTGAAGAACCGGCAGAGTGTATCTTTGGTAATATCATCGCTTGTGGGTCCCAGTCCACCCGTAATGAGTACCAGTCCTGATCTCTTTATAGCGTTGCTCAGCAGCCTGGTGATCCGGGCAGCATCATCAGGTATTGCTGAGATTCCTGTAACCTCAATACCAAGTCTGTTCAGTTCTGTTGCCATCCATGCCGCATTGGTGTCAATTGTCTGGCCTGTCAGTATCTCATCGCCTATTGATATTATCTCCGCTTTCATATGGTTCATTTGGGTGCGAAATATGCCATATCGGGTCTTGCTGTTACACCGTGGTTAATAACTCAATTAATCAGAATGGCATAATCATGGAAAAAATTTAATTCTGCAAAATTAATTTTTTGTAAGTTTCAGACGCAATAAAACAGAAGATAATGTCAGACAGCCGGTTTATTAAAAAGTGTGAAGAGTTCATAATCAGTCTTTCAACCCAACATGATTCAGGTCATGACATAAGCCATATAATGAGGGTAAGGTACAATACCCGCCTGATAAATGATCAGGAGAGAATAGCAGAAAATGATCTGGCTGATTTATGTGCCATGTTCCACGATGTTGCTGACCATAAGTTTATTAACAACCCATCAGAGCCAATTGACAGGGTTAATACCTTTCTCACTGCAGAGGGTATTTCTGAAAATTGGATTAGAAAGGTGTTATATGTAGCAGAGAATATCTCATTCAGTAAGGGAAATAATCGTGGCAAGTCGACACCTGAGCTCGATATCGTGATGGATGCTGACAGGCTTGATGCGATGGGAGCCATCGGCATTGCCAGGGCCTTTACATATGGAGGGTTTCGCAACAGGCCTCTCTACGGAGATGATAAGGGAGGAACCACAATCGGGCATTTCAGCGAGAAACTGCTGCTGTTGAAGGATTTGATGAATACCGAAACAGGAAGAAAAATGGCGCTGGAGCGCCATCTGTACATGCTTGAATTTCTAAAACAATTTGAGCGGGAAACGGGGATCGAACCCGCGACCCTCAGCTTGGGAAGCTGATGCTCTACCACTGAGCTACTCCCGCATTATTAAAAACCTCCTGCCCTCTATCACCTCATTACGCACACAGCATACTTCTGACCTTATACCGCTGTCTGATTGAGCCTCCCATGGGAGTCGAACCCACGGCCTGCTCATTACGAATGAGCTGCTCTACCACTGAGCTAAGGAGGCAAAAACAGCTGCAAATATAAAAAAAATTAAAGAGCGATGACTCTGCACTGGCTCTAATCTTCCTTTATGATTTGTACGATATTCAGGGGGTGTAAAAAAGAAACAGGGCGCCGT
Organism: Bacteroidales bacterium; assembly: GCA_046484805.1. GTDB lineage: Bacteria > Bacteroidota > Bacteroidia > Bacteroidales > VadinHA17 > SLNP01. Next base: position 9,713 of record JAWOIF010000085.1, read on the forward strand.
TAGTGTGAAGAAAAAGTGTGTGGAATAAATATGTCTCGCTGCATTTCCTCGTGCTAAAGGATCGGCGCCCTGCATAGTGCAAATATAATAATATTTAATTATGTAAGCATTCCTCCGCAAACATTTATTACCTGTCCTGAAACATAAGATGACATATCTGAAGCAAGGAAAAGTGTTACATCGGCCACGTCTTCGGGGGTTCCTCCCCTTCGCAAAGGTATCTTGCCTATCCATTCATTTTTAAACTCTTCGGGCAGCTTGTCCGTCATTTCGGTCAGTATAAACCCGGGAGCAATGGCATTGCACCTTACATTCCTCGATCCCAGCTCTTTGGCCATACTTTTGGTAAACCCGATAATTCCGGCCTTTGATGCTGAGTAATTTGACTGTCCGGCATTGCCCGACACCCCTACCACCGAACTCATGTTAATGATGGAACCAGATTTCTGTTTCATCATGGGTCTCAGTACCGCCTTGGTAAGGTTGAATACCGACTTCAGGTTAACGGCGATTACCTCATCCCACTGCTGTTCTGTCATTCTCATTAGCAGGGTATCGCGGGTAATTCCGGCATTGTTTACCAGTATATCGATAGTCTCAAAATCCTTCAGTATCTCATCCACCACATTCTGTGAACTTTCATAGTCTGCAGCGTTGGAAACATATCTTTTGACCTTTACCCCAAATTTCTCACACTGAGCGCAAACCTCACAGAACTGCATATCTTCAGTTATGTTCGTCAGTGCAATATTGGCTCCCTCCTTTGCTAACCTGATGGCGATACTGCGCCCTATTCCCCTTGATGCACCTGTTATCAGGGCTGTTTTTCCCTCAAGTAATTTCATATTGTCTTATCTTTTCGTTTGTATCATTTATGATTTAGCACCTCTGCAACTCTCTTCCCGATATCAGCCGGAGAGACCACAACGTGTATTCCGCACTCCTCCATTATCTTCATTTTCGCAGCAGCGGTATCCTCCTTCCCTCCTATTATTGCTCCTGCATGACCCATGCGGCGGCCTTTTGGCGCTGTCTGTCCCGCAATGAAACCTACCACCGGCTTTCTGGGATTCTCCTTAATCCATCTGGCCGCTTCGGTCTCCATCGACCCGCCAATCTCTCCTATCATTACAATTGCCTGCGTTCCAGGGTCATCCATCATCAGTTTAACGGCATCGAGTGTCGTGGTGCCGACTACAGGATCACCCCCGATACCTATGCAGGTCGATTGTCCCAGCCCCAGCCTGGTTATCTGATCGACGGCTTCGTATGTAAGGGTGCCTGACCGTGAGATTACTCCGACATTCCCTTTGCGGTGGATGAAACCGGGCATTATTCCCACCTTGGCTTCGTCAGGAGTGATGATGCCGGGACAGTTCGGTCCGATCAGACGGCAACTGAAGCCCTTCAGGTATTCCCTGACCCTGACCATGTCAGACGCCGGAATACCCTCGGTAATTGCCACAATAACCTTTATACCTGCTTCTGCTGCCTCCATTATGGCATCGGCTCCGTACGCTGGTGGAACGAATATCACCGAGACGTCGGCCCCGGTTCCTTCAACAGCCTGTGAAACAGTATTGAACACCGGCAGTCCCAGGTGAACCTGTCCCCCTTTTCCGGGTGTTACACCACCAACCACTTTGGTGCCGTATTCAATCATTTGCTGCGCATGAAAGGTGCCCTCACTTCCGGTGAAGCCCTGAACAAGGACTTTCGAGTTTTTGTTTACCAGAACACTCATAAATCGGGTTTTATTGATTCGGTTGTGTCCACACAGGGTGAACGGGTTCAAATATAAGGCAAAATGATTTCAATTAGCTATCTTTAGAGGGTAAAAAAGTCATCGTTGCCGATGATACAGATTGAACCGATATTATACATAGGTGCCGCCCAGGCGTTTTTTGCGGGACTGCTTATTTCTACCAAAAGACCTTTTACTACTGCCAACAGGCTCATGGCGACATGGCTTTTTCTGATATTCACTGAACTCGTTTTCGCTCTGATAAACCAGAATCTGCTTCAGTTTTATTCTTTTCCGTTTATTGCCTTTACCCATGGCCCCCTTTTATACCTGTATGCCTGCCACGCCACAATGAGGAAAAATGAGTTCAAATGGCTCAACCTTCTCCATTTCATTCCTTTCCTGACTTTCTTTGCCGTTTCGGTATTACTGAGGGACTATCAGCTTTTCAGGAACCCGACCGGTTTTTTCAGGTCTGACAGTATGATATCGCTCAGGATTGTTTATGCTACCAGTTTCTTCCTTTCAATCTCGGTTTACAGCATACTTACCTTCCTGGTTATCAGGAAACACCAGCGCGACCTGGTCAATAACCTCTCCTTCATATCTATTGCAGCAACCCTGAACTGGCTTAAGATACTATCTATATCATTCTATTCGATATATCTTGTGCTCTTCATTCTGGGAGGCATAAATATTATTGGCAATTATATACCCTTCGATCCCTATTATGTCGTCTTCCTGTTTGTTGCACTCTTTTCATTTGCCCTAAGCTTTTACGGTGTAAAGCAGCCTGAGCTTTTCACCTACTACATATCGGCCGATGCTGGTGATCAGAATACCCGGGAACAGGTCGAAAATGAAAAGTATATTCGCAGCGGCCTTAAACCCGAGGAGGCAGAAGAGATACTTGACACTCTCCTTGAGGTGATGGTTCAGAAAAAACCGTACCTCGACAGAGATCTGACCATTTACGACCTTGCCGCTATGACCGGAATCAGCCGCCACCACATAACGCAGACCCTGAACGAACACTACAGGCGCAACTTCTACACCTTCATAAATGAGTTCCGTGTCAATGAGGCTGCGGTAAGATTAATCGATATGAGGTATAGTAACTATACCATTCTCGCAATTGCCTATGATTCAGGATTTAACTCGAAGTCGGCATTCAACAGGATATTCCGTGAGATGAAGGGAATGACACCCGGCGAATACCGTGCCATGCAGTTTAGAGAGTCCTCTTCGCACCCGGTTCAGTAGTCCATTCCGTGCGGCTGGCACAACAAACCTGAAAATAGCAGTGCCGCTTCAGCGGTCAGGTCGATATTCGTCTCTCTTCTATCTTTCTTTGTCAGAAAAAAATATGAGAGCATTGATATTCTTGCTGTTTTTTATTGCAGGAACCGTGGCCGATCTGACGGGGCAGAGTATTACGGGCAGGATAAACGGATTTGTCAGGAGCGGACTGTACGGTGAGTTGTATAAGAACAATGAGGCTGATCCGTTTTCTTCGGTATATGCCGACGCCGGTCTCAGGCTGGATCTCCGCAACGATTACAACCTGAGGGCATATGCCGATGTCAGGTACAGATACGGAAGTGAGTTCCGGCAGAATGTTTCCGCCCTGCATCTCAGGGAAGCCTGGATTTCGGTCTACGGAAAGAATGTGGAACTTGTAATGGGTCAGCGAATAATTAAATGGGGACGGGCAGACTTCGACAACCCCGTTTCATCGTTCAATCCCCGTAACCTTGTGGTACGTTCTCCGGAGGCTGCAGATATGGACATGGGTAATATTGCGGCATCGCTGATATTCAAGCCGGCTGCCTTTCTATCGCTTGAGGGAACAGTTACTCCCTTCTACCGGTCGGATGTGCTGATTACAACCCCCCTGAACCTCTCAGAAAGCGTTCATATTAACCAGATCAAAGGTCTGCTGGGGGGCAAGTCTATGGCCGGCTATGGCGTTAAACTAGATTTTTACCTGAGATCAATTGACTTTTCGGTCTCCTGGTTTAACGGCAATGACCCTCTTCCGGCCATCAGGTTCGAGAATATAGATGTCAATATTGGGGAAGAAACTGTTGATTTTGATATTACATTGAATGTTACTCCATACAGAATAAGCAGGTTTGGGGCCGATTTTGAGGCTGTGGCGGGCAGATTCGGACTTCGTGGTGAAGCTTCATATACCAAACCAGAACTCTCCTTCAGGGATACCCCATATGTTCCAATGCCTGAAGTAAAATGGTCAGCTGGCGCGGATATAATGCTTGGAGACTTTTTAATAGGTGCTGAGTATATTGGCAAGTATATAACTGACTTTGAAGCCTCCCCTGTTGATCCGGTACCTCCCGGTGATATGCCTCCCCTTACACCTGATCAGATAGCAATGATACCCGGCGGTATTGATGGTTATACTGTTATGCAAATTACTGCGTTCAACCGATTGTACATGTATCAGCTTGAGAGGAGCTATCACTCTGTAGGTATGAGGGTTGAAGCCGATATGGCTGCGGGAAGAGTATCGCCCGGTCTGGTTACGCTGTACAACTTCACCTCCGGCGACCTGGCAATGGTTCCTTCAGTAAAATACAGGCCTTCAGATGGGGTAATGATAATTGGCGGGGCGGATATCTACAAGGGTCGTGAAGGGTCATTGTATGATATTATTGACAGACCGCTTACCAACCTTTTTCTGGCGTTGCGAGTAGATTTTTAGGGTTATGACCGGATTCATATACAGATACAGGGTATTTATAATTGGCATATCGGTTTTACTGTCAGTTGCCGGAGCGCTGCTGATTCCCATGGGCGAGACCGATCCTGATATGAGAAATTATGTGCCTGTCACAATGCCATCACGGGCAAGCACTGATACAATAGAACAGAATTTTGGTGTCCAGGATATTGTGATGATCCTGTTTCGAAGCGGTTCTGTAATTGAACGTGAGACCCTTGAGAGGTTATCAATGGTAACCGATGAGTTGTTTGAAGTGCGTGGGGTGACCGATGTACTGTCTCTTACAAATTCTGTCAGGATACGGGGAGAAGATGGTTTCATGATAGTTGAACCGGCGATAACGTTTATACCTGATAGTGAGGAACAGAAGAACCAGGTTATGGCAGCGCTCAGGGAAAACCCTCTGGCAATGGGGAATGTGGTGTCGGATGATTTTTCCACTGCAGCAATAATTGTCTATCTCGACGAAAATTTACCTGAGGATGAGACACTTTCATCTATCGACAGCCTGCTATTGGTGCATCAGGGAAAGGAAGAGATAATGATTGGCGGTCTGCCCTATATCAGACGAACCATAATGAAAGATGTAAAGCGAGACGGACTGATTGTTGTGCCTTTGGCCCTTATTGTAATGCTTCTTCTTCTGTGGTTTTCATTCAGGGAGTGGCGGGGGGTTATTATTCCTTTCACGGTGGTTGTTTTATCAATGGGGCTTGCCATGGGCCTGGCACCCATGCTGGGATGGAAACTAACTATTCTTAGCCTGCTGGTGCCGGTGATGATGATCGCAATAGCCAATAATTACGGTATACACCTGATAGCCCGCTACCAGGAGATCGCTCATGGGGGTGAAGAGCTTTCTGTTCAGCAAATAATAAGCAAGCTTTTACGATCACTAAGGAAACCAATAATTTTTACCGGTCTGACAACGATAGCCGGAGTCCTCGGACTTCTTACACACTCGGTAATACCTGCCCGTCAGGTAGGGGTGCTTACTGCGCTGGGTGTGGGATATGCGCTGCTACTGTCTCTTCTTTTCATTCCGGCATGGATGTCTTACCTGCCACGTCCTGTGAATAAAGTTGTTAATGGAAACGAAGCGGCCCCCGACGGCTCTTCCGGCGTACTAGCCCGCACAGGCAGGTTTGTTTCACGGAACCCACGGTCTATTCTTATTGTCAGCCTGGTTCTGACTATAGGTCTTGGAACCGGGATCATTCTCCTCAGGGTTGATTCCAACCAGGAGAACTTCTTCCCTTCCAGGCATCCTGTTAAAAAGGCCTCGGAAGCTATTAACAGCAGTTTCGGAGGATCACAGAATGTCTCTGTAATGGTTGACGGTGATATTCTCGATCCATATAACATGAAACTTATAGATGAGTGGTGTAATTCTGTTGAAAAAGAGCCGGGTGTAGGGAGTGTTATGTCAATTGCACGTGTGATGAGGGAATTAACCAAGGCTCTGTTTGACAGTACGGAGTATTACTACAATAGCATCCCTGATTCACGTGAGGCCCTGGCTCAGATTATCGAGATTTACAATATGAGCGGTGATCCTGACGATTTTGAACAGCTGGCCGATCTGAACTATACGAAGGCTCACCTGATGGTAAGATTGAGCGATCCTTCGGCCGAAAACATCAGGAATGTGGTGGCCCTTGCAGAAGAGCTTGAGGAAAATATTGATGGCAAGGTAATCACGGGTGGCTATGCATATATTATGGAAGAGTTTGCAGGCAGAATAGTCAAAGGTCAGATAAGTTCAATAATATTCGCGTTGAGTGTAATATTTGTGCTTTTAATATTAATATTCAAGTCGTTGAAGCAGGGACTGATTGCCGCTGTGCCCCTGCTGGCTTCCATTGCGATTTTGCTGGGGATTATGGGATGGACGGGCATAGCGCTCGATCCGGCCACAGCATTGCTTTCTTCGGTGGTGATTGGAATCGGGATCGATTACACCATACACTTTATGTGGCGGTACGAAAGTGAGGTTAAAAAGGGATTATCACCTGCTGATGCGGCTGCGAAGGCAATAGCTACTACAGGCAGAGGAATTGTCTTCAATGCCCTGAGCGTTATGACGGGTTTTTCTGTTCTGATCTTATCGGGATTTACTTCGATACGGTTTTTCGGTTATCTGATTATAATCTCGATAGGTGTATGCCTGCTGGCGGCGCTGATGATGGTGCCGGCTATAATCATTCTGACCTCGGCAGGAGGAAAGCGATCCAAAACAACCCCGTAGGGGGTACAATACAACCCCGGCGGGGTTGAATATCAATAGAAACGGGTAAATCCCCACCCCTCTCTGTCGCCGGTGGGGCGGAAAATTTAATACATTAAATATGAAAAAGAAAATGATTATTACGGGTCTATGGTTTGCGGTGGCATTTATTGCTTCGGCGCAGACAGAAGATGCCTCCTCGATACTTGAGAGGTCGCGTGAACTAACGATTGCCGATGCCATGGAGGCAACAATAACGCTTACCATTACCGACAAAAACGGAGCAACACGTGTGCGCACCAACACAATGGTTTCAAAAAAGTATCCCGATGGTACCGAGAAAAGGCTTATAAGGTTCGTATCCCCGGCAGAGGTACAAGGCACCTCCATTTTGTTGCATGATTATGCAGACAACCAGGATGATATGTGGATATATCTGCCGGCGCTGAAGCGTGTAAGACGCATTGTTTCTTCCGAGAAGGGTAAAAGCTTCATGGGTTCTGAATTTACCAATGCAGATATAAGCTCTCCCCCATCATCTGATTTCATCAGTAAACATCTGGCAGGTTCAGGAACAAATGACCAGTATGTAATTGAAAGTAGTCCAACTGATGGTTCCCTTATCAAACAGTATGGTTATGCCAAACGGATAAGCTATTTCAGCAAAGAGAATCTTTACCTTCAAAAAATGGAATTCTTCGATCGCAACGGTTTGCATTTCAAGACTATAGAGGTACTGGCCACTGAACCGACAGGTAGTAACGGAAAATACATGGTAAGTGAGATGCAGGCGGTAAACCACCAGACAGGAAGGAGTTCCTCAATGAAAATGAAAGATATCTCGACCTCGGTAAAGCCAGCTGATTCGCTATTTGACGCTCAGAATCTGGACAGGTAGGACGGATGTGGCAATTAGAGGTGTAGTTCTTGCTGTGTCGCGATCAGGTCTGTGAACTCTTTGAATAATCTTTTCTAAATTTGCAGCTCTGAATCAGACGACAAGATGCTATCAGAATCATTAACAATATGTGCACCTCTCCACCAGCCTGGAAGTGCTATTACCATAATAAGGGTATCGGGACCACAGAGTATTGAGATCTGCGACCGCATTTTCATTGCCCGCAGACGTGGAAGGATAGTCAATGAAAAAGGATACACCCTGGTTTACGGTGATATTGCTGACATAAACGGTGATGTTATTGATGAGGTAATGCTTAGCATATTCAGGTCCCCACAGTCGTATACTGGCGAGGATATGGTGGAGATCGCCTGCCACGGATCATTTTATATTCAAAATAAGATTTTAAAACTGCTGATCGGGAACGGGGCCTCAACAGCCCGGGCCGGAGAGTTTACACAGAGGGCATTCCTTAACGGAAAGCTTGATCTGTCTCAGGCCGAGGCAGTCGCCGATCTTATCGCATCTGAATCGGAAGCAGCTCATCGGTTGGCTATGAGCCAGCTAAAGGGCGGTTTTTCAAAGGAGATATCATCACTTAGAGGTGAATTGCTGAACCTGGTAAGTCTTCTTGAACTGGAACTCGATTTTGGCGAAGATGATGTTCAGTTTGCAGAAAGGAGTAAACTGATTGAAATAGCTACACGTGTAAGGGATTACTCAGGAAGTCTCGCATCGTCATTTTCAGTTGGCAATGCTTTAAAAAGGGGAATACCCGTAGCAATTGCAGGCCGTACCAATGTAGGGAAATCGACTCTGCTAAACGGCCTTCTAAATGAAGAGAGGGCAATTGTATCTGATATTCCGGGCACAACACGCGATGCCATTGAAGATACTTTCTCTATTGATGGGGTTCTGTACCGCTTTATTGACACAGCAGGGCTAAGAGAAACAGACGATTATGTTGAAAGCCTGGGAATACAGAGAACCAGGGAAAGGATTTCAGCGTCATCGGTCGTTTTACTGGTTACAGAGGCGGTACTGACATCAGTTGAGATTGATTCAGAAATAGAGAAATTTCGGGATAATTCTCTATCAGAGAAAACGTCGCTGATAGTAATTGTCAATAAGTCAGACCTGATCAGCGATGACTCTCTCGAAAGTCTCAGAGATGAGGTCAGGGGTACGGGAAACGAAAAGATACTTTTCATGTCAGCCCAAAACGATGCCGACTATCATCAACTTCGATCTGCCCTGTCAGAAGTGACTGGTATCTCTGAAATGGGGAACATGGTGGTAATAACCAATGCAAGACATTATGAATCACTTATTCAGGTTGTCGGTGCCATGGAACGGGTTCTGTCCGGTCTGGCGGAGGATATATCGACCGATCTGATAGCCATTGATGCACGTCAGGCAATACACTATCTTGGCGAGATAACAGGTGAGATCAGTACAGACGAGATACTGGGCAACATCTTCAGAAACTTCTGTATCGGGAAAT
>JAWOIF010000154.1:0-4814 GCA_046484805.1 Bacteroidales bacterium
CCGGCATCAGGGGCGATAACGAGTTGCGCACGGTGGTACATGGTTGCACCTCCATGTTCAAGCAACCGGCCAAGTTCATAAGCTTTGTTCTTATAGTTAAAGCAGATGGCGGACCGGTGATCAAGGTCCAGGAGATTATCACGGTTTTGCAGCTCAAACATCTGTTCCAGTGAATTATTTTTCAGGAGAAGCTCTTGCCCGTCAATAAATGACCGGCCGAACCTGATCATGTCGTTTACCGTTGAATAAATGGCTCCTGCAGGCTTATCGTAAATGGGAAGTTCTGTTTTGGGGTTGCCATTCTCATCAAAGGCCACTGAAAGATGCTTTTGTGAGTCATAATCGAAGTAGAAACCTGATGAATTCATGCCCAGCGGTTCAAAAATGTTCCGCAAGATGTATTCCTCGTATTTCATTCCGCTGACACGTTCTACAACTATACCCAGCAATGTATAGCCCAGATTGGAGTATGCCCATATTTGCCCTGACGGGTAGCAGGTGTACTGGGTATTCAGGTAATCAAGGAGAGCATTGAAGTCATTTGGTGTCTTGCTGAATTTATGAAGATAGTTGTCGGTGGGTAATCCTGCATGATGCGTCAGAACAGCCCGAAGGGTTACAGGTGCGGAAGCCGTGAAACGCTGCCGGATATGAAAATCGTGAACATACTCTGTAACAGGTTTATCAAGGTCAACTTTTCCCTTCTCAAGCAGTTGCATTACAGCCACCGCAGTGAACACCTTGGTGACTGACCCGATCAGGAATGGTGAATCGCCGCTGGTTCCGGTGCCTGTTGCGCTGAAGCTGTCCTGGAGTATTATCGTGTCGTGGCTGAAGACAGCATAAGAGGCATTTGAGACCTTCAGGCCGGCCAGCTCCTCCTTAAAATCATCATTGAATGTTAAAAAGAAATCGTTGGAGTTTTGCCGTTTTGAGCATGCAGCTAAAATCAGGCAGACAATCCCGATCAAAAGACTTTTAGATGCTATATTCATGGTCAGTAATTCTGTAAATATGTTAATTGTTGTTATTATAGCCTATAATGCAAGATAAAAAACATATTGAAGAATTATCACCGTAAATCAGAATCACTGACTGAACTGAAAGGGAGGAAGTAAAAAGCAGATGAATCAATCCGCCTTTTATTTGTTCACATTATGTTAAACAGAAATCAGTATTAAAACCGAAAGAAATGGCATACTACTTCTCAAAAACTCTGCAGACATCTTTCAGTGATGCAGTTGAAAAAGTGACCGCAGCTCTCCTGGCAGAGGGATTCGGTGTGATATCGGAAATTGACCTGCATGAGAAAATCAAATTAAAACTGGGGGTCGACTTCAAAAAATACCGGATCCTCGGCGCCTGCAACCCGGCTTACTCTTACAAAGCCCTCCAGGCCGAGGATAAAGTAGGGGTAATGCTCCCATGCAACGTATTGGTCATTGAGCAGGGCGGGAATGAAATCGAAATAGCCGCCGTAAATCCAACGGATTCCATGATGGCCATACACAATAAAGTCGTTGCTGAGGTGGCCGCCAAAGTGGGCGAACACCTGAAAAAGGCGCTGGACACGCTATAGCCTGTCAACCAATATCGGATGCAATGACCAGCATCTCGAAATCCTCAGTGGTCAGCCTGTCATTACGCGAGAAGGAGCCGAGTTTTGCGCCGAGAATATCAATCCTGTTAAATCCCAGTGATTTCAACAGCCAGGTAATCTCGCTCGGCACATAATACCGTTCGTTGCAGTCGAGGGTCTTTTTGTTTCCGTCATCATCCTCAAACTCCGTGATGTTGTGATCACGGAAGGTCATCAGGTCAAAGGTGTTACTGCGGTATGTGGCGTTGCCCTCTCCCGAAGCATCTTCGCAGAACTTCTCAACGGAATGGTAAAGCGGAAAAAGGCCGTTCAGGGTTGTGAAAATGAACTTTCCGGACTTTTTCAACGATTTTGCTGCACTCCGAAGTATCTCAAAATTCATCTCATCGGTCTCCATCAGCGGGAATCCGCCCTCGCAAAGCATTATGGCGAGGTCATAGTCACGGTCAAAGGGCAGGTGCCGGGCATCATGCCTCAGGAAAATAATATCCAACCCTTCAGCCGCTGCCTTTTCCCTTGCTCTCTGCAGCTGCGACTCCGAGAGGTCGATGCCGGTGACGTTGTATCCTCTCTTTGTCAGCTCTATTGAATGACGGCCCGTGCCGCAACCGACATCAAGTATCTTCAGTGATTTGTCATAGCCCAGTTCCTTTTCAAGGAAGTCGCACTCTCCCATGGTGCCGGCAGTGAAACATTCGGAATCGTATTTTTTCCCGTAATTCTCAAAGAGGGCTTCATACCATTGTTTCTTGCCCGCTTCAGATCCCGGAACCGGGCCCGTAACCTCGATTCGCTCGTCTTTTGTACCTGATACAACGTCGATGTGCGACGGACTGATCACCTTTGCAAATCTAATCTCATCAAAGATCCTTCCCTTCTTGCATACTGCGCTTTTCAGCACCGCCTCCCTTACAAACCCGCATTTCTCCAGTACCCTCTGTGAAGGCAGGTTAAACTCAAATACTCCGGAATAGATCCTGACCACATCCAGTTCCCTGAATCCGTACTCACATATCAGGTTCACGGCCCGGGTTGTTATTCCCTTGCCCCAGTAGGGCTCGCCGATGAAATAGCCTAGCTCGGCCGATTTGCTGTATACGTCATCCTGCCTGTGGAGACCTATGTTGCCTACATATTTGCCCTGGTACTCGATGGCAAAGACCTGGACCGGATTCTGGCCGATGAAGGTGTTGATGAACAGTTGCGCATCAGCAAGGGCATAGGGGTGGGGAAAGGCATCGCGCAGGTTGATGGCGACCTTTTCATTGTTGGCAAGTTCGGCCATACGATATTTGTCGGTGCGCCTGAAATTCCGGAGAGTGACAGTGCCGTCAGTTAGCCTGGGTACCTTTCTTGCCATTGTGTTGTGATATTAAATTACAGCCGGTAAAGGTATTAAATTGAGTATAATTGCATGATGAAAAGAACTCTGCTTTTCATACTGACAGTAAACCTGGTTGTCAGTAACGTTTCAGCCCAGCCTGTTTTTCCGGAAAACGGGCAGCTGTTCGTTGATACCGTGGTACCGCGGGTCGACATTACTGTCCATCCTGACACCCTGGCATGGATCTATGCCAATCCCTCGAGCGACAGGGAGTTTCATGCCATTTTTGTCTTCGATAACGGTGTCGTTCGCGATACTGTTGACCCTGTAGGCTTCCGCCTTCGGGGAAACACCTCACGTATGTCAAAAAAGAAGTCGTTCAAGGTTTCGTTCAACACTTTCACTCCCGGTGGTAAATACTACGGTGTCGAGAAGCTGAACCTCAACGGCGAACATAACGATCCTTCCGTCATGCGGTCCAAGGTTATGTGGGATATCCTTCGCAAATGGGATATCGCGGCACCAAGGGCCAACCATGTAAGGGTATACATCAACGGGAATTACCACGGCGTCTACATTAATGTGGAGCATATAGACGAACAGTTTGCACTTTCACGGTTTGGAAGCAAGGACGGTAACCTGTACAAATGCCTCTGGCCGGCCGACCTGGCATACCGTGGCACTGATCCTGACAGCTATAAGATATGGTCAGGAGACAGGTGGGTATATGAACTGATGATCAACGAAGAGGAGAATGACTTCTCAGATCTTGCAGCTTTTATCGGGGTGCTCGAAAACTCGACTGATGACAACCTGGTATGTGACCTTGACGCCCTGTTCAATACTTATGACTACCTTAAGGTGATGGCTGCCCAGATATTCTGCGGCGACTGGGACGGTTATCTCTACAACAAGAACAATTTCTACCTGTATCACAATACGTTAACAGGCAAATTTGAATACATCCCATATGATGTTGACAACACCTTCGGCATTGACTGGTTCAACATCGACTGGGCTGCCCGTAATATTTACGGGTGGCAGCCGGGCGGGTCAGAGGTCAGACCGTTGTATAACCGGCTTATACATCACCCGGGCTTCAGGGAGCAGTTCAGCCGTTATGCAGAACAGCTAATAAGTGCCACTCTTGACATGGATTCATTGGTGCAGGCCATCGATGAGAGGAAGATCATGATAGCGCCGTATGTGGCAGTTGACCCATATTACCGGCTTGATTACGGATATGACTACGATGATTTCATGAATTCCTTTACCTCTGCCACAGGGGCACATGTCAAATGGGGTCTTTACCCGTACCTGGAGGCCAGAAAATCATCGATGTCAGCACAGATCGAACCCGGCACGATGGCGCCGGTGATAAAATATATCAGTCATCACAGAGAGGCGGGCAATGCTATCACTGTAAGCGCGACCGTTGAGGCAGATGACCTGCCGGTGAATGTTACGGTTCTGTATACCGTTGACGGGGGTACGCTGCTTGAGGCAGACATGGAGGGTGATGGCAGCGGGAGATTCACTGTTTCAATAGGGGATATTCCTGATGATAAATGGGTAAAATACCAGATTATGGCTTCTGATGCGTCAGGAAAGGTCTCCCTTCTTCCATGCGAATTGGCTTTCATACGTCCGGTTGCGGGTGATACTCCGCTTCTTTTCATAAATGAGTTCATGGCAGATAATGAGGGAACAATCGCCGATAACCTCGGAAATTACAGTGACTGGATTGAGATCTTCAACGGCGATGATGAGGATGTGTTCCTGGGCGATCTTTTCCTGACCGATAATTTCAACAACCCCGCGAAGTGGCAGATGCCGGATTCGATACTGCCCGCCGGAGGATTCATTCTTATATGGGCCGACGGTGCAACC
>JAWOIF010000173.1:0-32084 GCA_046484805.1 Bacteroidales bacterium
GTGGTAAATGGAATGCTTCAGTTTTATCCTCTTGAAGATCCCGGAGCAAGGACATCTCAGGACAACACTGTAACACCCCAGATATTGACCATTACTGAATTCAAAACGAATTTTGACAACTATGAATCTGAGCTGATCAAGCTGGAAGATGTAAGCTTCGATGCAGGAGATGTTGGTGGAACTTTTTCCAATGGAAGTAATTATACAATTAGTAACGGAGGTCAAACTACCATTATGAGAACAGAATTCTATGATGTTTTCAACTCGACAACGATACCTGCCATTGCAAATATTACAGGTATTGCCATCGAATTCAATGGTACGGCCCAGATAGCTCCAAGGATAGTTGAAGATATCGGCCAGGCAACCGCCATCTATGGAACAGAAGCAGATGGCATCCGCCTCTATCCTGTTCCGGCGGGAGAGATGCTGACAATTGAAGGTATCGATTCCTATAGCGGTATTGAGATAAGGAATATTGCCGGTAAAGTGGTTCATTCGGCTTCCAATAACGGTGAATTTTTACGCACCGTTGAAATGTCGCAGCTGCCCGCGGGTATATACTATATCAGGCTTACCTCACCGGCAGGAACCGTAACGAAGAAGTTTATCAAGAATTAAAACAGGGTTTTATTATTAAGAAGGGGGCTGCATAAAGAACAGCCCCTTTTTTATGCTACGCACCCCGCGCCCGCCGGCGACAGAGAGGTGGTGGGGTGCATACCCCTCCATACAAACCTCATTTTCCCTATCTTTGCAGCCTTGATTGATTTCCCTTGAAGCGATTTGCATACATACTGATCATTCTGGCTGTCATTCCTCTTAACCGTGGATGTCAGAAGATTGAAGGTCCGCCAGAGCCGGATAACGGCATTAACTTTTCAGGTTGTATCATTCCAGGAACCTCGGGTACCCTCGAGGTTGTCACATTCAATATTGAAAGATTCCCAAAGCAGAGTTTAATAACAATCGATGCAGTGGCAAAACTAATTAAGACGATCGATCCGGATATAGTTGCCCTGCAGGAGATAACGTCAGAATTGGCTTTCAACACTCTCTTGAAGAAGCTTCCCGGCTGGACAGGCCAGTACTATCTTATTGACAATGCAGACTGGAACCTCGCCTGGCTTTTCAAGGATAGCGAAATCAGCTACAGCAGTACATCAGCCAGACTGCTGTTCAGCAATGACTTCTATGCCTTTCCAAGGCCGCCTCTGGAGGTAAAGATAACGCATAAGCCAACCGGCATATCGGCATATCTTTTGAATCTGCACCTTAAGGCCAGCGGCGGCAGCGAAAACATTGCCCGCCGACGCGAAGCCGCTGAAAAGCTCCATCAATATATTATCTCGGAAAGAGACAACGATGCGGTCATTATCGTGGGTGACTGGAATCACGTTATAGAGCCAGAACCTTCTGTTGAGCACCCCTTCCACGTATTCCTGAGTGATCACGACAGCTACAGATTCACAGACATGAGCATTGCTACAGGTACGTCATTATGGTGGTCATACCCCTCATGGCCCAGCCATATTGATCATGTTATGGTCACTAATGAGCTCTTCACGCGGGTTGACACAACAATGACCTATAAGCCTGAGCCCTGCTACCCTTTATACGAAACTGTAATCTCCGATCATCGACCAGTCGGAGTGGTGCTGAAATAAGAACCTGCTGTAGTGATGTAGCCCAAAACCTTGCCCTGTTCCGCCATTTTTTATTATCTTGCAGAGCATGAAGAAGAAAGCAAAGAAAAGACTCATAATAGTTTCAAACAGGCTGCCGGTAAAAGCCGAGATCCACGATGAGATTATCCATTTCGAGAAGAGTGCCGGCGGCCTTGCAACCGGACTAAATTCGCTTGACACTTCCTATGAAAAGCACTGGATAGGCTGGCCGGGGGTATACACCGATGATGCAGAGACCGAAAAGGAATTGAACCTCTCTCTCGAGAACTACAATTTCCACCCCGTATTCATTACAGAGAAGGATGTGGAGCTATATTACGAAGGATACAGCAATTCAACGCTCTGGCCGCTATTTCATTACTTTTATGTTTATACCGAGCACAATCAGGAGTATTGGGCAGCATATAAAAAGGTAAATGCCCTGTTCCTCGAAAAAGTGCTGGAAGTGGCTTCAGATAATGATATTCTGTGGATACAGGATTACCACCTTATGCTGCTGCCAATGATGGTCAGGGAGCATCTTCCTTCGGCCCGCATAGGTTTCTTTCTGCACATACCATTCCCGTCTTATGAGCTTTTCAGAACATTGGAGAACAGGGAGGAGTTGCTGATGGGACTTATGGGGTCGGACCTGATCGGTTTCCATACGTTTAACTATATGAGGCACTTTATAAGTGCCCTTTACAGAATTACCGGAATAGAATCTGATGATAATAATTTCCATTGTTGTAACCGTACCCTTTTCGTAGATTCCTTTCCGATGGGTATTAATTACAATAACTTCTATTATGCATACAGAAACAAGGAGGTTACACGTTTTGCTTCGCATTTCAGAGAGAGGTACAGCGACAGGAAAATAATATTATCGGTCGACCGGCTGGATTATTCCAAGGGAATAGTTCGCCGTCTGGAGGCTTTCAGGATGCTCTTACAGAAATATCCGGAGTGGATTGGTGAGGTATCGTTGGTGATGATACTCGTGCCATCGCGTGACAGTGTTGACAGGTATCACGATCTGAAGGTTGCCATTGATGAGCATATTGGTAATATTAACGGCACCTTTTCACAGCCGGGATGGATACCGATACACTATTTCTACAAGAGTTTCTCCTTCCACGAGTTGACTGCCTTTTATTATGTTAGTGATGTCGCCCTTGTAACTCCCCTCCGTGATGGCATGAACCTGGTCGCAAAGGAATATGTTGCTGCCAAGGCCCGAAAACCGGGCGTGCTGATATTAAGTGAGATGGCCGGGGCCGCAATCGAACTAACCGATGCCCTTATGGTCAATCCTAACAACACCGGAGAGATTGCCGAGATGCTTAACCGTGCCCTGACCATGCCTGAAAAGGAGCAGACAGCCAGGCTGTCACGAATGCAGAAGAGACTGAAAAAGCACGATGTGGTTAAATGGGCCGCCGATTTTATTGAAAAGCTTGAGCGCATACATCTCAAACAGAGAGACATAAGAAAGAAATTCATCCGGCCGGCCCAGGTACGGGAGATTGCAGCCTCTTTCAGGAAGGCCCGACGCAGGCTCATAATTCTTGATTATGACGGCACTCTGGTTCCATTCCATAATGATCCGGCCAAAGCGGTCCCTGACGACTCACTGAAAAACCTCCTGAGAACTCTTTCCGGAACCCAGGGTGTCGAACTGGCAATTGTAAGCGGACGCAACAAGGAATTCCTGGATACAATTTTTAAAGATCTAAATATCACAATCTTTGCCGAACATGGTGCGATCAGAAGGATAGACGGAAAATGGGAGAATGTGTACCGGAAGGATACCTCATGGCAGGCTGAAATATCCAAAATCATGAAGGAGGTTACAGACAATACCCCCGGTTCCCATATTGAAAAGAAAAAAACCGCACTGGTATGGCACTACCGGAAAAGCGACAAATGGCTGGTAGACATGCGATCGGCACAGATGGTAAACAAACTTTTATATCCCTGTACCAGAAGACATCTCCACCTGATGCGCGGAGATAAGATCATTGAGGTCAAACCATCAGAATATACCAAGGGAACAACCATCAAAAAATTCTACACCTACAGCGATTATGATTTTATTCTGGCCGCCGGCGATGACACAACCGATGAGGACATGTTCGAGGTACTCCGGGGCGAAGCTGTTACCATCAAAGTCGGTAAGCCTTCGGAAAAATCAAGGTATACAATTCAAAGTAGTGGAGAACTGCTGAAACTACTTCGCACATTAATTAAATAAGCAAATGAACATTTCAGATTATGGAATTATAGGTAACTGTCGCAGCAGTGCCCTGGTATCGAAATATGGATCGATTGACTGGTGCTGTCTGCCTGATTTTGACTCTCCATCGGTATTGGCAAGGCTGCTGGATGAAGATATAGGAGGTCATTTCAGTATAACACCAGATGGCGACTACTCGGTCTTACAGCAGTATGTTAACCATTCCAACATACTCGAAACCCGCTTTACGTCGGCATCAGCAGAGTTCCGTATACTAGACTTCATGCCCATCTATCGCACTGATGAGAGTCACTATTACAATGCGCCTGAAATATACCGCATATTATCTGTTATACGGGGAACCCCGGCTGTTAAGGTAAACTACAAACCAGCACTTAATTACGCAAGACCCACATCGGGAAAGATCGATAAAAACTACATCAAGCATGTAACAACTGAAGGCAGGTATGAATCAATCTACCTTTATACATCCCTGTCAAAGGAGGAAGTAATGAATGGCGAAAAAATCAACCTGACGGGCGATAATTTTTTCTGCCTTACTTATAATCAAAAGCTCCTGAAAATGTCCATGAAGCGCGCCTGGCTTGAATACCAGCGCACAAAGGTCTACTGGATGAACTGGTCAAACCGTACTCTTGTCTTCAACAGATACAATGAAGAGATTACCCGGAGTTCACTATTGCTGAAACTCCTCACCTACGGTAAGTCAGGAGCGGTAATTGCTGCTCCAACCACATCACTGCCGGAGACGGTAGGTGAAACCCGGAACTGGGACTACCGTTTTTGCTGGATACGGGACTCATCAATGGTTATCAAGACATTCCTGCAAATGGGACATACAAATTCGGCAAGAGAATTTCAGAAGTTTTTGCTGAGTGTAAACCAGGGCAAACAGGAAGATATTCAGATTATGTATGGCTTGCGTGGAGAGAA
The DNA here is from genome assembly GCA_046484805.1 of Bacteroidales bacterium. Classification (GTDB taxonomy): domain Bacteria; phylum Bacteroidota; class Bacteroidia; order Bacteroidales; family VadinHA17; genus SLNP01. The sequence goes on from JAWOIF010000173.1 coordinate 4,858, forward strand.
GGACCTTGAAGAGAAGATTCTTGAACATCTGAGCGGCTTCAGAAATTCACCTCCCGTTAGAATCGGTAATGGTGCATACTTACAGAAACAGAATGATATTTATGGAGAGCTTATTGATGCTATTTACCTCTCACTGCATAAGTTTCCATCAACACTTGACACTTCGGAAGAGCTCTGGACATTTGTCCGCAGCATAGTGGCGGTTGTGGCTAAACAGTGGAAAAAGCCCGATAAAAGTATATGGGAGATACGAGGGGCAGAAAGGCATTTTGTTTATTCTAAAGCAATGTCGTGGGTGGCCGTTGATCGGGGTGTAAAGATTGCCCGTATGCTCGACAGGGATTTCTACGTTGATGAGTGGTCATTACTGGCTGATACAATACGTGAAGATATTTTTGCAAATGGATGGGATGAAGAGGTTGGTGCCTTTGTCCAACATTATGGGTCAAAGCACCTCGATGCTTCAAATCTGCTTCTGGAGGAGATCGGGCTTGTTGATGTGGATGACCCGAGGTATATCTCAACAGTTCTGAAAACCAAGGCAGAACTCTGCAGGAACGGCTTTATGTTCAGGTATATTAATGAAGATGATTTTGGGGTTCCAAAAAGCTCATTTGTTCTTTGTACGTTCTGGCTGGTTAACAGTCTTTACAAGATAGGACATCGCGATGAGGCTCTTGAAATATTTCATAATATATTAGGCTGTACAAATCATTTGGGACTACTCAGTGAACATATCGATATTGATACAAAGGAATTGCTGGGCAATTTCCCGCAGGCGTACTCTCATCTTGGCCTTATTCAGTCAGCTTTGCTGATAAACGGTGAGGACATCTCATTCGAAAATGAGATATTCAGGTTTATCAAACCGTAATGAATAATTCTTACGCCTTACAAGTATTATATACACCGGAAAATGGTCACTATACCCCTCCATATATTGATCCCCGACAAACGAGCGCAGCGGATACCCCCTGAACCGGCCGTCGTCCTGGGTCATTTTCTCTTTGATATAAACCCTTGCATGAAGCAGCCTGAACGATGAGTAGTCTTTTCCCAGGAGTGACTGTGAAACAATCATCTGGTCGAACAGGTTCCACCTGTCCCGGTAGGCGAGAGTTCCGACCCCCTTCCTGAAAAGCTCATCCATCGGATTATACAGGTCACCAGGCTTCAGTGCCGATTCCCTGCCAATGGCCCGCAGGTGTTTCCTGACGCTTGCATCGCGGGGATCGTCGTTTAGGTCTCCCATTACGACAATTTTGGCTTCAGGGTCGGCCAGTTGCAAAGAATCGACGATAGTGCGTGTAAGCTGTGCAGCAGCCACCCGCAGTCTTTCTGAGGCCCTTGCACCCGACCGCCTTGATGGCCAGTGGTTTACTATAAAGTGCATCTTCTCGTCCATAAAGAGTCCCGATACCACCAGCTGGCTCCTGCTGAAGTACACTTCACCCGAAGACGAGCTCAGTGGCAGGTCGTAGCTTTTAGAGGCTGTCAGCACAAAGAAATCGGGTTGATAGATCAGAGCGACGTCAACTCCCCTGGCATCAAGTGAGTTATAGTGCACGGTACGATAGTTAAGGTGAGCAAGGGAGCGATGACTTACAAGGTCTTCCACTACCTCCCGGTTTTCCACCTCACACAGGCCCAGAATGTGTGGCCCCCCCGGCAACCCCTCATCTTGCCCGATTCCTGATATCACTCCGGCAAGGTTGTCAATCTTCTCGAAATACCTGGTGCTGTTCCATCGTTTGGGTGCCTGCGGGGTAAATTCAATATCATCAACCCCCGGTGAATTAATGGTGTCGAAAAGATTCTCGACGTTATAAAATGCTACCAGTCCGGCTGTCATACCCGTCTGTGGAAGAGCGGCCTGCGAAATAGCTGCCGCAAGTAATAGTATTAACCAGAAACCTCTTCTCATCGTTCCTCTTTTTATTTCCTCAAATATATCACTTCCTGCCTTAAGACGCAACCATGCCCTCCTCACTCCTCACGCCTCACTCCACTCTGCGACCTGCGACCTGCGACCTGCGCCCGCCGGCGACAGAGAGGGGGTGGGGTACCCGTCGTGTTATTATTATTCAACCCCATCCGGGGTTGTTCCATATTCCCCAATTCCCATTCCCCACCCCTTTTACGCCCTCATACGCCATTTATGCCTTTTATGCCTCACGCCTTTTACCCCCCCACTTCAGTTTGATATTCTCGGCAAAGTTTCGTACTTTTTGACCGCCAAAAAAGTTCAAAATCATTTCCATAATCATCGATATATGAAGCTGAGAATCAAATTAATATGGCTTTTTATTCTCTTTGCCGCACTGCAGGTAAGAGCACAGCAGTCTACTGTTGGGGGAACCGTGACCAACCAGCAAACCGGAGCGCCCATAGCGGGAGTAGCAATTTCTGTTGACGGAAGAGAGACGGGAATTTCCACGGGTGATGACGGCTCTTTCTCTGTACCGGTTCCGGAAGGGGAGCATCTTATCTACTTCGATCGCGGAGGATACTATCAGGCAATCAGGCAGGTTGTGGTTCCGCCAACAGGAAATACAGACCTGGGAACGGTTTACCTCTCTCCCCGCCCTGAAGTCAGGCAGGACGCAGCATTAATTACAGTTATAGATATAAGTGACGACGGGGGCATGGGCTCACAGGGATATCAGGGAATACTCTCTTCTTCGGCCGACATATTCCAGTCAACGGCAGCCTATACCTTCGGACCGGTAAGGTTCCGTCCCCGCGGCTACGATCAGTCGTACACTTCCGTAATGATAAATGGTTTCCTGATAAACGATACCGAAACCGGCAATCCTATATGGAGCGACTGGGGAGGGCTGAATGACGTGATGCGTGATGCTGTCGTAACCAACGGACCATCAGCCACGGGACACATGTTCGAACCGGTGGGAGGGCTCACCCGGATACTTACACGCGCCTCACGGTACCGCCCCGGGATTAAGGCTGTTTACTCCCTAAGCAACCGGACATACAACAACAGGGCCATGCTTACTTATTCAACCGGTGAGATAGGCGAGGGATGGTACATCACCGGTTCAGCTTCACGCCGCTGGTCACAGCAGGGATATGCCGAAGGAACCTTCTATGATGCATGGAGCGTCTTCCTCTCTGTTGAGAGGCGTTACAATTCAGCCCATACACTTAGCCTGACGGCTCTTGACGCAATCTATTCGCGTGGCGTCGGTGGTGGTTCAGTGCAGGAAGTATATGATCTTACAGGAAATAACTACTATAATCCTTATTGGGGCTACCAGAACGGAAAGGCGCGCAACTCAAGGGTTCGTTCTTCGAACAAACCACTTTTCACCCTTACCCATTACTGGAATATGGGAGAAAATACAACGCTGCAAACGACAGCAGGATACTGGTTTGGCAAGTCGAGCTACACTGCATTGAACTGGAACGATGCACCCGATCCAAGGCCTGACTACTACCGGTATCTGCCATCATATTACACCGACCCGGCTGATCAGGAGAGGATAGCTGCAGGTTGGTCAGATCCGCTGGTAAGACAGATTAACTGGCAACACTTCTATTTTGCCAACAGTAAGAACCTGGCGCAGATTGATGATGCCTTCGGTATACTTGGAAACATGGTTGAAGGCTACAGGTCGAAATATATGATAGAGGACCGTCGCGATGATCTCAGCCAGTACCAGTTCAACTCGATATTGAACCATGAGTTCAACGATGAAATGAAGCTTTCAGGTGGTGTCATGGTAAATATGTCTAAAGGTTTTAACCATAACAGGGTAAAAGATCTGCTCGGTGGTGATTTCTGGCTTGATATAGATCAGTTTGCAGAGAGGGATTTTCCCGATGATCCTTTCATAATCCAGAACGACCTATTAATCTACAATAATCTGGTAACCGAAGGCGAAACTTTTGGTCATTCATACATATCTCATCTGAATCAGGGAACACTGTGGAGTATGGGAGAATGGACTCCTGGAAGAATAAGGGCTTACCTCCAGGGAAGCCTTACAAGTACTTCATTATGGCGGGAAGGCCTGATGAGAAAAGGTCTCTTCCCAGATAACTCATACGGCAACTCTGAAAAACTCAACTATATTACCTGGGGTATTAAGGCTGGTGCTGCCTACAGGATAACGGGACGGCACTATGTAGATATCACCACTGCGGTGATGAAGAATCCTCCCCGCTTCAGCAGCTCTTTCCTCTCTCCGCGTACAAGAAACGAGGTAACTCCCGGTATCGGACCGGAAACAGTATTTACAGCTGATGCCACATACGTACTTCAGCTTCCTGATGTTAATGCAAGGCTGACAGGCTACTATACACGGTTCTTCAATCAGTCGGAAGTGACAAGTTTCTATCACGAAGGGCTGCGTACATTTATCAACTATTCAATGACCGGTATTGATAAAGAGCATAGCGGAATTGAACTCGGAGTTGAATGGGACATAACCCAGTCGCTGAGTATAAGCGGGGTTGCAGCGATCGGTCAGTATATCTGGATGGATAATCCCGATATAACAGTCACACGTGACAACAGCAGCGAGATTTTAAGGAACGATGAAGTATGGGTTAAATACTTCAGGGTTGACGGCACCCCGCAGACGGCCCTGGCTGCCGGAATTAACTACAACGCTCCCCGCTACTGGTGGGCAGGACTCACCGCAAGCTATTACGACAGGAGCTATCTAAGCTTTAATCCGGTTACCCGCACAAAAGATGAGACCGGTTATTATCCCTACTGGTCGGAGATGAAGAAGGTTCCGTCGGGGGTCCTGCTTGATGCTTTCGTTGGCAAATCGTGGTACCTGGGAAGGTATTATGTGGTTATCAGCGCCAACCTGAGCAACCTTATGAACCGGACGGACTTCCAGACGGGAGGTTTTGAGCAGTACAGGTATGATCCAGACAGGCCCGAACTGTTTGCGCCGAGGCTCTATTACTATTACGGTTTCAACTATTTTGTCAACATGAGTATCAGATTCTGAAGGAGGTGATCATGAAAACGAAAACAACAATATTATTCGCACTGGTACCAGCAATCCTGCTCTTTAAGGGGTGTATTGACTATAATGAAGAGCCACCGCCATTGCAGGAATTCCAGACCGGAACCATCGTATCGATTGCCGAGGTGAAGCAGCTCTATGCAGCGGAACTGGCAAAGCCATGGACTGCGAGAACGCCGGTACAGATAACGGAGAACTGGACTATCAGAGGTATAGCAACTGCGACCGACAAGAAGAACGGGAATCTCTACAAAGAGGGGATCATGGAAGATTACAGTGGCGGGATACTGATGAAGTTTGAGGCCACCGGCGGATTGTTTAACGGTGATTCCATTGCGGTGAACATCAAGGATCTCTATCTGAGTGACTATGGAAATTTCATTCAGATGGGCGGCGTACCTTACACTGACAACTCTGGTAACAAGAGGCTGTCGGGTTTTAACAAGGATGCCCGCATATTTCGTTATTTGATTAAGACCGATAATAAGGCTCCCGCTGTTATTAATATTCCACAGGCGAAGACCACTAATATGTTGGGAAGGCTGGTTACATTCAACCAGGTTCAGTTTGCCGACAGCGAGCTGGGTAAAACATATGCCGAGCCTGACTCTGACCCGCCGGCTTCAGCCAACCGCTACCTGACTGATTGCAGCAACAACCGGATAATAGTCCGTACCAGTGGTTATGCAACATTTGCCGGACAAGAGCTCCCCACAGGAAAGGGTTCGATAACAGGGGTTGTAACAGTCTTTAATAATGATTACCAGCTTTTAATCAGAGATATTGACGAAGTATATCTTGATGGTGACCGGTGTCCGCCGGGGGGTCAGGTTCTGGGAGATCCTGTTGAGACCCTGAGCATGAACTTCACTGCCTTTCAGAACGATCAGGATATCATTCAGGCGGGGTGGCAGAACTTTGCGCAGGCGGGAAGCAGGCTCTGGAGGGCAAAGGTTTTTCAGGGCAATACCTATGCCCAGGCAACAGGATATGGTTCGAACGACAGTGAGATCATCATATGGCTGATACCTCCGCCGATAACGCTTACGAACCAGAAGGTGCTGACTTTCCAGACGTCGAAGGCTTACTGGGAGCATCAGGGAGACAACTTCCCGTTCGATCTTCTTTTTTCGACTGACTATAATGGTACCAACATAGCAACGGCGACCTGGACACCCCTCCCGGCAACCCTCGCTCTTAAAACCAGCGCTGACAATGCCTGGATAAATTCGGGTAGCGTCAGTCTGCCCGTTATTTCGGGAGGTACAGGTGTGATTGCCTTCCGCTACCGGGGTTCCGACGTTGAGAGTACTTCATACAGAATTGATAATATATTGGTCACGGCGGCCAAGTAACGGAGATAATATTATGAGAAAGTATCTGTTTCACCCTGTTCTTATTGCGGCTCTTGTTGCGCTGACCGTTGGCCCCTCGTGCGACCGCGACCCGGTTCCCCCGCCAGAGCCCGTGGTCGAACGAATGACAATAGCCAACCTGAGGAACCTGTTTTCCGGTTCCACCACAAAGATTGATACCAACGTTTACATTCAGGGGATAATTACGCTGACGCCCGAATTGGGGAATATACCCGATTTTATAGCCTATATTCAGGATGAAACCGGTGGGATGGCGCTGACTGTCACAGGGACAAACTCGTTTGCTATGGGTTCGGAGGTGAAGATAAAATGCAGTGGCATTGAGCTTTCGCTATACCGGGGACTGATGCAGTTCGGGAATATTGATATAGCTTCTGCTGTTGAGGTAGTTACCCTGAATGCCGTAATGCCCCAACCCAAAGCGGTGACGTTGTCTGAGATACTGGCAGGTAGTCATGAGGCTGGCTACATCAGACTGGATGATGTCGAATTCAATACCACAGGAACCTTTAGCGGTTCGAAGGTGCTTACTGATTGCAGCAATTCTGTTACTGTACATACCCGTACTGAGGCTCAGTTTGCTTCACAGGCGATGCCCGATGGTAACGGAACCTTTGTGGGTGTGGTTTCTGTCTATGATAACCCGCAGCTGATAATGCGTGACCCGGCCGAGCTGAGCATGACCGAAGACAAGAAATGCAATATACCTAAGTTTGAGTGGCTGAAAGAGGGTTTTGAGTCACTGGCCGACAATAGCCCCATAACCAATCTGGCAGGATGGAAGACAATAATCCAGGCCGGAAACCGTAACTGGCTGGCAGGGTATTATTACCTCGACACAAAGTTTGCCGATATTACCGCCTATAATTCCGGTCAGTCGGAGGTAATTGCATGGATGATACTCCCACAGGTAGATCTTACCGGTGCATCCGATCCTGTTCTTACATTCCGCAGCAAGGGAGCCTATGATAACGGGGCCACCATTGTAACGCTGGTCTCTGTCGACTATGACGGGGGAGATCAGCCCTGGAACTTCACCTGGACAGAGCTGCCGGCCTCATATCCAACGGTTCCTTCCGGCACCTATGGTAACTGGGGCGATTCAGGCAACCTTAGCCTGGCAGCATACAAGACAACCATGTACGTCGCCTTCAGGTATAACGGTAACGATCCGGTCTCGGGTGATAAAAATACCACTACCTGGCAGGTTGATGATATAAGGATAGGCGAGAGATAGTGATTGTTATGCGTAAGGGTGCGATAGTACTATTGTTGCTGGTGTTCTTTGCCGGCAGGGGCGACGGGCAGCCCCCGGCGGGCTATTACCTTACCGCAGAAGGGAAAACGGGCATTGAGCTTAAGCAGGCTCTGCATAATATAATTAAGGGTCATACCGAATCGACCTATGCCGATTTGTGGACCCATTTTGTGACTACTGATTCGACGTCTGACGGAAAGGTGTGGGATATGTATTCCGATATTCCGGGTGGTACACCGCCCTATGTTTACACTTTTGGTACCGATCAGTGTGGCAATTACCAGAAGGAGGGAGACTGTTACAACCGTGAGCACTCTTTTCCAAAAAGCTGGTTTGGGGGTGAAATTATGCCCATGTACACTGACCTGTTTCATCTTTATCCGACTGATGGATGGGTTAATAACAAAAGGGGGAACTATCCTTTCGGGGTTGTTGCATCGGCAACATGGACATCACAGAACGGGAGCAAACTTGGCTCCAATAACTCGACGGGCTACAACGGAACGGTATTTGAACCAATCGATGCCTATAAGGGAGATTTAGCAAGAACCATGTTGTATATGGCTGTAAGGTATTATGGTGAGGACACATCATGGCCTGCCGCCAGCGACATGGTTACCGGCGCTGAACCGAAGAGCTGGGCAATTTCGATGCTGCTGCACTGGCATAATTCCGACCCGGTGAGCCAGAAGGAGATTGACCGTAACAATGCAGTTTACGGTATACAGACCAACCGGAATCCGTTTATCGACAAACCTGAATATGCTCAGCATATATGGGGAGATCCTTATTCATCTGAAGGAACAGAGTCAGCCGTAGCCAGGCCCGTTCTCTATCCGCTGCCGGCCCGGGAGAGTCTGACAGTAAGTTTCCCGGAGTACTTCCAGGACGATGTGGTTCTGAGGATCATCAGTCTGACCGGACGAGAAGTTATGGTCACCATTGCTCCATATTCAGAAACTATTTTTATTGAACTCGGTGAGATACCAGCGGGAATCTATCTGCTTACTCTTAAAGCAGGCCCGCATCGGTTCAGTTACCTGCTGCCGGTGATAAAATAATGCTTATCTTAGTCACTGTGAATCACTACTCAACCCATTCAACTCTATGAACTCTGTGAACTCCTGTAACTTTAGTAACTCTAGTCACTTCTAAAAACCCTACCCCATGAAAAAACAAATCATCAACCTGCTTGTCGGTTCCCTTATTATAATGCTGGCAGGCTGTAATTCTGAAGACAAGAAATTTAGTGAAGAGATGAAGGCAAACCTTGCAAAATTCGATGAGGTAACACTCACAACCGATCTGGGCTGGCTAAGCAGCTCTGAAAGAGAGATTATCAGCATTCTGATTGATGCTGCAACATTAATGGATGAGGTATTCTGGATGCAATCCTTCGGAGACAGGGAAGAACTGTTTGCAGGAATAGATAATGAGTTTGCCAGGGCTTATGCTTCAATACATTACGGGCCGTGGGACAGGCTTAACAATAACGAACCGTTCATTTCCTCCTTTGGCCCGAAACCAAAGAGTGCACAGTTCTATCCTGAAGATATGACAGTTGAAGAGTTTGAGGCATGGGACGATGGCGATAAGACAAGCCTCTACACAATTATCAGGCGTGATTCTGATGGCGCCCTGATGTCAATTCCATATTCTGAGGCTTATCAGGAGCATCACATGAAGGCAGCAGAGCTTCTGCGCCGGGCAGCGGGCCTCGCTGAAGATGCCGGCCTCAGCAAATACCTGAATATGCGTGCCGATGCCTTGCTGTCAAATGAGTATCAGGCCAGTGACTTCGCATGGATGGAGATGAAGGAATCGAACATTGATTTCGTGGTGGGTCCGATAGAGAATTATGAGGACAGACTTTTTGGCTACAAGGCAGCTCACGAAGCCTTCGTTCTGGTGAAGGATCCTGAATGGAGTGCAAGACTGGTAAAATACAATGCAATGCTGCCTGACCTTCAGAAGGGCTTGCCCGTGGCACCTGACTATAAAGCCGAGATGCCTGGTACCGATGCCGACATGAATGTCTATTACGCATTGTATTATGCTGGTGATTGCAATGCCGGAAGCAAGACGATAGCAATTAACCTGCCCAACGACCCCGAAATTCATCTTGCCGTAGGCAGCAGGAAACTTCAACTGAAGAATTCAATGAAGGCCAAGTTTGACAGAATTCTGGTTCCTATTGCAGGTAAGCTTATTGATGAGAGCCAGCGTCAGTATATTACATTCGATGCATTTTTCGAAAACACAACCTTCCATGAAGTGGCCCACGGTATGGGTGTCAAAAACACAATCAACGACAGGGGACCGGTCAGGGAAGCACTGAAGGAGCAATACTCAGCTCTCGAAGAGGCAAAGGCTGATATTATGGGTCTATACCTTGTTACAAAATTGTATGAGATGGGAGAGATAACCAGCGGAGAGGTTATGAATAACTACGTTACCTTCTTTGCGGGCATCTTCCGCTCAAGCCGTTTTGGTGCTGCAAGTGCACATGGCAAGGCCAATATGATGAATATGAAATACTTTGCCGATAACGGGGCTTTTGTTTACCAGGAAGACGGAACCTATAAGGTCAATCTGGATGAGATGAAGTCAGCAGTCGTCTCGCTCCTTGAAAAGATACTGACCATACAGGGAGACGGCGATTATGAAGCAGCCAAAGCATGGATAGAAGCCGACGGTATCATGACAGAGAATCTGCGCCGTGACCTTGAAATGGTGAATGCTGCCGGCATACCGGTCGATATAGTATTCAAACAAGGGAAAGACGTATTGAAACTCAAATAGCCCGGATTCTCAGCAGACTGAAGAATTTGTAAAAAGTTAACTATACAGTAAGAAATACACAACTATTTTGTTAGTTGCTGAAAGTTTCCTATTTTTAGGATGTCTGTAAATTTTATGCGGTTACCATTTAACAAGAAATGACATTAATGAAAGCAAGTTGTCTCAAATAAACAATACTCCTCATCCTGCCACGTTTAGTAAAGTGTAAACATAAACTTCAAAAAACTTCTCTGATGAAGTTTCCTTTATCAATCTGTCTGATAATAAGTTTTTTGGCTTTGTCGTGCAGGAGCCGACCCGACAGCCACATCATAACATTTCGGTTAAACAGATCTGACTTCATAGAGAGCATTAGAGTTGAAGGAACTGTACAGTCTGTTTCCAACTATCCTGTAGTACCACCTGAGACTATGTTTGGAGACATGACAGTTGTACGCCTTGCTGCCGATGGTCAGTATGTGAAAAAGGGTGACACTTTGTGCATTCTCTCCGTGCCTGATCTTGAGAACGTTTACAATGCCCTTATGACCCAGGTAGAGACTCAGGAGGCAGGACTCAAGAAGATTGAGGCCGACAATCAGCTAAACATTACAATGCTTGAGGCTCAGCTTGCAACCAGTGAAGCCAGGATTAAGATGGCCAGGCTTGATTCTCTCAAAAGGGTATATGCGAGAGATTTTCAGCGAAGACAGCAGGATCTTGAAATGCAGAAAGCCCAAATTGAAAAGAGGAAGATAGAACATAAGCTTGCTGCTTCAAGGCTAATGGGAGAAACCGCCCTGCTTCAGGCCAGATCAAAGATAATTCAGGCTATGTCAACAGTAAGAGTGTATGAATCACAGCTCAACTCACTTATACTTACAGCTGATCGTGACGGAATGGTAATGAGGACCGAGTCGCCCTTAATAACAATAATCGGACCCGGAAGCTCAGGAACCCTGGGAGGGGGGATGGTAAGGGAGGGATCTGTAATTTTCATGGGAACACCGGTTCTGAAGTTCCCCGATATGAGCCACCTTCAGGTTTCTGCTACTGTAATGGAGACTGACTACCGGCGTATCGAAAAGGGACAGAAGGTTCACATCACCGTCGATGCTGCCGGGGAACTATTAACAACCGGTATGGTGAACAGGAAGAGCCTCGTCGGTCGTACCTCTCAGCCTGTATATAATGCGAGGGTACGATTCTATGAAGTCATAATTGACTTAGACAGTGTCAATCCTGCCATGAAACCCGGACTGAGTGCCGGATGTGAGATAATTCTTGCGGAGGTAAGAGACACCCTCTTTGTCCCGGCCGTGGCAGTATTTGAACGTGACAGCCTGAAGACAGTTTATGTCAGGAACAGCAGGAAATTTTTACCGGTAGCGGTGGAAACGGGAGTTTCGGGAGGTTCATATACAATTATAGCGGGCGGACTCCGGGGGGATGAGACGATAGCACTTTCAGAACCTCCTGTCCATCTCATAGCAACTGAAAAGAAGAAAAAACCCAATAAGAAAGACAACCTATTATGAACAGACAGATCATAATTTTTCTCTTCCTGATACTTTGTTCATGCAAGGGAAACAATACGTCAGTGGTACAGGTCACAGCCGTAAGGAAGGGAACCTTCACCGAAGAGGTGATTGAGCAGGGTACGCTGTCTGCTGTTAACTCCCTCTCAGTTGCAGCTCCTTCAGTATCGTACAGGTATGGTTCATTGAAAATCACAAAGATAGTTGATGAGGGAACCGAGGTGGAAAAGGGGGATACTGTCGTCATATTCGATCCGTCGGAGATAAAGAGGGGTATTGTACAAGCTGAGCAGCAACTGGAGATTGCAAGGGCAGAATATGAAAAGCTTAAATCGATGCAGCAATCAGAGCTGGATGATCTGGAGGCTGATCTCGAGCTGGCAATGATATCGCAGGAGATAGCAAATATTAACTACGAAACATCGGTTTATGAACCCGAAGCCACAAAAAAGGAGATACAGCTTCGACTCGAGACCGCTACAATTGCTTTCAACAGGGCAAAGGAGCAGATCGAAAGTAAAAAGGTGATACACAGGGAAGATCTATTGCAGAAGTCACTTTCAATCAGGCAGCTGGAAAAATCACTTAATGAGGCTGTTACCTCAATGAACAAACTGTTTGTTATCAGTCCGGCCCGTGGGATCATAATTAAGAGAAATAACTGGACTTCTGGTCAGAAATGGGCTGTTGGAGATCAGCCCTTCTCAGGTTCTGACATTATAGACCTTCCCGATCTTGCGGAGATGAGGGCCCTTGTGAAGATCAACGAGGTTGACGTTGCCAGGATCTTTCAGGGCCAGAGGGTCGAAATAAGGCCTGATGCATATTCCGATTCTGTTTATCAGGGCAGGGTTGAGTCAGTAGCCTATCTTGCACAGAACAAAGATGTAAGGTCAAAAATTAAGGTCTTTCCCACCCAGATCAGAATCAACGGGCAGAGCGGTCAGCTTCTACCCGGCCTGACTGTAAGCTGCAGGATTATTGTGAACGAGTTGCAGGATGTTATGTTTGTTCCGATTGAATCTCTGTTCAGGGATGAAACATCGGAGTATGTATGGCTGAAAGCAGGATCGGGATTTCGCAGGGCTGACGTGAAAACAGGAGCCGTCAACACCAATTATGTTGTGGTTACTGAGGGACTATCCGAGAATGATCTCATCGCTCTCACAGACCCGTATGCCAACAGGGAGGAGGCAAATGAAAATAAGAAGGGGAAGTGACATGAAGCGGCACCTTAATGAAATCAGAAAAAAAGGATGGCCTGTTAAGGCTTCTGCCCTGGCCGCCTTTTCGCTGCTGATACTTTCCTGTTCCCGTGCTGACACCGGAGAATATTCAGTAATGAAAGGAGTATTCAGACAGTCAGTAATGGAGACGGGTGAATTGCAGGCTGTAAGTGCATATTCACTGTTCCTTCCCAGGATCAACTATATGTACGGTTCTACCTTCAAGATAATCGGACTGACGGAGCATGGAACCAGTGTGAACGGCGGTGATACCGTTGTAACTCTCGACCCCTCAACAGTTCAGAAGACAATACTCGACAGGCAGGAGATGCTTGAGAATGAGATAGCTGCCATGAACAAGCTGAAAGCTCAACTGGTTAACAATATGCAGGACCTAAGGTCACAGTTTACAACCGAACAGTCGTCATATGACCTCAAGCGACTCAGTTTTGAGAAATCAGGGTTTGAGTCTGCCGGCATGAGAAGAGTAAGCGAACTTGAATTCAGACAGGCAGGTGTTAAGCTTAACAGGATTAAACGTAAGCTTGAATTGAGGCCTGTTCTTGACAGCCTTGACCTGTTGATACAAAATATAAAAGTCATACAGAGGGAAAACGATCTGAAATCCGCCATGGAGACCCTCAATATGCTAACTGTTGTCAGTCCGATTGATGGAATATTCGTTATCGAAACCAACCGGCGCACCGCACAGATGATCAAGGTTGGCGATGACATCAACCTCATGTATCCGGTTGCTATGATACCCGATGTAAGAACCATGAAGGTAAAGGGTTCCGTCCAGGAGCTTGATGTCAGCAGAATAAAAACAGACCAAAATGTTATTGTCAGGCTCGACGCCCTGCCTTCAGTTGATTTTTCCGGAAGGGTAACCTATATAGGAAAAATATGTGTCGAAGCTGGAGACAGACGGGTATTTAATACCGAGGTGCTGATATCTGAATCGGATGTAAGGCTTAAACCTGGTATGACGGTAAGTTGTGAATATATTACATACGAAGGCAAGGGTGACGATTTATACGTACCTACCTCCTGTCTGCAAAGCGAGGGGGGCAAAAGCTACCTCTTTGTAATGAGAAGGGGCAGGGTAGAAAAGAGAGAGGTAACGACAGGACTGTCAAACAATACCTATACCATTGTAAAGGGGGATGTCAGGCAGGGCCTGCCGCTGGTGCTTCCCGAAACCATCATGAACAGATAAAAGTAGATAGTGATGCAGTATGAAGAAAACATGCGGGTGGCTTTTTACGGGCTTCTCGACCATAAGTTCAGATCGTTGCTTACGATGCTCGGCATTATTTTCGGAACCGCTTCTGTAATCATGATGATTTCAATTGGGGAAGGAACCAAGAAACAGGCTATGGCCAAATATCAGGACCTGGGTGTGAGCAATATAATCGTGAGGGACAAGGATCTGACCGATACGGAACTGGAACAGGTTCGAATAAAGTTCTCAAAGGGCCTCTCTCTTGAGGATTCACGCGCGATATCCGAGATTGTACCAGGGGTTATGGCTGTGGCACCACAGGCCGAAGCCACACTCGATGCTGTCTATGGCAACAGGTCATCACGTTCAACCGTGATTGGGGTGACTCCCGAAGTGACTGAAATACTTAACTTCAGACTCGACAGGGGAACTTTTATCGATCACGAGCACTACAGCAGGCAGCTCAAGGTATGCGTTCTTGGCGCCAATATTGCAAGGGAGCTTTTCAATTTTGAAGACCCCGTGGGCATGAACATCAAACTGGGCGATCAGTGGTTTGAGGTGACAGGAGTACTTAAGACAAAGGCCCTCTTTACTGAGACTGTCGGTGAGCTTGCGGCCCGCGATCTCAACAATGATATCTACATACCACTAACCACATTTAGCAAGAGGATACCCGGAAAAACCCCGCTTTCCAGCGAACTCAGGCAGCTTACGGTAAGATTTGAGAGCTCTGAAAACCTTATCGGATCAGCATCGGTGATAAGAAATATTATCTCCCGCAGGCATTTCAACAATGACGATTTCAGTATTCTTATTCCCTACGAGCTTATGGAGCAGGAGAAGCGTGAGAGCCGCATCTACAACCTCCTTCTGGCATCCATAGCTGCAATATCATTGATAGTGGGAGGAATCGGCATTATGAACATAATGCTTGCATCGGTTATGGAACGCACACGGGAAATAGGTATCCGCAGGGCTGTCGGAGGAAAGCGTTCCGACATCATGGGGCAGTTCGTTACAGAGGCTATAGCCATGAGTGTTACCGGAGGTTTGATCGGCGTTTTTATGGGCATAATACTATCGCTGGCTATAGGGGTCTTCACCGAGGTTAGCACCAACATCACCCTTTATTCGGTTGTCATAGCCTTTGGCTTTTCATTGATTGTGGGCATCACCTTCGGATACCTGCCTGCAAAACGAGCCGCCGACCTTAAACCTATTGAGTCGATAAGGCACGAATAAAACTTCATTATTAAATGAATACTTCGTTTAGACAAGAAAATCTATTGTAGGGTTTTGCCTACATTAAAATCGTCCTCATTCTTAGACAAGAATATAAGTTTCTCTTACAGAGCATCTGTTCGCGGGATGTTAGTTTTACATTCTCATCAGGCGTGTTAGAAAGTACTGACAGTGAATTATGCTTGTAAAGAGTGAAGCGATGAAAGAATCTTACAGAATACTAATCATTATTTTTTTACTGGCTTGCCTGTTGCCCTTATCCCGGGTTTCAGGCAAAGCCTCCGTAATTAGTGAATATATCACAGAGCCGCCGAAAGGGTCTGTTCCCCTGGTGAGGTTTACGGCCAGTTTTACCGAAACACAGGATTTGATGGACTTTTCAGTAGTATATTTCAGTGAGGATGCCACAGTTGAGTACGACGGGAAGCTCGACGCACTCAAGCTGATGAACACTGATTCGCAGGTTCCGAATATTTACACAATAACTCCGGGGGATACGAAACTTTCAATAAACGCTTTGCCTCCTTTAAACGATTCTCTCTATATGGTGCAGTTGGGAATTGCTACTGAAAAGGACGGATTGGTTGTAATCAGAATCAAGGATATAGATGATGCTCTGCTGAGATACAGACTATTCATTTATGATATGGATGAGGAAACAGAACAGGATATTTATTCCGGGGAAAGTTATAGTATCTTTTTGCTTAAAGGTGACTATAACTCCAGATTCTTTCTGTGTTTTTCCTCTTTAACCACTGATAGCCGTGACATTGATACTGACGACAACTCCCTGAAAGTCTGGCAGTCATATGGTACTCTGAGATTGGATATTGCAAAAATGCCAGCCTCCTCAGGGATGGTGGACATATTTGATTCTTCAGGGAGGGTGCTCCTGAGAAAGAAGGTTTTTTATCCCGGAGAATATGAGCTTAATACTGACCAATTTGTGAATGGAGTTTATTTTGTTGCGTTAACCTCAGCAAATCTGAGATTGGTCAGGAAAATTTTTCTCAGTAAGCAATGATAGAATTATTTACCAAAGGAATAAATACCCCCTGAGCAGAAGGTTTGGTTGAAAACCTGCATAGATTACTCAACCAGATTGTTTTTAATGGCATAATTAATAATATCTGCATTCTTCCCCATATTCATTTTTTCAAGTATTCTGGCTCTGTGCGTGCTGACGGTCTTGCTGCTAATGAACAAACTGTTGGCAATCTCATTTAATGACTCGCCTCTGGCTATCATGCACATTACCTGGAACTCTCTTGGGGAAAGCTTTTCGTGTGGAACCTTGCTCAGCCCACTCTGTGGTTCTGACAATACCGTTTCAGCTATGAACTGTGATATATATTTTCTTCCGTCAAGGATTGTTGATATTGCTGATGCAAGCTCCTTATAAACACTGTTTTTGCAGAGATAGCCATGCGCACCCAATTTCAGGACTCTTATTGCATATTGTTCTTCAGAATGGATACTGAGGATTAGTACAGGAAGCTTAATTCCCTTGTCTCTGAGAATCTGAAGTACATCCAGGCCTGATTTCCCCGGCATTGAGATGTCCATTATAGCCATATCATAGCTGTTTCTTTCTATCATTTTCAGGGCTTCATTGCCATCAGAAGCTTCATCAACAACCGAGAACGCGTTCAGGCGACTGACGATCTGCTTAAGACCTTCCCTTACTACTTCATGATCGTCGGCAACAAGTATTTTCATAGATTTGGCATTAGTTTGAAGGAATACTTATTCTTATAGTCGATCCTTTGCCTAAAGAGGATTTTATACTTAGAGTTCCTTTGTTTGATTTTAGCCTTTCCCTGATGCCTACAAAGCCCAGCGACTTAAATGAGTCAATTTTCTCTTTTTCCAGACCCTTTCCATTGTCAGTTACTTCCATCACTATCATTCCCTTCCTTTTTGATAGTGAAATTCCTGATCTGGTTGCTCCTGCATGCCGGGCGATATTTGTAAGAGCCTCCTGCATTATCCTGTAAATGGTTGTACTAACTTTCTGATCGGGAATGGTAAACTCTTTAAGATCAATAATACACTTTATTCCGGTTCTTTTTTCAAATCCGGTAATGTACCACTCCATTGCAGAAGCCAGCCCGAGGTCATCCAGTATCGGTGGTCTGAGTTCTGCTGCTATGCGACGGATGTCTGTGCTTAACTCAGAAATCAGTCTGCTTATCCTGTTGAGCCTTATTCCCTCTTCATTGTTATATGAAAGTTTATCAATCAGCCAGTCGACATCAATTTTTACAGCCGTGAGTGCCTGACCCAGTTGATCGTGTATTTCCCTTGAAATTGATGTTCTTTCTTCCTCCCTGATATTATCCTGGTGAATGTTGAGTTTCTCCAGAGCATCCTTCATGTTTCTGATTTCATTCTCTGCCTCCTTCCTGATCTTTCGTTCTTTAGCTACATGAAGTGCTCTTTCAATTGCCGCAGGAAGTTTCTGCAGATTATCCTTCAGGATGTAGTCTGAAGCTCCGATTTGAATCAGTTCGACAGCAAGATCTTCTCCAATTGATCCTGAGATACAAATAAAAGGGACATCAGGACATTGTTTCCTGGCCTGCAACAAAGCAGCTATTCCGTTAAATCCAGGCATATAGTAATCAGCCAGAATTATATCGTACTCATTATTGCTCAGTCTTTCAGAATAACCCTTTTCATTTGTAACATAATCAAATGAAAAAATCATGCCCTCAGATTTAAGAAACTCTCTTATTATGATGGCATCAGCTTCGACATCATCAAGACACAGTATTCTTAGTTCTTTTTTTGCCATCAGCTTGATAGTTTCTGATTATAGTCTGTCAGTATTATTGTCTTTATCTTCATAGTATGGCCGGTTGTTTTGGCAAAGTAAAATAGAAGGTTGCACCCTTATCCGGCTCAGATTCCGCCCAGGTTTCGCCACCATGACGGGTAACTATACGTCTGACGGTGGCAAGACCGATACCGGTTCCCTCAAAATCAGCCGATGAATGCATTCGCTGAAAGACCCCAAACAATTTATCGGCATATTTCATGTCGAAGCCTGCTCCATTGTCTTTGATGAAGAATACTTGCCGGCTGCCCTCAACCCTGTGACCAATTGTTATCGCGGCACTCTTTTTCAGACGGGTATATTTCACCGCGTTGTCGATGAGATTTACCCAAACCAGCCGCAATAAATTGTAATCACCGTTAATTTCGGGCAGGTTATGAATAGTCCATTTAATTTTTCTTTCTCCGATGACTGGTGTTATTTGCTTCAGACTATCCCTTACAATTTGCTCCATATCATGAAAACTCTTCTTGAGTTCGGTACTTCCAGTATGGGAAAATTTCAGCAGATCATCAATCAATATACCCATTTTATGGGCAGCTTCTACTATGATATTCAGGTATTTTCTGGCATCTTCAGATAATTGTTCAGTGTATTGTCTCAGAAGAATTTCCGCAAATCCGTTTATATGCCTTAACGGAGCCCTGAGGTCGTGTGACACTGAATAGGAAAATGTTTCCATCTCTTTGTTGAGGGTCTGGAGTTCTGAAGTTCGTTCGCTAATTCTCTCTTCAAGACCTTCAATAAGGTGTATGTTCTCAACAGCCTTGGCTGTAGCATCAGCAAGTGTCTGCAATAGCTGAAGCTCAACTGGTGATGGAATATAATGCCTGTCCCAATAGACTCCTATTGCCCCGAGAGGGTCATCCTGTCTGATGGGTGCTACGGCAAGGCTCCTGACGAATGTCTGACTGTATAGTTCTGCTGAAATTCTTTCATCAGAATAGATGTCCTCTATTACTACCTGCTGCCTGTTCCTGATTGCCCAGCCACAAATACATTCTTTAAGGGGGATTTTTTTCCCCTTAAACGAAGGACCTAATGCACTCTCACCTGCGTAATGGCAATACTCAGCCTCACGAAGAATGAAAGAGGAACCTTCGGCGTTCATTATCTGACGGGCTGTGGTATGAGCAGTATGCATAATACTCTCCATACTGTAGGTTGTGGCAATTGAATGGATTGCACTGATAATTAGCCTAAGCCTGGTGTTCAGTAAAATAATTTCCTCTTCTGCCTGTCTTTTCTCTGTAACATCAAGTGCCATCACATGCCTCGCTTTACGTCCGTTGTAAGTAATGGCATGGGAAATTATTTTATCAATAATAATCTCTTTGTTCTTTTTTTGATGACGCCACTCTCCGGAGAGGTTAAGGGTCTCCCTCTTTGTTTTCAGATATTCAAGAAAGCCGGGAACATCTTCATTGGGCCGGATATCTTTGATTGTCATTGACAGTAGCTCGCCCCGGGAATATCCGTAATGGTCAACGGCAGCATTGTTGATTTCAAGAAATGCCAGTGTTTCCAGGTCATAAATCCACATTGGCTGAGGATTGTTGAGAAACATGTTCCGATACCTTTTCTCACTTTCTTCAAGTTCAGCGAGTAGTGAACGATATTTCAGTTCACTTTCTATCAATTCATTTTCAGCTCTTTCGACTTGAGCAGTATCAGGTATTGAGCCTTCCGAAATTTTTTTATCACCTATGGTTGTATTTTCTGCCGCAGTAACGTCTGCTTTTGAGTTTGTTATACCTCCTTTTGTCAGGGTCTTCTTTCGTTTCATACCTTAATGACTTATAATGTATGACTCGTATTTATAACTGCTACTGCCAAATCTGTCTACTGGTTGACAGCTAATCGAATTAGGGTACTTATTATATATAAGTTCACGTTAAGGCCGGATCATATTTACACCGCAAAGATAGCAAAGTTTAAGCTAGTATGTTCTTATTGGTCCGGGAGTTTGAACCACCGGTTCGTGAGTCGGACTATACCTGCGTAAGAATGAAATTGCTATTTTTACACCTGCTGATCAATCATTTTTAGTTAAGTATGAAAAAAGCAATATTACCTGTTTTCCTTTTCCTTTTTTCGGTTATTATTCCGGGAACTGCAATTACCGGCTGCAAGAATGAAGCCCGGAAAAAGAAGGAGTTTACCATCCTTACCTATAACGTTCGTAATTGCAGGGGGCTCGATAACGTTACAGATTACCAGAGGGTAGCTGATATAATAAATCGCATAGATCCACACATTGTTGCACTTCAGGAGATTGACAGCGCTACTCAGCGGAGCAATGGTGTTGTTGTCCTGAATGAGATTGCCCATCTGACAGGTATGCATCCAACCTACGGAGCATCAATTTCATACCAGGGGGGGAAATATGGTGTCGGTATACTAACGAAGGACAAACCGTTGAGTTGGACATCTGTACCTCTTCCCGGACGGGAAGAGAGGCGCAGTCTGCTCATAGTAGAATTGAAGGATGCCATAATCTGCTGTACCCATTTCTCACTTACCGAGGAAGACAGGATGGAGTCAGCAATAATCATTAATGACCTCTTTAATGAATCCGTAAGGCCCGTTTTCCTTGCAGGCGACCTGAATGCCACACCGGAATCGGCAGTGATAAAGAAGATTGAGGAGAAATGGATAATGCTGAATGACCCGCATATTCCCACTTTCCCGGCAGATAATCCGGATAGATGTATTGATTATATATTTATTCTTAAAGGGACTGATGCAGGCATCATCCCTGTCAAGAGCCATATGGAACACGAGCCGTTAGCCTCCGATCATCTCCCCGTTTGGGTCAAGTAAAGCTTACTTTCTTTTTTTTGCTGTTCGCAAGTTAATCTGGTTCACTAAAAACCCTACAGCAACTTTCAGACCCCATCTCCATGCTGATTGCTTAAGAGCGAGAATGAAGTTACCCCTCAGATTATCAATGCTCTTAGAAAGCATGTCTTCGTGAAGAAGTATCGAATACCTTAGTTTCACCTTAGCAATCTTAATATCGCTGGAGGTTCTAAGGCTTTTATAATCTACTAATGGCTTCATCTGGTTAATCTTCTTCTTCGTCAGTAAAAAGAATGTTTGAGAATACCTTTATCAGGTTTCTTGAGAATATAGTTTTCCTGAAAACTATCACTAAAACAATAATCAATGCGAAGAATCCTGCTGAGATTAGGAAGCCCTGATCAAGATTGCCGGTTCTGTTGCCATACCAAAAGCTAAATGAGAACATCAGAAAGATGCATGCAGCAAAAGCGGATATAAATACTGACACAGCAGTAAGCAGGTAAACGCCTGCACTTACAAATTTCTGAAGTAATCCAAGTTTTAAAAGATCAATTCTGGAATTGAGATAATCTTTTAGAACATCAGAAATCCTTGAGAAATTCTCTGACAATTCTGTTTTGGCCATATTCTTGGTTATTAGCGTAAAGGATTGATTCTGAGTATGTCATTTTTGATTAAATGTCATTACGCAGACTTTAAGTACCCCTGATTAATTCTTGGCTTATTTCGCCTTCTCTCCAGTAACTTCAGCTGTTACCCGTTCCTTTTCTTTAGCTACCTTCTTCTTCATTTCCGACTCAATGTCATCAAACTTATCCTTAACGTCATCAACAAAGTCATTGACATGTTGCTTCATCCTATCTACTTGCTCGTTGAGATCATCAGATATCTTAGAAGAAAACTCACGGGTTTTCCTGCTGATTTTTTTTCTGGTTTTGCTTCCTTTATCTGGGGCAAAGAGTAATCCTAATGTTGCTCCAACGGCAGCTCCTGAAATAAATCCAATTAGTGCATTTGTTGCTTTTCCCATAATTTCTACGCTTTAATAGTTAAACAATTTATTACTATCATTGAAAAAACCTTGCCAAATATTAGATTGAGGCGTTTCAGCTATATCTTGTAGAAAAAGCACCATAGAAAACAAAGACTGTGGATTATTATATACATTTTTCAAACTGGTATTTTTGAAAAATATCTCCTTTTGGCAGATGTCTCTTTAGCTTTATTAAAATAGGTTGTTACCGTTCATGGTTGTCAAGACTGGCCCAAAAAGAAATTTCAGAATGTCTGCTTTTATGTGCGAGAAAACTTTCTCCATCTTTAAAACCATTGTTTTTTGCTTATGGCAAGGTTTTTTCAATAGCACGGAAGGATGAGTTGCAGACTATATCGGGAATGCCATAATTGTGGCTAACCGTTTCGGAAATCATTTTAAAAACTACAGATTATGGATCACCTCTCAATTGACAAATTCAAAGATATGGCCCGGATAAACAAGCCGTATTGCATAAGTATTTTCATTCCAACCCACCGGGCGGGTAAGGAAGTAATTGAAATGATTGATCAGAAGAACCTTAAAAACCAGATAAAAAAGGTTCGCAGCGATCTTTACTCATCCCAGGTTGATAAAGATACAGCTGATGAACTTCTTAAACCTATTGAAGAGTTGGTAAAAGACAATGGTTTCTGGAAACACCAGTCCGATGGCCTGGCGATCTTCAGGAATCTTGATCAGTTCATTTACTTCACAATACCCGTGTATTTTGATTCATTCATTTACATTAAAGATCATTTCTACCTAAAACCTTTATTGCCTTACATTAATGATGATGACAAATTTTATCTGCTTGCTTTAAGCCTCGGAGGCGTAAAATTATATGAAGGTTTTCCACACAGGATCGATGAGTTTGAAACTGAGGATCTATTGCCTGGTAAGCCGGAAGAGGTTTTGGGATACGATTTCACGGAAAAAAACTTGCAGTTTCGGACGGGTCAGACAGGGGGAAACCAGGCAATGTTCCATGGCCATGGGGGAGGGAAAGATGAAAAGAAGATGGAAACTCTTAAATATTTCAGAGCCATTCACGAAGGAGTGATGCAAATATTGGAGGACAAAGATGTGCCAATGATTCTGGCGGCAGTTGATTATCTGGTTCCATTGTACCGTGAAGTTAGTGATTACAAATATCTGGAGGAAAAATTTGTTTCCGGAAATCCGGAACATGAAGATCCGGTCTTGTTACATGAAAAGGCGAGGGAGATACTGAAAGGGTATTTCAACCGAAAACGCACCGAAAAGGTTTTAGCTTTCGAGCAAGCATTGTCAGATATTAAGGCCTCTTATAAACCGGAGGAGATTATTCCTGCCGCCATCAATCAGCGGGTTGATACCTTATTTATCCGCAACCTCTCGGAACTTTGGGGAATGTTTGATCAAGACACCAATGAAATCATAATCCGCGATGAAGGAAACGGTGAAAACTCAAGTCTGCTCAATTTAGCCGCAGTTCATACTATCCTGAATAATGGATCAGTATACTTAATGGATGCCGATAAAATGCCTGAACCAGGCTCAATATTGAATGCCATATTCAGGTTCTGATGGTGTAATCTCTCAATTAGAATAAAGGAATCAACAATTCAATAATTCAACAATAACATTTAATCCCAATTATTACACAATATGAAAAACTATAAATATATTATCATAGGTGGTGGCACTACAGCCGGTTATGCAGCAAAAGCATTTGCTGAACAAAATATAAAAAATGGTGAACTGTGTATCGTTTCGGCTGAATCAAACCTGCCCATGAACCGTCCGCCATTTTCAAAAGATTATCTCAGGGATAAGAGTCAGGACGATGAAATCCTTATTCATGGAAGAGAGTTCTATTCAAAGAACGGAATAGATGTCAAGCTTGAAACTGCGGCTGAGGAAGTGAAATATGGGCATAAACAGGTTGTTCTTGACAACGGAGAAACCCTTGGGTATGAAAAGCTGCTGATTGCGACAGGGTCAAAGCTGAAAAGGCTGGATATTGAGGGAAGTAACCTGAAAAACATATTCTATCTCAGAGATCAGAAACAGTCTGATAACATCCGCAAACATGCAGGCAATGCCAAACATGTTATTATTGTCGGGGGTGGATATATTGGTACAGAAACGGCTGCTGTATTAAACCAATCAGGACTTAAAGTTACGATGATAGTTCCCGAGGATAAGTTGCTTGCAAGGTTCGCCAGTGCAGATATCGCTTCATTTCTTCAGAATCAGTTTCAAAAAAACGGTGTTGAGCTTATTATGAATAAAAGCGTAAAAGGATTTCATGGCAAGGAAAGGGTTGAAGAAGTAGAGCTCCTCTCAGGCGAAATTCTAAAAACCGACATGGTTGTAGCTGGAATTGGTGTTGAACCCAATATCGACATTTTTAAGAATACAAATCTGAAAATCAATAAGGGCATCATGGTGAATGAATACTGCGAAACCAATCTTGAAGACGTTTATGCTGCCGGAGATGTAGTTGAATTTCCGGATATGATTTTTGGGAAAAGGAAAGTTGTCGAACACTGGGAACATGCTTTTGAACAAGGACAACATGCTGCGAAGGTGATGACCGGAAAACGTGAGCCATATATATTTTTCCCGTTCTTTTTCTCAGATATATTCGAGTATTCCTATGAATATTTCGGTGATAATGAATCGGCCAATTATGTGCGTAATCGTGGCAATATGGAAAAAGGAGATTTCAGTACCTGGTGGTTTAACAACGACAGGCTGGTTGCCGCATTCATAATGAGTTCAAGGCCAGAGGAGGAAGGAAAGCTGGCTCGGGAATGGATAAGTAGCAAAACCAATATCGATAAGGATAATATAGAGGATAATGACAAGAATATGAAAGACCTGATATTGAATACAGGTCTGCATAAAAATGAATTTTGATCTCTGTGGATGTTCTCCCGTCAGAATACCCTGACGCAAGAAAATTCATAGTTGAAAAACAATCACACCGAAGAGTTGTTTATTAGCTTTCTTCTAACTTTTAAATATTAAAATTATGAGCAAACATTATGCACACGCCCATTGGGAAGGAAACCTTACTGAAGGCAAAGGAAAATACACACTGAAGACCAGTGGTTATCAAGGCAACCTGACGTTTTCTTCTCGTTTTGAAGATAACAAGGATGCATCAAGTCCCGAAGAGTTAATTGGAGCAGCTCATGCAAGCTGCTTTTCAATGGCATTTGCGCACGCATTGTCACAGGCTGGGTACAAACCCGAAAAAATTGAGACAGATGCTGAAATTACTTTGGCTAAAGCGGGAGATTCTTTTGCAATAACTGAAATTTTGTTGAAAACCAAAGGCAAAGTCTCCGATATTTCCGAGCAAAAGTTCGAGGAAATTGCAACCGATGCCAAAGATAATTGTCCGGTTTCGAAAGCCTTAAAGGCGGTAAATGTAAAGCTTGAAGCAAAGTTAGTATAGCGTATTTGGCTGTTTAATAAAGAGGCTGCACAAGTTTTTTGTTTGGACAAATTGCTTATGCAGTCTCTACTTTGTTTTTCGGGCAACACTTAGCAGATGCTTGGCCTGACAAACCATGCGGGGATCTTCACAGTGCTCAATAATAAAATCCATCCAGGGCTTTTTAAGTTTCTCTTCCATTTGATGGTATAGTTCAAACCGCTCTCCGAAAATACCTTCAGCTCCTGCCAGATGAATAGGAGTAAGTCCAGCTTTCTTAATAAGAGGGTTGACTTCTTCAGGATGTGCGAAGTAAGCATTTACAAACCATTCTGTAGCTCCCACAAAACGGTCATCAGTACCAGTTTCCCATAGCTTCTTTACTCCGTTTTTATGCAGAATTCCGTCAGGTTTTTTTTTAACACCATATACCATAGCCCCAATCCGGGTCATATAAGAGGAGAAAACATAACCCCCGGGCTTAACATGCTGGTAGGCGAGTTCAAGAACTTTAAGCCTTTTTTCTCTGCTTATAATATGGTAAAGAGGTCCGAGGATAAGAATACCATCCCACTGCGTTTTTCCCCAGCCGTTTCTTTCGAGCGCATCATTATTCTCAATAAACAGAACATTTTGCCTGCCCTGGAGACGCTTTTTTACCAACTCGATATTTTTATCCGATAAATCATTTAACCCCAGCAAGTATCCTTCATCCAGTAATTCCCTGGCAATACGTCCTGTACCGCAGGCCACGTCAAAGATCTTATCGCCTGGTTTCAGGTATCTGTTAATAAAACTCAGGGTTACCGGTATTTCGAATGAATGTTTATTCAGGCGTTCATCCTCCTCTTTTACATGTTCGTTGTAGTAGTCCCTGACGTTATTTTTGATTTGTTTCGACATAATGATCTTTAAGTTGTAATGAATATAATTAATACTGCGAATGGCATCAGATCAATTATAACTCTAACCTGTCACAATAAATCCGGCAAAACTATAATGTAAACCAAAGACTTATTGCCTGAACTGCATACTTATTGAAATACAGACAATCTGCAAGCCAAAAGTTGAAAATGGACTCTGAAATTTGATTTTATCAAAACTGATCTCGGGACAGGATTGCACAGCTATGATTACCGCCCGATACGATATCTTTGACGCCCGCGCCGAGGTTTGTGACCGATGCGATGGAAACCGAATAATCCGACATCGCTCCGCCGCGTCCTAGCTCGCCGTTCTGGTTTTTACCCCAGCAACGCACCGTGCCGCTTCCTAGCAGAACGCAAGTGTGATAGTACCCGAGGGCGACTTTGCTTACCTCGTCGGTGCTGGAAATGACGGGGGACACCGTAATCGGCAGGGCCCGCTCAGAGGTTGTTCCGTCGCCTAGTTGTCCGAAATTATTCCGGCCCCAGCAGCGAACGACGTTCTTCAGTAGCGGGCGCACGCAGGTGTGGTAGGCACCGCC
>JAWOIF010000216.1:0-5172 GCA_046484805.1 Bacteroidales bacterium
GTCACGCCCTCCTGGAGGGTGATGCTGTAGGTGCTATACCTGATACGCAGATTCATGCTTGTAAGATCCTTTAGTGGTAGTTGAACAAACGGTTCAAACAGTATATGACTGGTCTTGCTAAATGGCAGAGAGTACCCTGCAGAAAAGTTCGCAAGCCCCAAGAAGTCGACACGGTTTAAAGGCTCCTGCTCACTTTCAATCATTACGGAGATGGTTCTGGATTCGTATAATACCTCACCGGTATTGTTATCGACTGTTGACCTTGTGTAGGTATTGTTAAAATTGCCCGACAAATGCTGGTTCAGATATATCACAGTTGATGCTCCTGTAGAAACAAATAAGTTTGTTCCTGATCGCTTCCGGAGTGAGAATACAAAATTAACGGGAACCTCCATTGAAAGCACTTCAATATTCGCTTCATAAGAAGTGGTTATTCCGGACAGACCATCCAGTTCAGGTGCAGTGTAATCCAGAGCCACACTACCTCCTGATGCGCTTTCCATGCCATAATTATGTTTTGCCATAGCCAGACCGGGACGAACAGAGATTCTGCGGGTAAGCTGCTGCTCCACATAAAAGCCGATTGAGACCCCCTGTGAAGTTGATGTCGCATTGTCGATACTGGCCATCATGCCCGATAATCCTGTCATAAGGGTTGTCGTCATCCTTTCACGGGGGATATCAGCTAATACCGGATGTAACTCTCCGGGCTTCAGCTTCAATATCACATCATCATCATCAGTTAACCTGATTTCTATGGGATTATCAGGAAGATTCATCTCCGGAGACATCTCAGCAACTTTAGAGGTTTCAGCTAAAAGCGATCTTTCATCCATAGCAGTTACAGCTAAAATGGGCCCTTCAGCAATTGCAGTTTCAGTTAAAAGTGATCCGGCAGCCTTTAAGTTTTCGGGTAATGATGATCTTTCAGCCTTAACGGTTTCAGCCAGAACCTGACCGGCAGGTTCCCCGACCTGGTAATCAGTTTTCTCCCTGC
This sequence comes from Bacteroidales bacterium, assembly GCA_046484805.1. Classification (GTDB taxonomy): domain Bacteria; phylum Bacteroidota; class Bacteroidia; order Bacteroidales; family VadinHA17; genus SLNP01. The sequence continues at coordinate 998 of JAWOIF010000216.1, forward strand.
CTTCATGCCGGGATTGCCCGGGTTTGCTGACTGTCGGCTCAAAGGCCTGATCAGGGCTTGCTGAAGGTGTTACAGCCTTAATTACTGTGATTTCAGGGTTTGCTGCGACTGTATCCTCCCTATTATTTATTGCAGGCTCTGTCAACTCGCTCCGGTTTTCCTGCGCTAACTGAGAACCGGGTTCATCGGCTTGTCCGTGGTTTATTCGATTTGTTAAAAGCACTACGATAGTCAGTATTGCAGCAACTGAGGCGACTCTGGCCCAGAGCGGAATAACGAATGCCCGGATGCGTCTCTTACCATACTTCTTTGTATACGAGTTCCATCCTGCCTCTGCGAGGTGGCTGGCATCATAGTTTTCAAAGGCCTCCTTTGCCTTCCTGCTGAATTCTTCGTCAAACTGCTTCATGGCCCTTTTTAACAGAAATTATATGCTTGTTATAGAGTTCCCGCAGCATTTTTTTTGCCCTGGCAAGGTTCGATCTGGATGTGGAAGCGGTCACTCCCATCATCTGACCAATCTCCTCGTGTGAATACCCCTCTATCTCGAAGAGGTTGAAGGTTATCTTATAGTGTCCGGGGAGGTGCCTGTAAAGTGTCAGGATATCGTTAACGGAAAGCTCCGCTTCAATTTCAGGTTCCTGCTCCTCGGTTTCCGTTATTGTATTGATTGAGAGGTAATTATTATATTTAAGGGTTTTCCTGTAGTTATCGATAGCCGTATTTACCAGAACTTTTCCATACCAGGGTCTGAACGGTCGCGAAGAGTCGAAGTCTGTCAAACCCTCCAGAACTTTCATATAGCTATCGTTTACTATTTCCATGGCCTCACTTTCATCATGGGTATACCTGATGCAGATCGACATTGCGAACGAGAAATAGCGCTTGTAAAGGATCTCCTGCGAGCGTCTGTCGCCACCGGCACACCCTTTAACAAGATCCGAGTCAGAATATTCGTGACCATCTAGTTCTCTTTTGCCCATTATACCGGTCAGAATTAAGCTATTCCAAATTAACCTAATTCGAACGATTTAATTATTGTATTATTCATTTTTCTTCTTTTACATGAAAACAAAACCCAGATGCAACTCCAGCCTGTTGTAATGGGTAACAGTTTCCCTTATTGCAGTTCCACTCCACCAATAAAAATCCTGGCATAATGTGACTTTCTGGTACCGGTATCCTATACCAACGTTTATTGCGGTCCTCTTCCAGGTAAACATGGAGATGCCTGTTCCTGCATTGAAGAGAAACCCGCCTTCAGATATCCAGTCTGCTGCAGAAGATTCCACATATGTGATATCCTTATCTGCAATTGCAAAGCCGTAACCGGTTTTTAGCCAGACATATGGCGAAATCCCCGAGTTCAGTGGTGTGTATCTTAAATCTGCATAAAGAGGTACAATAACCACTCCCATCTCTTCCATTCCGGAGCCGATTCCAATGGCAATACCATTTTTGAACTGGTAACCGTTTGAAAGATGGAAGCTGAGACTGCTTTGGTTGCCGCTTTCATTTTTCCCCGAGAAAAACCCGTTGGAAAACCTGATGTAGTAACCGTTGGTTTTCAGGTTCTTTTTTACAGGATACTTCAATGCATCAATCGACGATACATGTGACTTACCAATCCTGATGACCAGAGGGGATGTAACCTTAATATCCAGGTAGCCTGCAGTATCGCCAACAATGGTTCCCGATAACCGGGAACCATCATTGAGCACAACAGTATATTGACGCTTCTGACCTGTTGCAGAAAGTGTAAGGAAAACACAAACCGCAAATGCTACAATTCTTATCATAATTCTATTCTTCTATAATGGATATGTGGCTTATCTGGATTATATTTTCCGGGTCGCTGTAGTCATATTGATATATGCCGCCTTCGCCTACAAGCATCAGAATGCCGTTCATCGGTATTACATCGTAGGTGTCGAAATCGGGATAGTGGGCAACCTGGTTGGTTATGATGGCCAGCGGGTCGGATTTATCGTATATTTTAAGTCCGGCTGTGCCATCACAAACGAACAGCAGGTTGCCATCAATTCCCAGTCCGTGTGGATTAAACATAGGATATGCTTTTACCAGAAACGGACTTGTTGTGGAGGATATATCGATGACCTCCAGCAGGTTCTGTCCACTGTTGCACAAGTTGCCTGAACGCAGTGTTACATAGGCATACTGACCGTCAACCACAACGGGGTCGCAGGCTGTGAGATGGTCGTAATCTGATACCTGAACAGGTTTTTGCGGATTGACAAGATCGAAAATCAGCATGCCGGTTGTGGTTCCCACAAACAGGTTGTCCTCATGACGGAAAAGTGTCTCCATATTACGCGGCACATCAACACTATCTATAACCGCCATGTCGGATGCCGTGGTGATATCGACTGTTTTTAACCTGATGGGTACGGCTATGACGTAGAGGTAATTTTCATTAAGCATGAAGCGGGCCATGGAGCCACCTGTGCCGGCTCCTCCGGTCCAGTTGGCGGCCCCCTCAGCACTCATCATAAAGTCCATGCCACCACGGTATATCAATCCGCTGGATCCAAATTCATCTAACTTGTCGGTAACCTTCTTTATCTCCCAGCCAACGATTACACCCTTCGATTTGTCGACCATTGCATACGGATACCATAATCTCCCCTCCGGCACGATTTCCGGGAAAACATTTTCCAGGCGGTCAATTTCGACAGGATTGTTGATATCTGTTATGTCAATCGCCAGCAGGTCAATATAGCTGTCGGCGAACAGTATATTGCCACTTATTGCCATATCGACATTACCCAGGATCTCGTAAAAAGCCACTTTTTCAGGGTTTGAAGGATTTGAGTTATCAAGAACGTGAATACCCTTACCATACTCATTAATAAATAGGTATCCGTCTTTGAAATACATTTTCCCGGGGTGGGAAATCTCGATTGGGGTCCTTACCTCAAAGCTGATTCTGAATTCATCAAATGCCATGTAGACAGGCACATTTGCTTCATAGGTAATAAATTCTGTGGTTTTGTCGTTGCAGGCTGTCAGGGCAGTCATCATGACGACCAGAAATGCTGCGGGTTTGATAAGATTTTTCATAATTGGATTATCTGTTGAAAGTTTTAATACTATAAATAGTTATATATCGTGGTTCTTGTGGTCATTGATTTACCGGATTTACCACCTGTCCTATAAACAGGAGAGCATTGGTCGTTCGTTCACGTATAGCAAAGACAAATGGTTTGTCAATCACAAACTCCTGTGGCTGAGGCGGGAAGTAGGTTTCTCTAATTCCAATGGTAGTGACTGCGGCAGCTTCAGTGCCTTTCTCATCAACCTCCACGAATGTGTTCTGTTTTACGAAATCAACATAAATTGAGGCATCTGAAATGCCTGACAGGTTCGCCAGGTTTGGATCGAATGCATCCAGCATACCCATACTTAGCAGCTGGTCGTTCAGGTACTTCTCGTACGAGAATTTATACTTTGGCATATACACAGTCAGCTCACCAAATTCTTCCTGATCATCAAGAGCCGATGTGATTGCATTCCATTGGTCTGCAGTCAAGGTTGAAATAAAATCAGAGAGTGTTCCCCCGGGAACAACCACCACCATAGTGAAATTAGTACAGCCATATGGAAGTTCGATTGCCCTGTAATTGGTTCCGGAGGTCACTTTGGAACCCACATCTCCCTTCATTGTACTTACATCGACTGAGCTTGAGCCATCTGTATAAAATAGTCTCTCCGAGGTCAAAGCCTTATCGAATTGATAACTCCAGTCTCCCTTGAAATAGAGGGCATTCATGAGAAACATCACAGCACCAGGAGAAATTTCAGTAAGAACTTTCGGGATTTTCCCGTTTGTATTATCACCGGCCCATTTGTTAATGGTTGTGAGGGCGGATGGCAGACTAAAATCAAGGCCCTCGACTTCCGCACTGAAATCAGTGCTCATCGTATTAAGGAATGGATCCTTGACGCTGAAGCCCTGCCTGTAGAAAATTGCATTTGCCAGGGCCAGCTTAACCTTTGGATCGACGACAAGCAACTGGGCAACAAGGCTCCTGTACACCTCGTTTATTTCGCTTATGGTCATGTTAGCAGGATATTTGAGTGTCTCCTTTAACTGGTCATAAGTATCTCCATTACAGCCGTTTAATAGCATTGTAAGTGCGGCACTTGCACTGAGT